>DATFQY010000090.1:0-32357 GCA_035263845.1 Thermoanaerobaculia bacterium | reverse complement strand
GGGCGTGACGCCTGGGATGCGCGAGGCATCCCCGACCGTTCGCGGGCGGCGCTTCGAGCACTTCTCGACGATCTCGCGGGAGAGGCCGGACAGCGACGCGTAGTCGAAGTCTTCCGGGATCCTGCGGGAGAGGAGAGGCTGCAACCGCTCGACGCGCTCTCTCTCGCGCCGGATGTAGCCCTCGTATCGGACGCGGCTCTCCAGGATCTGCGTTTCCTCACGAGTCATCCCGGCGAAGACCTCCGGGGCGTAGGCCTCGATCAATTCCAGCGATAGGTCGTTGCGCTGGAGTAGCTTGAAAAGCGTCGTCGGCGCTTCGAACGAGATTCCGAGCGCCTCCGCGATCTCCTCGCGTGTCTCCCGGTCGGGAGTCAGGACGCGTCCGGCGAGCTCACGCTCGGCCTTTGAGATCCGCTCCTCGCTCCGCATCGCGGCGGAGTACTCCTCGGCCGTGACGAGGCCGAGCCGCAGCGCGTGAGGCAGCAGGCGCGGCAGCACCGTGTCCACGCCCAGCAGGAGGCGGTACTCGGCGCGCGAGGTGAAGAGGCGGTAAGGCTCCTCGACTCCCTTCTTCGTGAGGTCGTCGACCATGACCGCCGCGTAGGCTTCCGAGCGCTCCAGGACGAAGGGATCCTGCCCGGCCACGGCGAGCGCCGCGTTGATCCCGGCCCACAGGCCCTGGGCCGCGGCCTCCTCGTAGCCCGACGTCCCGTTGATCTGGCCCGCAAGATAAAGACCTGGCACCTCCAGGGCTTCGAGCGTCTCTCGGAGCTGCTCCGGCCACGCGAAGTCGTACTCGACGGCGTAGCCGGGGCGAAGCAGGCGGGCGCTCTCCAGCCCCGGGATCACCGCGAGGACCGCGCGCTGGACGTCCTCGGGCAGCGAGGTCGAGAGGCCGTTGACGTAGATCTCCTCCGCGTCCCACCCCTCCGGCTCGAGGAAGAGCGTGTGGCGCGGCTTGTCCGCGAAGCGGACGACCTTGTCCTCGACGGAGGGGCAGTAGCGCGGCCCGATCCCGACGATCTGACCCGAGTACATCGGGCTTCGGTGGAGGTTCTCGCGGATCAGCTCGTGGGCGGCCTCGTTGGTGGCCGTCAGCCAGCAGAGCGCCTGCTTCGCCGGAAGGCTCGTCGTGCGAAAGGAGAACGGGACCGGGGGATCGTCTCCCGGCTGCGGCCGGCAGGCGGCGTAATCGATCGTGTCGCGGTGGAGCCGCGGGGGAGTCCCGGTCTTGAAACGCCCGAGCTTGACGCCCAGCCGGGCCAGCGCGCCGGAAAGCCCCGTCGCGGCAGCCTCGCCGAAGCGGCCGCCCTCCGTCTTTCTCTCCCCCGTGTGCATGAGACCGCGCAGGAAAGTCCCCGTCGTCACGACGACCGCGCGAGCTTCCAGCCTCCGTCCGTCGGCGAGCGCGGCGCCACAGACGCGGCCGCCGGCGTCGAGAAGGTCCTCGGCCATCCCCTCGACGAGCGTCAGGTTGGGATTCCCTTCGACGGCCCTGCGAGCCAGGCGCGAATAGAGCGCTCGATCGCACTGCGCGCGCGGCCCCCACACCGCCGGACCGCGCGAGCGGTTGAGGATCTTGAACTGGATCCCGGCTCCGTCAGCCAGGGCTCCCATCAGGCCGCCGAGAGCGTCCACCTCTCGCGCGAGCTGCCCCTTGGCGAGCCCGCCGATCGCGGGATTGCAGGACATCCGCCCGATGGCCGCCAGCTCCCCCGTCAGTAGCGCGGTCTTTCGCCCCATGCGTGCCGCCGCGTGCGCCGCCTCGATGCCGGCGTGGCCGCCGCCGATGACGAGGACGTCGAACTTCACAACGCCTATTTTCCGATACAGAAGGTCGAGAAGATCGCCCGAAGGACATCTTCCGCGGTTGTTTCGCCCGCGACATCCGCGAGGGCGTCCAAGGCGGCGTCCAGGTGCGTCGCGGCGTACTCGGGGGAGTCGCCGCGCCGCAGGGAGCCGAGCGTGTCCGAGACGGCGGCCCTCGCGCGATCAACGAGATCGCGCTGGCGAAGCGAGGAGAGAGTCTCCGAGGCGGAGTCTGTCGAGACGTCGCGGGCGACCGTGTCCGCGAGAATCTGTCCCAGCGTTTCGCCGGCGGCGGGCGAGATGCCCGAGAGGGGCCTGGCAGCGCCGGGCTCGCCGTTCCAGGGCCCGCGCAGGACATCCATCTTGTTCGCGATCACGGCGACCGGTTTGCCGTCGAGAGCAGCGATCGCGGAGGCGTCCTCGGCGGTCCAGCCGGCGGCCGCGTCGAAGACGTAAAGAACGGCGTCGGAGGACTGGCCCGCCTCTCGCGCCCGCTCGACGCCGATCCTCTCGACCCGGTCCTCGGTGTCGCGCAGGCCTGCCGTGTCCACGATCTCGACGGGAACGCCTCGCACGTCCACGGTCGCGTGGAGCGTGTCACGGGTCGTTCCAGGAACGTCCGTCACGATCGCGCGGGAAGATCCCAGGAGCGCGTTGAAGAGCGTGGACTTGCCGGCGTTGGGTTTGCCGAGGATCGCGACGCGGCAACCCGAGGCGATGAGGCTCCCGATCCTGTAGCTGTCGGAGAGCCGCGCGAGCGACTCCCCCGCCGACTCCAACCGCGCCAGGACCTGCGGCGGCAGCGTCTCCCCGACGTCCTCCGCGAAGTCGATCGTCGAGCCCAGCGCCGCGGCGGTTGCCACGAGGTCCTCGCGGATCGCGGCAAGCCTCCTTGAAAGCGCTCCGTCGAGCTGCCGCGCGGAAAGTTTCGCGGCGGCTTCGGTCCTCGCTTCGATCAGGTCCCGGACCGCCTCGGCTTCGACGAGATCTACCTTTCCGAGCAGGAACGCCCGCTCGGTGAACTCCCCCGGCCTCGCCGCCCGAGCTCCCGCCGCGATCAGGGCCGCCAAGAGCCTCTGCGCGACCACCGGGCTGCCGTGAATCGAGAGCTCCGCCGCGTCCTCTCCGGTCGAAGAGGCCGGCGCCGCGAAGAAAGTCGCGAGGCCGCGGTCCAGGACCTGGGCCGACTGGTCCACGAACGAGACGAGGTACGGGTGCCGGGGCTCAATTCCGTCGGGAAGGTCCCGGGTCACCGCCCGAAGAATCTCGAGGCTGCGTTGTCCCGAGACGCGCAACAGGGCCAGCGCGGATCGCCCGACCGGTGTCGCCAGCGCCGCGATCGTGTCGAGGGCCGATTCGACCCTGGGTCGCATTCAAGAATCCGGTGATTAACTCGCTTTCGGCCTGACGGCGACCCGCTTCAAAAAACCCTCGCCTTCGCTGATTGTTTCGACTTCGGGGTCCTCGGCGAGGGCGAGGTGGATCAGGCGCCGCTCGGCGGGAGAAAGGGGTGGCAGAAGCTGCGGGCGGCGCGTGCGCTTGGCCTCGTCGGCGGAGCGCTGCGCGAGCTCCTCCAAGGATTCGCGCTGGTGGGCGCGGAAGCCTTCCGCGTCGAGCCGCGGGTAGACGGGACGGCCGATCTGCTTGGATGCGATCCTTCCCACGAGGACTTCCAGGCCGCTCAGCCCCTCGCCGCCGCTCGCAAGGAGCGGTTCGACGTCGTCGCCGATCAGCTCGAAGAGCATCTCGTCGCCCTGTCCCTGACGGCGCCGGATCTCGACCAAGAACCCGGCGGCGGAGAGAAGCTCCGTCAGGTTCGCCTCGACCGCGGCGAACGCCTCGGGGTCCATCGCGCCCTTCGGCGCCGGGCCTTTGCGCGGCTCCGCTTCGGCGGCCGACACGGCTTTCTCCGCCGTCGCCGCCGGGATCGGAAGCGTGTCGTCGCCGTCGGACATCTCGGCCTCCGCAAGGCGGGCGGGCGCAAGGCTCGCCCCGACGGCCCGCGAAGGGGCCTCGAGCTCGATCTCCACGACGCGTCCTCCCCAGAAGGACTTTTCGTCGCGCACGACCCTGTATTTCAGCTCCGAGGCGGGAACGCCCAGGGCCTGCGAAGCCGCTTCGACAGCGTCGGCTTCCGTCTTGCCTTCGTATCTCATCGCTCGATTCTCCCCGTTCTTACGCGCGCACGCGCTTGAGTTTGGCCGGCTTCTGCTCTTCCGGCTCGTCTTTACCCATTTTCTGGATCAGGGCCTGCTGGAGGATGGTCAGGACGTTCGAAAAAAGCCAGTACAGAACGAGCCCCGACGGCATGTCCTTCAGGAAGAAACCCCAGATCAGCGGCATCGCCATGAAGATCTTCTTCTGCGCCGGGTCGGCGGTCGTCGGCGTCATGGCCTGCTGGATGTACATCGTCACGGTCATGAGAATCAGCAGCACGTAGGTCCGGTCCACAGCCGAGAGGTCCGTGATCCACAGGACGAACGGCGCGTGCCGCAGCTCGATTGCGCGCGACAGCACGTTGTAGAACGCGACGAGGATCGGAAGCTGCAACAGGATCGGAAAGCACCCGCTCATCGGGTTGTAGCCCTCCGCCTGGTAGAGCTTCATCAACTCCTCGTTCATCTTCTGCCGCTGCGCCGCGTCGCTCTTGGCCTTCTTGTACTTGTCGCGGATCGCGTTCATCTTCGGGGCGAGCTTCTGCATCTTCTTCATCGACGAGTAGCTCTTGTGCATGAGCGGGAAGAGCAGGATCCGGATGAGCAACGTCACGATCAGGATCGCGGCGCCCCAGTTGTGGACGAGGGTGTACGTGCGCTTGAGAAGCCACAGCAGCGGCCTCGCGAGGATCCCGTACCAGCCGAAGTCCACCGTCCGCTCGAGCCCCAGGTTCAGGCTCTCCAGGATCTCGACGTCCTTGGGCCCGTAGTAGCCGCGCGCGGAGATGTCGCCCTGGCCCGAGAGACCCGCGGCGATGATCGGGGCCGGCTTTCCTTCCTTGTCCTTGTTCGGGATCGCGTAGGCGATGGCGCCCGGGCCCGGCTTCGGGATCAGGACCGCGAGGAAGTAGTTGTCCTCGATGCCCGCGAAGCCTCGTTCGGGGATCGGCCATTCCATCGGCTTCTCGAGCTTGTCGGCCCGCTCGTGGACGAGGCCGGCGGGCGAAGCGACGACCGCGGAGGCCGGCGCGACGTAACGCGAGGCGACCTCCTCCTCGCTGGGATTGCGCAGGCCCTCGGCCGCCACCAGCGTGTAGCGCGGACCGACGACGGAGACCTTGACGTCGAAGAGGTAGCCGGTCTCGAAGCGGATTTCTTTCGTCACCGCGACCGCGTCGTCCGCGTAGGAGAAGCGCACCGAGCGCTCGGAAGGTTTCTCGACGGCGTAGAAGGCGTCCGCCACGCGCCTGGTCAGCTCGGGATTTCCCGGGAACTCGACGGCCAGCGGTTTGCCCGAAGAGCCGGGCGACTGCCGGACCAGCTCGAGCGGCTTCTTGTGGTCGTCGGTGTGCTGCAGGAGAACGAGCGAGGAGAGAACGGCTCCCTTGTTCGAGAAGGTCGCGCGGACGAGGGCGTTCTCGACGACCGGCTTTTCCTCGGCGCGCCCGGAAACCGGCGCCGGGAGATTACGGGCCGGGGCCGCGGATGCAGTGGCGGCGACTTCCGAGGCCGCGGGAGTGGAGGAGCCGGCCGTGGCAACCGGGGCAGTCGCCGCCGGCGGGGGAACTGGCCTGGGAGCCGGCTTCGGCGGCTTGGGTACCAGGAACTCCCATGCCGCCAGAACGGCGAGCGACAGGACCGCCGCCAGCAATAACCTTTTCTCCATCAGTATTTAGCCGGTTAAGGGACCGGGTCGAATCCACCGGCGTGGAGGGGGTGGCAGCGCATCAGCCGTCTCAACGTGAGGTAGGCCCCTTTGGCCAGGCCATGGCGCAGGAAGGCCTCCCGGGCATAGACCGAGCACGTCGGCTCGAACCGGCAGGCCGGGGGCAGCCAGGGCGAGATTGCCCGCTTGTAGAAGTCGAGGATCGCGACGACGAGTCGAGTCAGGCTGTCACCGGGACCGTAGCCGAGCGAGCCCTCGCTCGATGGTGAGTAGATAGTCATTCGCGAGCTCCGGGAAGGAGGCCGACGCGGCCGACGGCCGCAGGTTGACGACGAGGTCGAGAGCTGTGGGAGCGGCGGGACGGTTGCGCCGGAAGACCTCGCGCAGGCGCCGTCTCAAGCGGTTGCGGAGCACGGCGCCGCCCGCGCGCTTGCCGACCGAGATGCCGAGGCGAATCCCCTCGGCGCCGGGGCGCGGCAGGAGGAACAGCTGGAGATGGCGTCCGGACACGCGGACCCCGGAGGCGTAGCACTCTTCGAATTCTCTTCGCTTTCGAAGGCGGTCGTCACGGGAGAAGGTCTCCCCGACGGCCTGACCTGGGCTCACACCGAGAGTTTCTTACGTCCCTTGCGACGGCGCGCCGACAAAACGGCACGTCCCGAACGGGTCCGCATCCGCACGAGGAAACCGTGTGTGCGCTTGCGCCGGCGGTTATTGGGCTGATAAGTCCGCTTCATAAAAAGAGCGGGAATCCTAGGGGCAGACCGGCCGAAAGTCAAGGAATGGGCTGATAGCCGGGTATATACTCCGCGCCCCCAGCTTGAGGGTGGCTTCCACAGCCTGCGGAAAAGCTGTGGGAAAGTGGCGCGGCACTGTGAACGACCTCTGGAACTCGATCATCCGGAAACTCGAAGGCAGGCTCGACGGCAAGGAGCTGAAGACCTGGTTCGAGCCGACCCGGCAGGTTTCCTTCGCGGGCGACCCGGCCTCGCCGCAGCTGGTGGTTTCCGTGCCGAGCGGCGTCTTCGCCGAGTGGATCTCCTCTCGCCACGGGGCGCTCTTGAACGAGGCTTCCGCGGCCCTGGGCTACCCCAACTTAACGATCCGCTACGCGCCGGCCGACGGCCTCTTCGCTCCCGCGCCGGCGCCTCCCCTGCCGCCGCCGGCCTCGCGCGGGCTCCTGCTCAACCCCCGCTTCACCTTCGACACGTTCGTCGTCGGGTCTTCCAACCAGTTCGCCCACGCCGCCGCGCGCGCCGTCGCCGAGTCGCCGGCCCGCACCTACAACCCCCTCTTCCTCTACGGGGGCGTCGGCCTGGGCAAGACCCACCTGATGCACGCCATCGCGCAGGAAGTCATGTCGCGCCGGCCAGGCTTCCGCGTCCTCTACATCTCGGCCGAGCGATTCTTGAACGAGCTCATCAACGCGCTGCGCTTCGAGAAGATGCAGGAGTTCAAGCAGCGCTACCGCGAGCTCGACGTCCTGCTGATGGACGACGTCCAGTTCATCGCCGGCAAGGACTCGACGCAGGAGGAGTTCTTCCACACGTTCAACGCCCTCCACGACGCGCAGCGGCAGATCGTCCTGACCTCCGACGCGCTGCCCAAGGAGATCCCGACGCTCGAGGAAAGGTTGCGCTCCCGGTTCGAGTGGGGGTTGATCGCCGACATCCAGCCGCCCAACCTGGAGATGAAGGTCGCGATCCTGCGCAAGAAGGCGGAGGCGGAGAAGGTCGAGATCCCCAACGACGTCGCGCTCTACATCGCCGGATCCGTCAAGTCCAACGTGCGCGAGCTCGAGGGGAGGTTGAACCGCGTCGTCGCGTTCGCGTCGCTGACGGGCAAGGCGCTGTCCGTCGAGCTCGCCCGCGAGACGCTCAAGGACATCCTGGGAACCGAGGAGACGAGGGCCACGCCGTCGGACATCCTGAAGCTCGTCGCTGCGCACTACGGGCTGCGCGTCTCGGACATGAAGGCCAAGTCCAACGCCAAGCCGATCGCGTTTCCGAGACAGGTGGCGATGTTTCTCTGCCGCAAGCTGACGGGGCTTTCCTACCCGGAAATCGGGAGGCTCTTCAACGACAAGCACCACTCGACCGTCATGCACTCGGTCGAGAAAATCGAGCGCCTTGCCGAAGACGACCCGAATTTCCGCAAGGTCGTCGAGTCGTTTCTCCAGCGCTACCGTTAGCTCTTCGAGGCGCCGCCCGTCTTTTCCGCCGCGCCTTTTTCCGCAGCGCCGCGCGGCCCTTTCCGAAAACTTCGCGCGCCGCTCGATCCGCAATCGCTCCTTTTTGAGCGACCCTCATTTCGAGCCCATTTTTCAAGCGTTTTTTCGACTTTTCTTCCTTCTCCACAAGCCTATTTCTGCTGCTAAATGTGATAGAATTTTTTCTCTTTCCGGAGGTGGGAAAACCCCATGGAACTGACTGTCCGAAGAGGAGATTTCTTGAATGAGCTTACGCTCATGCAGGGGGTCGTGGAACGCAAAAACACGATCCCGATCCTCTCGAACATCCTGCTGAAGGCGGCCGACGGACACCTGAGCTTCACCTCCACGGACCTGGATTTGACGCTCCTCTCCCGGGCCCAGGCGAAGGTCTCCCGGCCGGGCAGCGTGACGGTCCCTGCCCGCAAGCTCTTCGACCTGATCCGCAACCTGCCCGAGGCCGATGTCGCCCTCAAGTTGATGGACAACAACTACCTCGGGGTGGTCTGCGAGCGGTCCAATTTCCGGCTCGTCGCCCAGCCGGCCGAGGACTTTCCGACGGTCCCGAAGGTCGAGGGCAAGTCGGAAGTGAGCCTGCCGCTGGGCCTCTGGAAGAAGCTCTCGAGGAAGGTCTTCTACGCGGTCTCGGCGGAGGAAACGCGCTTCCAGTTGATGGGAGCGCTCCTGAAGAGCAAGGGGAACGAGTTCGAGCTGGTCGCGACCGACGGTCACCGGCTGGCGCTCATCAACTTCCCGCGGGGCGACACGAAGAGCAGCCTGCCCGACGTCCTCGTTCCCAAGAAGGCGCTGTCGGAGATCCTCAAGATGGACGGAGGAGGAGACGCGGCAGAGCTCTCGATCCGGCACTCGGAGAACCATCTGCTCTTCTCCGTGGCCGGCCGGCAGCTGATCGCGCGGCTCCTGGACGTGAATTTTCCCGACTACGAGAAGATCCTCGCGAGAGGCAACGACAAGGTGGCGGTCGTGTCGCGCGCCGCCTGCCAGGGGGCTCTGCGGAGGGTGGCGCTCTTCTCCTCCGAGCGCTCGCGCGGGGTCAAGCTCTCCTTCGAGAAGGACCTGCTGACGATCACCTCGGCCAGCCAGGAGCTCGGAGAGGGGAGCGAGACGCTGGATGTCCGGTACGACGCCGAGCCGATGTCCATCGGTCTGAACGCGCAGTACCTGCTCGATTTCCTCGAAGAAGCCGAGACGGAGAACGTTCGCCTGGAAATGAAGGACGAGAACACCCAGTGCCTGTGCCGTCCGGAAGGAGACATTGAAGGCGCGTCCCGATACATGTACGTCGTGATGCCGATGCGCCTCTGAGTGGAAAGGAATCCTTGCGCTTAACCCGGATTACCGCTCACTCCTTCCGCAACCTCTCCCCGGATCCCGTTTTCTTCGGATGTGGAACCACGCTCATCGCGGGGGAGAACGCCCAGGGAAAGACCAACCTGCTCGAGGCCGTGGCGCTCGTGTGCGGGCAGAGGTCCTTTCGCCGGGCGCGGCCGGCAGCCATGTCTGCGGGCCCGGAAGGATTCCGGATCGAGGCAATGGTGGCGCGCGGTGACTCGATCGAGAACCTCTCGGTCGCCTGGTCGCCGGAAGAGGGGCGCAACTTCGCCCGCGCCGGCAAGGCGGCTAGTTTCCGCGAGGTCTCCTGCCTCGCCCCGGCAGTCTTCCTCTCGCCGGAGCACCGGGAGCTCCTGACCGGGGCCCGTTCGGCGCGCCGGCGCTTCCTGGACCGCCTGTCGCTTCTGTCCCGTCCCGCCGCCGGTGAAGACCTGGCACGCTTCGAACGGGCGCTCGCCCAGCGAAACGTCCTGCTCGCCAGGGCGCGTAATGGGCAAGCCCGAGCGAGGTCGGCGGAGCTCGACGCCTGGACGGAGGAATTCGTCGTGGCCGGGTCCGCGGTGCGCCGCCACCGGCAGTCGGCGCTGGCGGAATGGACCGCTTTTTTCGGGCCACTCTGCCGCGAGGCGGGACCGGAATATTCCTCAATCCAAACGAGTTACCAGGCTGACGGCAATTCGCTTACGGAAACAGAGCTTCGGGCCTCCTGCGAGAGGGTCTCGGCCGTCGAGCGTCGCAGGGGCCACTCCCTGGCCGGTCCGCAGCGCGACGACCTGCTCTGGGAGCGCCGCGGGAGGCCCCTGGCGGAGACGGCGTCCGCCGGGGAGCTCGCGAGGACGATCGCGCTGGTCAAGCTCGCCGAGTGGCGGGCGATCGCGAAGGCGTCGGACGAGGCTCCCCTCTTCGCCGCCGACGAGTTCGACGCGGGCCTCTCGGAGAACTGGGTCGAGGCGTTCCTGGAAGCGCTGCCGGAGGCCGAGACGGTCCTGCTGACGACCGCGTCGGAGCCGGCGAGGTGGCGCGGCCGGGCGGCCGCCATCGTCGAGATGAGGGGAGGCCGGCTGCAGATTGCCGAGAGGCCGCGGGCAGTCAACGACGAGGACATTCGGATGAGACAGGGATGAGCACCACCACGGCATATACCACCGACTCGATCAAGCTCCTGAAGGGGCTGGAGGCCGTGCGCAAGCGGCCCGGGATGTACATCGGCGACACCGACGACATCTCCGGCCTCCACCACATGGTCTTCGAGCTGGTGGACAACTCCATCGACGAGGCGCAGGTCGGTTACTGCGACCACGTCTCGGTCGCGATCCACTCCGACAACTCGGTCACGGTCGAGGACAACGGGCGCGGCATCCCCGTCGGCATGCACAAGGAGCACAAGCGGGAGACGCTCGAGATCATCATGACCGACCTGCACTCGGGCGGGAAGTTCGACGACAACTCCTACAAGGTCTCCGGCGGCCTCCACGGCGTCGGCGTCTCGGTCGTCAACGCCCTCTCGCGCCGGCTGGACGTCGAAGTCCGCCGCGACGGGAAGGTCTGGGAGCAGGGCTACGAGCGCGGCGTTCCCCAGGGTCCGATCAAGGCGACCGGGACCTCGCGCAAGACCGGCACGCGGATCACCTTCTGGCCGGACCCGGAGATCTTCTCGGTCACGGAGTTCCACTTCGACGGGCTCTCGCAGCGGCTGCGCGAGCTGTCGTTCTTGAATCCGGGAGTCCGCATCTCGATCCACGACGAGAGGAGCGAGAAGAAGCACGACTTCGCCTACGACGGCGGGATCCGCTCCTTCGTCGAGCACCTGAACAAGACCAAGCAACCGATCCACGACAAGGTCATCTTCTTTCAGGACATCAAGGGGGGAGTCGGAGATCCCAAGCGGGACGCCGAAAAGGAGCGCGTCGAGGTCGCCCTGCAGTGGAACGAAGGGTATGCCGAGACGATCTTCACCTTCACCAACACGATCAACAACCGCGACGGCGGGACGCACCTGGAAGGGTTCAAGACGGCGCTGACGCGGGCCCTCCAGAAGTACGCCGACGCCAACGCCCTGACGAAGGCCCTGAAGGAGACGAGCCTCTCCGGCGACGACTGCCGCGAGGGGCTGACAGCCGTCGTCTCGGTCAAGGTCCGGGACCCGAAGTTCTCCTCGCAGACGAAGGACAAGCTCGTCTCTTCCGAGGTCAAGACCTGGGTCCAGCAGGTCGTCTACGAGAAGCTGGGCTCGTACCTCGAGGAAAACCCGCGGGTCGCCAAGAAGATCGTCGAAAAGATCGTCGAGTCCGCTCGCGCCCGCGAGGCCGCGCGAAAGGCCCGCGAGCTGGTGCGGCGCAAGGGCGCTCTCGACTCCGGGTCGCTCCCCGGAAAGCTGGCCGACTGCCAGGAAAAGAACCCCGCCTTTTCGGAGCTGTTCATCGTCGAGGGCGACTCGGCCGGCGGCTCGGCCAAGCAGGGCCGCGACCGCCGCAGCCAGGCGATCCTCCCCTTGCGCGGCAAGATCTTGAACGTCGAGAAGGCGCGCCTCGACAAGATACTCGGCTTCGCCGAGATCCGCGCCCTCATCACGGCGCTGGGCACCGGCATCGGCGAAGACTTCGACGTCGAGAAGATCCGCTACCACAAGGTTTGCGTGATGACGGATGCGGACGTCGATGGGGCGCACATCCGCACGTTGCTGTTGACGTTCTTCTTCCGCCACATGCCGCAGATGATCGACAAGGGTTACCTCTACATCGCGCAGCCGCCGCTGTTCAAGGTGACGGAGGGGAAGAAGGAGACGTACCTGAAGGACGAGAAGGCGATGTCGAAATTCCTTCTCGGTCGAATCGGAGATGACCGGTCCCTTTCCTCCGAGATGTCCAACGCCTCGGTGTCGGGCGCGAGGCTCGTCTCGATGCTCGAGAAGATGGAGGAGTACCGGGGACACGTCGCCAAGCTCGGCCAGCGCGGGGTGCCGGAAGGACTGGTCCGGGCGCTTCTGGATCGCGGGATGACGTCGAAGGCCGACTTCGCCGAGAAGAAAAAGCTCGAGGACCTCGCCAAGGCCGCGCGAGCCTTCGACGCGGAGAAGATCGCTGTCGTCGAGGACGAGGAGCATTCCGGCTGGGCGCTGGAGATGACGCGGCGCGTCAACGGGGTCGCCCACGAGATCCGCGTGGACACGGAGTTCGTCTCGGCGTACGAGTTCCGCCGCATCCGCGAAACCGCCAAGACGATCGGCTCGTTCCTGGACGGCCCCTACGTCGTGACCAAGAACGGCGACAAGGAGAGCCACCAGACACTCTCGGCCGTCGTGGACGCCATCTACGAGTCGGCCAAGAAGGGGCTGACGATCTCCCGCTACAAGGGCCTCGGCGAGATGAACCCGGAGGAGCTCTGGGAGACAACCATGAATCCCGAGAAGCGCCGGCTCCTGCACGTCTCGGTCGAGGACAAGGTCGAAGCCGACAAGTACTTCTCAATCCTCATGGGCGATGCCGTCGAGCCCCGCCGCGACTTCATCGAGAAGAACGCCCTGAACGTGAGGAACCTCGACATCTAAATGAGCTCCAACCTCCTCACACCCGACGAAAAGATCCCGATCACGATCGAAGACGAGGTACGCCGCTCGTACCTCGACTACGCGATGTCCGTCATCATCGGGCGGGCGCTGCCGGACGTCCGCGACGGACTGAAGCCCGTCCACCGCCGCTCCCTCTACGCGATGTGGGAGCAGGGCAACCTCCACAACAAGCCGTACAAGAAGTCCGCCCGCATCGTCGGAGACGTGCTCGGCAAGTACCACCCGCACAACCCCGACGCCGTTTACGACACGATCGTGCGCATGGCGCAGGACTTCTCGATGCGCTATCCGCTGGTGGACGGGCAGGGCAACTTCGGATCGGTGGACGGCGACAACCCGGCCGCGATGCGCTACACCGAAATCCGCCTGACGCGCCTGTCCGCGGAGCTTCTCGGCGACGACATCGACAAGGAGACGGTGGACTGGAACCCCAATTACGACGGGTCTCTCCAGGAGCCCACGGTCCTCCCCTGCAAGTTCCCCAACCTCCTGGTCAACGGATCCGCCGGCATCGCCGTCGGCATGGCGACGAACATCCCGCCGCACAACCTTTCCGAGGTCGTGGACGCGACGATCGAGCTGATTCGCCACCCCGACGCGAAGCTCGGCCAGCTGATGAAGAAGATCCAGGGCCCCGACTTCCCCACCGCCGCGTTCATCCATGGCGCCCAGGGCATCCGGGACGCCTACGCCACCGGCCGCGGGTCGGTCCAGGTGCGCGCCCGCGCGATCGTCGAGAAGGCCGCCCGCGGCGACAAGGAATCCATCATCGTCACGGAGATCCCCTACCAGGTCAACAAGGCGAAGCTCATCGAGCGGATCGCCGAGCTCGTCAACGACAAGAAGATCGACGGGGTCGCGGACCTGCGCGACGAGTCCAGCCGCGAGGGGATGCGGATCGTCGTGGAGTTGAAGCGCGGCGAGAACGCCCAGGTGATCCTCAACCAGCTCTACGCGCTGACTCCGATGCAGTCCTCCTTCGGGATCATCTTCCTGGCGATCGTCGAGAACCAGCCGCGGGTCCTGCCGCTGATCGACCTGCTGCGACACTTCATCGACCACCGCAAGGAAGTCGTCGTTCGGCGGACCCGTTTCGACCTGAAGAAGGCCGAGGAGCGGGCGCACCTGCTGCGCGGCCTGGCGCTCGCGCTCGCCAACATCGACCTCGTGATCAAGATCATCCGCGCCGCCAAGGACCCGAAGGAGGCCAAGGAGAAGCTGATCGCGCAGGTCTCGATGCCGGTCGCGGGGCTGGAGAAGTTCATCGGCGAGAAGCTGTCGGACGAGAGCCCGAAGGCCAGGGAGAAGCAGATCGTCCGGCTCGACGACGTGCAGGCCCAGGCGATCCTGGACATGCGCCTGCAGAGGCTGACGGGCCTCGAGCGGGAAAAGATCGTCGCCGAGTTCAAGGAAGTCCTGGCGCTGATCGCGAAATTGAAGGAGATCCTCGGGTCCGAGAAGCTCGTGCTCGACATCATCGTCAGCGAGCTGACCGAGATCAAGAAGCAGTTCGGCGACGAACGGCGCACGCAGATCGTGGCCGAGGCCACCGACATCGACATCGAGGACCTGATCGTCGAGGAGGACATGGTCATCACCGTGTCCCGCGGCGGCTACATCAAGCGGTCTCCCCTGTCGCTCTACCGCGCGCAGCGCCGCGGCGGCAAGGGGCGGATCGGCGCGACGACCAAGGAAGAGGACGTCGTCGAGCACCTGTTCGTGGCCTCCACGCATGCGTACGTGCTGGCCTTCACGAACCGCGGGCGGATGCACTGGATCAAGGTCTACGAAGTGCCGCAGCTCGGGCCGGCGACGCGCGGCAAAGCGATCGTGAACCTCCTGAACCTCGACCCCAACGAGCGGCTCGTGGCGCTGGCGGCCACCAAGGAGTTCCCCGAGGACCGCTACCTGATGTTCGCGACCAAGCTGGGGCTCGTGAAAAAGACCGCCCTGTCGGCGTATTCGAACGTTCGCTCGGGCGGCATCATCGCGATCAACATCGAGGACGGGGACGAGCTTCTTTCGGTGCGCGTGACCGACGGCTCACGCCAGATCTTCATCGGGACGCATCAGGGCCAGGGGATTCGGTTCTCGGAAAAAGATGTCCGGCCCATGGGCCGCGACACCACCGGCGTCATCGGCGTGACGCTGAAGAAGGAAGACGATTACGTCGTCGAGATGGACGTGGTCGAGGAGTCGGGCCACCTCCTGACGGTCACCGAGAAGGGCTACGGGAAGCGCTCCGAGGCGTCGGAGTACCGCTACCAGGGACGCGGCGGCTCGGGCGTCATCAACATCAAGGTCACCGAGAAGAACGGCCCGGTCGCCGGCATCAAGTCCGTGACGGACGCGGATCAGCTCCTGCTCATCACGCAGAGCGGGATGCTCATCCGGATCAAGGTCAAGGACATCCGCGAGACCGGCCGCGCCGCCCAGGGCGTTCGCCTGATCTACCTCGAGGAGGGGGACGCGGTCGTGGCCGTCGCCAAGCTCGCCGAGCCCGACGAGAATGAAGAGGAGCCGCAGGGGACCCTGCCGGGTGCGCCCGCGGCGCCGGCGCCCTCCGAGCCCAAAGCCCACGGTCCAAAGTCCAAGGTCGAGAAGCCCGACTTCCTCGACGACGAGGAGTAAAGCCCTTTCGCGTCGGGGCCTGGCGTCGTAGGGGAGGGGCTTGCCCCTCCCGCCCGGTCGTGCCCCGTCACGTATAGAATCCCGCGTTCCATGCGCTTTTTTCTGGACAGCCCCAGTGTGGACGAGGCCCGCAAGGTCCGGGACTGGGGCCTCCTCGACGGGGTCTGGCTGTCCGTGGCGGCCGCGGAGGCTGCGGGGCTGGATTACCGCCGCGCGGTGCGAGACCTGTCCTCGGTGACGGACGGGCCCGTCTGCGCCGAGCCCGCGTCGGGCGACGCGAAAGGGATGTACAAGGAGGCCCGAGAGCTCGCCAAGCTCGGCAAGGACGTCGTCGTCCGGCTCCCGATCGATCCCGACGGCCTGAAGGTCGCCCGCCTGCTCGCCCAGGACCAGGTCGCCGTGTGCGTTGCCGGGTGCTATTCGGCGGCCCAGGCGCTGATCGCCGCGAAGGCCAACGTCTCCTACGTCGCCCCCGCGGTCGGGCCCCTGGACGAGGTCGGGGCTATCGGAATGGACCTCGTGGAGCAGGTCATTCGGATCTTCGACAACTACGGTTTCCAGACGCAGATCCTCGTCGCCGACATGCGCAACCCCGTCCACGTGCTCGACGCGGCCTTGATGGGCGCCGACGTCGCGACGGTGCCGCCCTCGGTCTTCGAGAGCCTCCTTCGCCACCCTCTGACCGAGGAGCTCCTGGCGAGCAAGAGGTCGAAGCCGTGAAGGTCTCGGCCGACAGGGTCCTGTACCTGTCGCGGGTGATCCTGAGGAAGCTCAAGGACAACATGAACCTGGTCCAGAAGGCCGACGACGAGACCGCCCGCCGTGCGATCCAGCGCTCTCTCTCGGAGAGCTACAAGGAGCTCGACGAGATCGAGCAGAAAGTGGACGCGGGGCTCGCGAAGCGCAAGAACGTCTCCCCCCGCGACCTCGACTTCCTGAAGAGTCAGCGCCTCGAAGAAGAGCTCCGCAAGCACGGAGCTTGAGGACCGACCCCCGTGCCGTGCCGTAGGGGAGGGCTCGCTCTTCAGGCTCGGTCGTGCCCTCCGCATATTGGCCACCGTGAGCGTGCTCACAACCTTTCCGATTGAAAAATAAGGGCTTGACTTATATCCGATTGGATGGTCTACAATTGGATCTATGGCGGGCCAATTGGATTGGTCTTCGGCTATCGAGTTGAATCGGGCTTCGGACGAATCCCTATCCGGGCAGCTGGCGTCGGCGCTCCAGCAGAAGATCTCGTCCGGAGTTTTGCCCTCGGGCTCGAGGCTCCCGACCACGCGCGAGCTCGCGCTTGCGCTCGGCGTGAATCGCGGAACCGTGCAGGCCGCCTACCGGATTCTCCAGGAAGCGGGCCTCGCGAAGGGACGGGTCGGGAGCGGGACCGAGGTCAGCGCTTCTCCGACTCCCCCACCGCAATTCGATCCCGAGGACCTTCTCTCCGACCGGCTGGCAGGTCTCGCTCCGGAGGACTCCCCCGCTTCCGGCGTTCCGCTCGTCGCGGATTTCTCGCGGCTGACTCCCGATGAGCGGTTCTTTCCGCTGGAGGAGTTCACGAAGATCCTCGCCGAGGCGTGGAGCCGGCGCTCGGACCTGTGGCAGTACGCTCCCCCGCTCGGCCTCGAGGATCTCCGCGCCGAGATCGCCCGCCGGCTTGCCGAGCACGGGATCCAGCGCGGGCCCGACGAGATCCTCGTCACGAGCGGCGCCCAGCAGGGGCTCGACCTCCTCTTCCGGACGTTCACGGATCCCGGCGACTCGGTGGCGATGGAGTCGCCGACCTATTCCGGCGCGCTGGCCCTGGCCCGCTTCGCGGGAGTCCGGATCGTCGAGATGCCGCTCGGCGCCGAGGGAGCGGATCCGGCTCCTCTGCTCGGCGCGCGCCCGAAGCTCGTTTACCTGATGCCCGAACGCCAGAACCCGACGGGAGTCACGGCCGGCGACGAGCGGCGCGACGAGATCGTCCGAGCGGTCGCGGCGAGCGGTGCGCTCCTCGTCGAAGACGGCTACGAAGAGCCGGAGTCGGGGATCTCGCCCCTGGCGGTCCGGATTCCCGAGCAGACCGTCTGGCTCGGGACGCTCTCGAAGGACCTCGTCCCCGGTTTCCGGATCGGGTGGATCGCGGGAGCGCGCGGCATCGTCGAAACGCTCGCCCGCGTGAAGAAGACGGCGGACTTCCAGACGCCGCTGCCGCTCCAGGCCGCGGTCGCCGCGTTCCTGCGCGAGGGAGCGGACCGGCGGGCGCGGCGCGCGAGGGCCTTCGACGTCGAGGCGAAGCGGATCACGGCGGCGCGGATCCTGAAGCACCTGCTGCCGGAGGTCTCCTGGCTGGGAGGGGAGATCGGGAACCCGCTCTTCTGGATCAGCCTGCCGCGCGGCGTCTCGGGACGGCGGGTCGCGGAGGCCGCGGCGGCGAGGGGAGTCGGGGTCGCGCCCGGGTGCGACTTCGACCCGCGCGGCGAGGACCGCGCGAACGTGCGGCTCTCGGTTTCCCGGGTGGACAAGCGGGATGTGGAAAAAGGAATCCGACTTTTCGCGGAGGCGGTGCGCGCGGTCACGGGATCGAGCGGCGTCCACGCGATGCCGGTCGTGTAATCAGGAGGGAGGCAGCGATGAACCAGGCAGAGACGTTTCGGGTGAAGGTCGGGTTGGCCGAGATGCTCAAGGGCGGCGTCATCATGGACGTCGTCAACGCCGAGCAGGCGAAGATCGCGGAGGACGCCGGCGCGGCCGCCGTGATGGCCCTGGAGAGAGTTCCCGCGGACATCCGCAAGGAGGGGGGAGTCGCGCGGATGTCGCCGGTCTCCAAGATCCGCGAGATCCAGCAGGCGGTCTCGATCCCCGTCATGGCCAAGTGCCGCATCGGGCACTCCTCCGAGGCGCGGATCCTCGAGGCGCTGAAGGTGGACTTCATCGACGAGTCGGAGGTCCTGACTCCGGCCGACGAGGAGAACCACGTCTACAAGCACGATTTCGCGGTGCCGTTCGTCTGCGGGTGCCGCAACCTGGGAGAAGCGCTACGCCGGATCGGCGAGGGCGCCGCGATGATCCGCACGAAAGGGGAGGCGGGCACCGGCGACGTGGTCCACGCCGTCAAGCACCTGCGCGAGGTGTGGCGCGACATCCGCAACCTGACACTGATGAGCCGCGACGAGCGGATGTCGGAGGCCAAGCGGCTGGGCGCGCCGTACGAGATCGTCGTCCAGGTCGCCGAGACGGGCAAGCTTCCGGTCCCCAACTTCGCCGCGGGCGGCATCGCGACGCCGGCCGACGCCGCGCTCTGCATGTCGCTGGGCGCCGAGGCGGTCTTCGTGGGCTCCGGGATCTTCAAGTCCTCCGATCCGGCCAACCGCGCCCGCGCGATCGTCAAGGCGACGACGCACTGGCGCGACGCGCAGGCCCTCGTCGAGGCCGAAGAATCCCTGGGTTCCGGAATGAAAGGCATCGAGGCCGCAAGCCTGCCCGAGGAAGCGCGCCTCCAGGGCCGCGGCTGGTGACTCGAGTTCCGAGTCCCGAGTCCCGAGTCCCGGCGCACGGCGTCGCCGTCCTGGCCCTCCAGGGCGACTTCGAGGCTCACCGCAAGAAGCTCGCCGCGATGGGGATCGACTCCTTCGAGGCGCGGCAGCCCGAGCAGATCGAGGACGCTTGCGCCCTGATCCTTCCGGGAGGGGAGTCCACGACGATCTGGAAGTTCTTCGAGTCGGCGCCCTGGGAGGACGCGATCCGCCGCTTCGCCATGAGCGGCAAGCCGGTCTTCGGCACCTGCGCGGGCGCGATCGTGCTTGCTTCCGAGGTCCGCAACCCCGCGCAGAAATCCCTGGGGCTTCTCGACATCGCCGTCGAGAGAAACGGCTACGGAAGGCAGGTGGACTCTTTCGTCGGGGAGGTCGAGGCGCCGTCGCTGGGCGGAGAGCTGCCGGCGGTCTTCATCCGGGCGCCGCGAATCCGCTCCGCCGGCCCGGGTGTCGAGGTCGTCGCGACGCGCGAAGGGGAGCCGGTGCTCGTCCGGCAGGGCAACGTCACGGCGGCGACGTTCCATCCCGAGCTGACCGACGACAACCGCGTGCACGAGCTCGCTCTCGAACAAGTTCTGACGGCGAGGCAGCCCGCTTGAGCCTCGTCTCGGTCGAAAACCGCGACGGCATAGCGCTCGTCTCGCTCGATCGCCCGCCGGCCAACGCGTTTTCCGCGGACCTCGTTGCCCGGCTCGACCGCGCTTTCGCCGACAGCGGCAACTTCCGCGCGATCGTCCTGACCTCGGCGAGCCCGAAGATCTTCTCGGGAGGCTGGGACCTGACCGTCGTCTCGAAGTTCGCGCGAGCGGAGATGCAGGCGTTCTACGACGCCTACTGCGGACTGGTCCGGCGGATCTTCGCCCACGCGACGCCGATCGTGGCGGCCTTGCCTGGGCACGCGATCGCCGGCGGCATGATCGTCGCGGCGGCCGCCGACGAGCGCTTCGTGGCGGAGGGTCCCGCACGCCTGGGCCTCTCGGAGGTCGCGCTGGGCGTTCCACTGCCGGCGTGCTGTGTCGAGCTCTTCCGGTTCGTGCTGGGGGCCCGCGGCATGGAGAGGCTGACGGCCTCGGCCGAGAACGTCCCGGTGGACCGCGCGCTCGCGATGGGCCTGGCCGACCGCGCGGTCGCGCCGGCGGACCTCGAGGCCGCGGCGCTGGAGCGGGCCGCCGCGCTCTCGCGCGGATCGCCACAGGCCTACGCAGAAACGAAGCGCCGCGCCCGCGCCGAGACGCTCGAGCGCTTCGACGCCGCGCGGAGGGACGACCCCTTCCTCGACTACTGGTTCAGTCCCGACGCCCGCACCCGCATCGGCGCCCTGGTCGAGCGGCTCTCGAAGAAGGGTTGATTCCTCCGGACCGGATCGAAGAGATCCTCGAAGCCCTGGAGATCGACCGGGCCGATCCTTCTCCCGGATACCTCGAGGCGCTCTTCTCCCGGTTCAACCAGCGGGTCCTCTTCGAATCCGCCTCGAAGATCGTGCGGGACTCGGAAATCGCCGATCCCGCGGAAAAGCCGCGCTGGCCCGAGGTCTTCTGGGCCGATCACATCGATTCGGGCGCCGGCGGAACGTGTTTCGCGCGGGTCGCGGCGTTCCGCGCCCTGATCGCCGCGCTCGGCTTCGATTGCCGGCCGGTCCTGGGCCGGGTGCAGGAGGACTTCGACCACGCAGCGGTTCTCGTCGAAAGCGGGGGAGAGCGGTGGATCTGCGACGTCGGGTTTCCGCTACCCGCTCTCCTGCCCACGCGCGAAGGGGAGACGGAAACGGCGTCCTCGACGGTCGCGGTCGCCCGCGCGCCGCGCGGCTTTTCCGTCGAGTTGCTCGACGGAGTCCCGGAGGGCCCGCGGTCTCTCGAGATCTTCGAAGCGGATGTCCCCGAGGAGGAATTCCGCGCGAAGTGGCGAAGCACCTTCCAGCGGCGGACGAAGTTCCTGACGAGCGTCTCGATCCGCGTCGAGCGCCCCGGCCGGAACGTGTCCTTTGCGGCGGGGGAGATCCGCGTGGACGATCGCCACTCGAGGACCCGGATCCCGCTCGCGGCGCCGCGCGCGGCGGCGCTCGGGGAGCAATTCGGCGTGGACGCGGGTTTGCTGGACCGCGCCTTCTCCCTCGCCGGCGATCCCGAGCCTTCGATCTCTGCCGCCGAGATCACTGCGTATCTCGAGACCGCCGCCTCGCCGCGAGACGCGTTCTCGGCGATCGGGACGAGAGAGGCTTACATCGAATTCCAGTCGGGCGCCGGACGCGCGGCCGCCGAAGAACTTTCCGGAGGAGAGTGGCGGGTCCGTCTCTCTCCCGAAGAAACGAAGGACGAATCCGCCGTGGTCGAAGAGACCGTCACGCCGGACCCGGAAGCTCTCGGCCTTCGAATCCGGCGCGGCGCCCAGGAATCCGCTTACGAGGTTTCGGTCCGCAACGGCCGGACCTTCCTCCTGCGCCGCCTGGTCCTCTCCGGTCCGCGTCTCGACCTGCTTCGCAACGACTCCCTGCGCGGCCGCCTGGCCGGCTCCCTGGCGGTGGACCTGCTGGCCTGGGCGAGGCGAATCGGCCGCTAGAAGCGGAAGGACCGCTCCGAGTCGAGAAGCTTCAACCGCGGCTCCTTCAACGCGTCGATCTCCCTGCGGATGCGGGAGAGGGCGGGCGGCTTCATGTGGTACAGGTAGATCGGGACGCGCGGCGGCGCCTTGGAGAGGTCTCTCGCCAGCAGGCCGGGCGTGTAGTGCCCGGACGCCTGCGCCAGCGGCGCCTGCGAGTCCGAAAACGAGACTTCCAGGAAAATCGCCTTCAGGTTCCTCGCCCGCTTCGCCGCTTCCCAGATCCTGTCGGTGGGGCGCGTGTCCCCGGAGAAGAGGACGGAGCGCCCGCGTTTGGAAACGATGTAGCCGTAGCCGGGAACGGTGTGCTTGACGGCGAAAGCGATCACGGAGAATCCGCCCGCCGAAAACGCCCGGCCCTCCGCGACGGGGCGAAGCACCACGGTCGGCCGCGCGCGGCTTGGCAGCCGCGTGAAGTCCGGCCAGACCCGGTCGTTGAAGACATCGCGCTTCAACGTCGCGAGGACGGGGGCGGGCGCCAGCACCTCGAGCGGTCGAGCCTGCCCGTAGCGGTTATCGCAGAGGAGCGGCAGCGACGCGATGTGGTCGAAGTGCGCGTGCGTCAAGAGGACCCGCTTGACCCGCCGCTGGGCCGCGAGCGGCAGCGCGTCGGTCAGGCAGCCGGCGTCGAGCGCCGTCTCCCCGTCGAGGAGAAAGGTCGTCAGCCGGTAGCCGGGCGCAGAGCCGCCGTAGGGCCCGAGTGCCCGAACCGCAACCGTCGTTCCGAGGGACACGCGCGCTCAATTCTAGCGAATTGCGGAACAGTTAGAACGAGGTGCCGATGTAGAAGGCGGTCTTGAAGCCCGACAGCGTGTGCTTGAAGTCGGTCTGCCTCGCGAAGTCCCAGTGCATCTCCAGGCCCAGCAGCACGAGCTGGAACCCCATCCCGAAGGCTGCCTTTCCGTCGATCAGCTGGTGCTCGCTGGAGTCCCAGAACTTGAAGTTCTGGTTCTTCAGGGACCCGCCGCCGACGTCGAAAAAGACGTGCGCGCGGATGTTGCGCAGGCCGCCGATGGGAAAGATCAGGTAGTCGATCAGGGGGAAGCGCAGCTCGAAATTCGCGAACGCGACGGAGTTGCCGATCACCGAGGCGTAGTCGTAGCCGCGCAGCGTGTCGAGGCCGCCGAAGTAGTAGACCGTCGGGAAGTTCCCGGTCGAGTAGCCTCCGAAGAGCCGGATCGCGAAGAGCATCCTCGGCGTGATCCGGAAGTAGCGGCGGATGTCCGCGGTCGCGTCGAAGGTCAGCGTCGAGGAGGTGCCCGGCAGGCCCGTGGTCGGATCGATGTTGGACTTGTTGAAGTCCGGCGCGTAAGAGACGGAGAAACGGTAGCGGCGGCCGGAGCTCGGCCCCCACTCCTGGTAGAGCGTCGTGTCGCCGACGAAGGAAAGGCCGACCGTCGGGAAGTTGTCCGAGCGGGCAGTGACGAGGAAGACCTGGCTTCCGTCGGAGTTGGTCTGGACGTACGGGTAGTCGATCGAGCGCGAGATGTACCCGGCCTGCGCCTCCAGGCGGTGGTAGCGGGAGAGCGGATAGATGAACTGGAAGAGTCCGCCGGTGGAACGTTGAGCGCGGCGGTCGCGGACGATCAGGCCGGTGGACTGGTCCTGCGCGAGGAAATACGTTCGCGCGTCGAAGAGCGTGACCCCCTTCTGGAGCCGCTTGGAGATGTCGTAGTAGCTGAGCTGGAACGTGGTGAAGGAAGACACCGACTCGAGGACGGCGATGAACCGCCGGTCGCCGAGGTTGTCGCCGAAGATGAGCACGGTATCGGAGACAAAGGTCTGGTCGGTGTTGACGCCCGCGGTGACGGAGGCGTCCTCGAGCGAGAGCTTGCGGCTGGGCTTGCCGGAGACCTTCTCCGGGTCGACGGTGACCTCGATCGCTGGCTGGTACGGAGTGACGACCGGTTGCACGCTCGGCGTCGCGGCGGGCGCGAGGCCCGGGAGCTTGCGGACCGGCTTGTTCGTGTCGGCAATGTAGAGCGTGAACCGCCGCTTGTAGTAGGCCGAGAAGACGAGCTTCTCGACGTTGTCGTGGCCCACGAAGATGGTCGGCGAGAAGACCCCGGCGACGACGTTGGTGTGGAGGAACGTCTCTCCCGTCTCGAGGTTGATCGAGTAGATGTTGTAGATCCCAGCGTCCCGGTCCGAGGTGAAGAAGAGCTTGCGCCCGTCGGGGGAGAGGGCCGGGTCCTCGTCGTTCCAGTCCCCGTAGGTCACCTGCTCGCGGGACTCCGGCGCGTCGGCGTGCATCCGGTAGATCTTCGACTTCGTGCCGTGGACGGAGCTGTAGTAGATCCACCTGCCGTCGGGCGAGAAGGCCGGGCCGAAGTCGGAGGACTCGTCGTCCTTGGTCAGGTTCGTGACCGTCTTCGTCTCGAGGTCATAGGCGTAGATGTCCCCCTTCCCGTTGCGCATCCCGCGGAAGACGACGGTCTTTCCGTTCGGGGCGAAGCTGGGGGAGAGCTGCTGGTCCACGCCGGGCATCTCGATGCGCTCGCGGATGCCGCCGTTCAAGGCGTTCAAGAGCAGCAGGTCGCGGCCGCGCTCGCGCCGGGCGAACACAGCGACCGTGTTGCCGTCGGGGGAGACCGCGATGTCCGCGCCGCTCTGCGGGCCCGTCGTGAGCCACTGCGAGACGAGGTACTCGTAGTTTGTCGTGTAGCCCTTCGTCAGGTTGCGGTAGAGCTTTCTCTCGGTCGTCGAAAGGATGACGACGTCGGCCTCCTCCTTGTAGGCGGACAGCGCCGCGACGAAGTCGCCGGAGGGGTAGGCCCGCGGCGAAAGCTCGGCCGACTCGATGTCCTGGATCCGGAACCGCTCGCCGAAGTCGATCGGCTCGCCCTTCTCGGTCAGGATCTTCAAGAACCGCTGCCGCAGGTACCGCCGGAACCGGATGTCGAAGTCCTCGGCCGAGACGTTAAAGGCGCGCTTCAGGGGCTTGTCCATGTTGCCCGAGATCTGGTTGCGGAACTCGAAGAGGAACTCGCGGACCGCGTCCTTGCCCCACTCCGACGCGATGAAGTCGAAGACGGCGTGGCCGAACCGGTACGCGAAGAACCCGTAGATCCCCTTCTGCGCGATCTCGGGGACCTGGTCGGCGAGCACCGCGTCGCGCAGGACCATGCGGTCCTTGTTGTCCTCGTCGTTGCCGTAGTACGAGGCCATCCCCTCGAGGAACCACTGCGGCGCCGACGTCGTGGCCGCGCGGAGGTAGTTGCCGCCGAAGAGGATCTCAAACTGGAACACGTGGGTCAGCTCGTGGGCGATCAGCTGCTGGAGCTTCTCGTCGGGCAGGTCGATGGGCAACACCATTCGGTTGCGGGAGGGGAGCGCGAAGGCGCCGACCCCCTCGGGGATGAAGTTCAGGAGCGTGTTGGTCTGCTCGAAGTCGGAGTGCGTCGCGTAGTAGATCAGGTTGATCGGCTTGGGAATCTGGAAGTTCAGCTGCCGCGAGATGTCGTCATACGCGCTCTCCGCGTAGGAGGTGACCTTCTCCAGCGACGGTTTCTCCAGGTCGTAGAAGTAAATCGTGAAGTGGGTCGATCGGTACGTCTTCCAGTCGAACCGGTCGTACGCGATCTTGTTCTGCTCGAAGTTGCTCGCGTACTGGGCCAGGGCCGCCGGCGCGGCGAGCGCGGCGAGAGCGACGACGATTAGTTTTGACAGTCGGCCGGAGGCGGTCGCTTCGCGACCGGCGGCCGAGAGTCTCTGAGCGGGGGCTTTGGTTGTTCCCACTTTCTCTGCCTCGTTGTAAAAGGAGTCAGTCGGTGAAGAGGTAGCGGTCCGCCTCCCGTTCGCGGGCGACGAAGAGGTTCAGGATCTGGTTTTCGAGCGAGAACAGGTTCTCGAAGAGGCCCTGCAGCTCGTCGGCCCGCCGGCCGCCCGTCTGCCGGAAATCCTTGAACTCGTCCTGGAGGAGCTTTTCGCCGGAGTGCCCGTCGAAGACGAGGAACACGATGTCGAAGAGAAAGCCGGTCTGCTCGACGTAGACCTGGCGGTAGTAGGTCTGGCCGTTGATCGGGGAGACGTACTCCTCGGTCTTGTAGCCGGAGCGGTCCTCGATGCGGAACTCCAGCGACCCGGACACGATGATGTCGGCGCCGGTCGAAGCGCCGACGGCGCGCCAAAACTCCGTCGCGCGGGCGAGCTCGCTCAGGTTTTGCGTCGGGAGCCTGACCTCCGGCGGAGTCTCGATGACCTCGAGCTTGGTCTTCTTGTCCACCTGCTTCTTGAGGAACCGGTGGAACTCTCCCTGGAGGTCCACGTTCTGGAGCCTCTTGTCGCGCGCCTTCTCGGCCTCCGTGACGAGGATGAACGGAGCGAGCGCCAGCTTCTCGTTGCCGCGCAGGGGAAGACGGGGCTTCAGGGGCAGCCGCAGCCTCACCTGGCTGACTCCGGCGGAGACGGGGGGCGCGCAGAGGAGCGCCGCGACGGCGACCGCGGAGGCGACGAGCGCGCGCAGGACCGGACGGACGCGGCGATGTCCGATCGGCATCGGCCTAGGGCCCACCGGCGGCTTTCCCCGTCGTGCGCGTGTAGGAGGTGTAGAACTCGGCGAAGCGGGCGTAGTTGCGGCGGATGTAGTTGTCGTTGGGCCCGAGCTGCAGCGCCTTCTTGTATTCCTCCAGCGCCCGCGCGAACTCGCCCGTCGCCTCCAGCGCAACCGCGAGGTTGTTGTGCGCGCGGGCGTTGGTGGGGTCCTTCGCGATCGCCTGCTCGAAGCGGAACTGGGCCTCCCGCCAGAGTCCCTGCTTGGCGACCTCGGAGCCGAACGCGATCTGGGAGTTCGCCTTCTCGGTGTGCGTGTAGGAGGTGCAGCCGGTCACGACAAAGAGAAAAGTGATGGCCGTCGCCGTCCGCCGCATTCTTACGCTCCCTGCCCCAATCCCCGGGGATCGCTATTATAGGAAAGCTTTGCCTGCCGGAAAGATTTCCCGATCCCGCCAGCCGCAATGAAGGACTCGTTAAAGGGGGAGCGTTGAGGGGCGACCCGGCGCTGCGGCGCGCCGCGATCTCCTGGGCACGCGGCCGGGTCCTCTTTCCCCAGAGGCTCTGGCGCGCGGCGCGGGAGCATGGGGGAGTCGAGAGCCTGCTCTCGGCGGCGCCGGCAGAGCTTGCCGAGTGGCTCGGGTCGGAGGAGAGAGCCCTGACCCTGCAGCGATCCGTTGAGGACTCGGCGGCGGAGCGGTGGGCTGTCCGGATCGAGCGAACCGGCGTGCACGTCTTGACGGTTTTCGAGGACGAATACCCGAAAGCGTTATCCGAGATCGCCGACCCGCCCTTCGTCCTCTTCGCCGCCGGGAAGCTCGAGCTGTTGAAGCTCCCCGCGGTCGGGATCGTCGGCTCCAGGGCCGCTACCCGCTACGGCCGGGACGTGGCGGCGCGGCTCGCCCGGGACCTCTCCTGCGCCGGGGTGGCGATCGTCTCCGGGTTCGCACGGGGGGTGGACCACGCGGCGCACGAGGCGGCTCTGGGAGGGCCCGGGGGGACGATCGCGGTCCTGGGGTGCGGCCTGGACGTGGACTACCCCCGGGAGCACGCCGCCTTAAAAGACGTCCTGCGGCGGGATGGGTTGCTGCTCTCGGAGTTTCCCCCAGGCACGGAACCGAAGTCGGAGAACTTCCCGATCCGCAACCGCATCATTGCGGGCCTGTGTTCGGGCGTGGTGGTGGTCGAGGCCTCGCGCCGCAGCGGTTCGCTCATCACGGCGCGGCTGGCCAACGAGTCGGGAAGGGACGTCTTCGCGGTGCCGGGGAGCGTCTTCTCGCAGACCTCGATCGGCACGCACGAGCTGCTGCGCGACGGCGCGATCCTCTGCCGCGGGGCGGAGGACGTTCTTTCCGAGCTCTTCCCGGCGATCGGTACTCCGTCCGCGGTCGCCGTTTCGAACGTTGCCGCGGCCGCGGCGCTGTCGGAGCACGCGCGCCGCATCTGGGACACGCTTCGAAAGGGAGAGGACGCCACCGCCGAAGAGCTCGCGCAATCCACCGACCTTCCCGCCGCAAGTGTCCTCGCCGCCCTCTTCGAGCTGGAAGAGGCGGGACTCGCCGTCTTCGCCGAAGGCGGCCGCTACGGAGCAAGGAGAAATTGACCGCCCTGATCACAAATCACAAATCACAAATCACAAATCACAAATCTTCTAACTCTCTGAACCCGCAAGGATCTCCGACATGGAATAGCGCCTTGTTCTAGGAGTGCAGGAGCTCCCCCGGATTGCTCTTTGCATTCCTTTGTGGCAGGGTGCTCCGCCCTGTATGGCTGCCGGAAAGAACCTCGTCATCGTCGAATCGCCCGCGAAGGCCCGGACCCTGGAGAAATTCCTGGGGAAGGACTTCCGCGTCTTAGCGTCCTACGGACACGTCCGCGATCTCCCTCGCAAGGGCCTCGGCGTGGACCGCGGCCATTCCTATGAGCCGACCTACGAAGTCCTCGCCGGAAAGGAAAAGACCCTCGGCGAGCTGAAGAAGGCGACCCGCGAGGCCTCGGCCGTCTATCTCGCCGCCGACCCCGACCGCGAGGGAGAAGCGATCTCGTGGCACCTGCAGGAAGCGCTCCGGCCCTCGGCGAAGGACAAGGTCTTCAAGCGGGTCCGCTTCAACGAGATCACGCGCAAGGCCGTCCAGCGGGCGATGGAGGATGCCGGGGAGATCGACGCCCGCCTGGTGGACGCGCAGCAGGCGCGGCGGATCATCGACCGGCTCGTCGGGTACGAGGTCTCGGACCTGCTCTGGAAGAAGATCTGGCGTGGGCTCTCCGCGGGGCGTGTCCAGACGGTCGCTCTGCGGATCATCGTCGAGCGAGAGCGGGAGATCGAGGCCTTCGTCCCCGTTGAGTACTGGACAATGGACGCGGACCTGGAAGGGTCGGCGCCGCCCGTTTTCACCGCGAGGCTCTTCTCCTTCGACGGGCAGAAGCTGAAGTTCGACGGGACCGACCCGCGCCTGGCGAGCGAGGGGGAAGCCGAGCGTGTCCGCGATAACGTTTCCGGCTCGCCCTGGAAGGTCACGCGGGTCGAGACCTCGGAGCGCCGCAAGAACCCGCCGCCCCCGTTCATCACCTCGCAGCTTCAGCAGGCGGCCGCGCGGCGGCTCTCCTTCGCCGTCCGCCGCACGATGCAGATCGCCCAGCGCCTCTACGAGGGGCGCGACATCCCGGGGCGCGGGACGCTGGGGCTCATCACCTACATGCGGACCGACTCCACGCGCGTCTCCGACGACGCGATCGCCGCCGTGCGCGACCACATCCGCGAGCGCTACGGCGCGGGGCCGGAGTTCCTCCCGGAGTCGCCCCGATTCTTCAAGAGCAAGCACGGAGCGCAGGACGCGCACGAGGCGATCCGGCCAACGTACCTGGACCTTCCGCCGGACGCGATCACGGCGCACTTATCATCCGAGGAAGCGAAGCTCTACCGGCTGATCTGGGAGCGTTTCGTCGCTTCGCAGATGGCCCCGGCCGTCTACGACGCGACCTCCGCCGACATCGAGGCCGGGAAGGCCGTCTACCGCGCTTCGGGCTCGACGCTGAGGTCGGCCGGCTACCTCGCGGCCTACGGCATCGCGCCGGAGGACGAAGAGGAGAACGAGGACGGGTCGAGCAAGCTCCCGCCGCTGACCCAGGGCGAGACGCTGAAGCTCGTCAAGGTCACTCCCGAGAAGAAGGCGACCCAGCCGCCGCCGCGCTTCAACGAGGCGTCGCTCGTGAAGTTCCTCGAGGAGAACGGAATCGGCCGGCCCTCCACCTACGCCGAGATCCTCCGCAAGATCGAGGACCGCGAGTACGTCCGGAAGAAGGACCGGCGCTTCGTGCCGACCGCGCTCGGGCGCACCGTCATCGAGATGCTGATCCCGTTCTTCGACGACTTCTTCGAGACGACGTACACGGCCCGGATGGAGGAGAGGCTCGACGAAGTCGAGGAAGGCAAGCTCTCCTGGAAGAAGGCGTTGACCGAGTTCGACAAGACCTTCACCCGCGACCGGGACCGCGCGCTCGCCGACATGGTCTCGAGCAAGGCCGGCATCCCGCTGGGCGAAGCCCGCAAGAAGCTGTCCTTCCCCGTCGCGCCGCAGCTTTCCGAGGCGTGCCCCAAGTGCGGCAAGAAGCTGAAGCTCCGCATGGGCAAGAACGGCCTCTTCGTCGCGTGCAGCGGGTACCCCAAGTGCACGTTCACCGAGAACATCCCGGACCCCGACGAGGACGTGGTCGACGCGACGGAGCTGGAGAACACGACGTGCGAGGAGTGCGGCTCGCCGATGAAGCTGCGCCAGAGCCGCTCGGGATCGGCATTTCTCGGATGCACGGCGTACCCGAAGTGCCGGAACGTGGTCAACGTTGTCATGGCGGGCGGAAAACCCGAAGCGCGCCCCGACGAGCCGACCGGCGAGATCTGCCCGGAGTCCGGCCATCCGCTGGTGCGCCGGCACGGCCGCTTCGGCGCCTACGTGGCGTGCAGCGGCTATCCCGAGTGCAAGTACAAGCCGCCCAAGCCGGTCAAGGACACGGGCGTGCGGTGCCCCAAGGACGGCGGCGTGATCGCGGAGAGGCGAGGACGCTTCCGCCCTTTCTACGGCTGCGTCAACTATCCCAACTGCGACTTCACGCTCTCGGCCCGCCCGGTCCCCGAGGCCTGCCCCAAGTGCGGCAACCCGTACCTGCTCTTGCGCGAGCGCAAGAGCGGAAGCGTCCTCGCCTGCGACAAGGGCGGCTGCGGGTTCGAGAAGCCCGCCGAGCCCCTGCCCGAAATGAAGGAAGTCTTCCTCGCCGCACCCGCCGCGCCGCCGAAGAAGCGCGCCCCCGCCGCGAGAAAGCCCAGCCCCCGCCGCCGCGCCTCCTAGAATCGGAAATTTGAAAGCCGAATTTCGAAATCCAAAACAAATCCGAAATTCGTGTTTCGTGCTTGTTTCGAGTTTCGTGCTTCGGATTTCGTGCTACCGGAAGGCGTGTAACATCTTCCGCATCCAGGCTCCTCGGAGGTCTTGATGCGAAGGATCGTCCGGGTCCGGGCTCTGTCCCTGCTCGTCCTCCTTCTAGCGCCCGCCGGGCTGCTCGCGGAGAAGTCGCTCTACTGGAAGAGCCTGGACGTCAACGCGAAGCTCGACGACCGGGCCGTTCTTCATGTGGCCGAGAAGCAGGCGATGGTCTTCACCGGCGATTGGAACGGAGGAGAAAGGAAGTTCCGCGTCTTTCCGGGACAGGGACTTCGGCTCGTCGGAGTCTCGCGCCTGGATCCGGCCGCGGGGCAGATGAGGCCGCTCGTCCAGGGGGATCTCTCGCAGCTGGACCACTACGCCATGACGGACGCCACCACGCTCCGGTGGAGGAGCCGCCTCCAGTCGGACCCGGACTTCGCGAAGACCGAGATCGTCTACGAGATTGATTACGAGCTTTCAGGGATCCTCGCGAAGGAGGGCAACACCTACATCCTCGACAACGACTTCGCGTTCCCGGGCCGGGCGGGAACGATCGAGTCCTTCACGCTCGACCTCGCGCTCGATCCGGCGTGGAAGCTCGAGCACCCGATGCCGCTCAACCTCCGCAAGGGACCCGTGCCGCCGGGGCAGGGCGTCGTCTTGCGGGCGGAGCTCGCCTTCACCGGCGCGTCGGCGCCCTCGGGTGTCCGCGTGTGGTCCAGCCGCGGAGAGCGCATCGCTCTCTTCGTTGTCTTCCTTGCCGCAGTCCTGGCGCTGTGGCTTCTTCTCTTTCGCCGGGAGGCGGGCCTCGGCCGGTTCGAACCGCTGCCGCCGGCGTCGGAGATCGACAAGGCCTGGCTCCAGAAGAACGTCTTCTCGCTTCGGCCCGAAGAGGTCGGGGCGCTGTGGGACGAGGCCATCGGGGCGCCCGAGGTGGCCGCGGTCCTCGCCCGGCTCTCCGCCGAGAAGAAGATCGAGACGAGCGCCGACGGGAAAAAGAAGCTGACGATGCGGCTCCTGGTCCCGCTCTCCTCGCTCGACGGGTACGAGAAGGAGCTTCTCGAGGCGTTCTTCTTCGGCGGACGCAAGGAGACGGACACCGACGCGATCCGCGCGCACTACAAGTCGAGCGGCTTCGACCCCTCCTCGAAGATCAAGCAAGGGCTGGAGAGCCGGCTCTCCTCGCACCCCGACTTCCAGGACCGCACCCTGCGGCCCCGCCGCTGGCCGACCATCGCTCTGTGGGCCGCCGGGCTGGGGACCCTGGGCGCGCTCGCGGTCTTCGGAAAAGTGGACTTCGGCTGGGTGGTCGCGGTCGTCCTCGGCGCCGGCGTGCTCCTCGCCGCCGCGGCCGCCCCCGCGTACTTCTGGCAGAAGCGGATGCACGCGTTCGCCCTGCCGGCGCTCGGGTTTCTCTGGGTGCCGGCCGTCTTCGTCTATCTCGCCTTCACGATGATCCGCTCGGGCGGAGAGACGATCGCCGCGGCGCTGGCCGGCGCGCTCCTGGTTCGCCTCGCGGTCGTCAACAACCTCTTCAACCTGGCAAAGACTCGCAACGGCCCGCATCGCATCCGTCGTCGCAAGACGCTGGTCGCGGCGCGCGAGTTCTTCATTCGCGAGCTGAAGAGCCCCTCGCCGCGCCTCGAGGACGCCTGGTTTTCCTATCTCGTCGCGTTCGGGCTGGCGGGCGGCGTCGAGAAGTGGTTCGACGCCTACGGCGGCGAGCGGGCCGGGTCGGCGGCCGTCGCGTCCACTCGCTCTTCGCCGGCGTCCTCGGCTGGCAGCTCGGGCGGCGGATGGACCGGCGGGGGAGGCTCGTTCGGCGGAGCCGGCGCCTCCGCGTCGTGGGCGGCCGCGGCGGGCAGCCTGGCCGCGGGCGTGTCCGCCCCGTCTTCCGGCGGATCGGGCGGCGGAGGAGGGGGAGGAAGCTCGGGCGGAGGCGGAGGAGG
>DATFQY010000089.1:0-57154 GCA_035263845.1 Thermoanaerobaculia bacterium | reverse complement strand
GGTCCCGAGGCGATCCAGTCGAACCCCGGCGACAGCTGCAGGTGCCCGGCGCGCGCCGCGACGCTCATGACGAGCAGCGGCACGAAGACCCGAAACCCGCAGGCGGCGGCGAGCCCGGTTCCGACGAGCAGGCTCAGGACGATCGGGCTGTCCACCGGTCGAGCGCCGCGGGACCGCCGGCGTCAGTGGGACAGCATCCGCCAGAGCAGGAGCACCACCACCGCCCCGACGATCGACATCAGGAAACCGGCGGGATGGAACGCCGCTCCGGGCTCGGGCTTTCGGATCATCCGCCCGATGAGCCCTCCCACGAGTGAGCCCACGATCCCCACGATCGCAGTCGCGAGAAAGCCCATCGTGTCCGCCCCGGGAAGGACGGCGCGGGCGATCCAGCCGACGACGAATCCGATGATGATGGACCAGAGCAGGTGAAGCATGAGGGCCTCCCTTCGCGAAAGAGCCCGAACGGGTTGGGCGAACTCTATACCGCTTCCGGGAATCCGAAGAGATCGCTGGCGATGCTCTCCCCGGCGGACTGGCGTGCCACGACTTCGCGCCGGGCCTCTCCCAGCCGCCTCAAATCCCTGACCGGGTCGGCGACGCGCATCGAGGGAAGGCCCGACTGGCGGACCCCGAGAAGATCTCCGGGCCCGCGCGCTTCGAGGTCCCGCTCCGCGATCACGAAGCCGTCGGAGGTCGCCTCGAGGACGGAGAGCCTCGCCCGCGCCTCTTCCGTCGCCCGGTCCCCGACGATCAGCGCGCACCAGGACTTGCGGTGGCTTCTTCCCACGCGGCCCCGGAGCTGGTGGAGCTGCGCCAGACCGAAGACCTCGGCGTTCTCGACGACCATGAAGGTCGCCTCCGGCACGTCCATGCCGACCTCGACGACCGTCGTCGCGACGAGGATCCCGACCCGGCCCGCGGTGAAGTCCTCGAGGACCCGCGTTCGTTCCTCCGGGCGCATCCGCCCGTGCAGAGTCCCCACGGCGACGCCCGGCGCGAACGCGGCGATCCGCTGCGCGGTCTCCCTCGTGGCCGCGACTTCCCTCGGTCCTTCGGCGATTGCCGGAACGACGACGTAGACGCGCTCGCCGGCCTTGACCCTCTCCGCGGCGAAGCGATAAACGCGCTCCCGCGCCTTCTCCTCTCGGACCCGCGTCACGACCGGGGAACGCCCCGGCGGCATCTCGTCCAGCAACGAGACATCGAGCTCTCCGTAGATCGCCCATGCCAGGGAACGGGGAATCGGCGTCGCGGTCATGACAAGGACGTGCGGCGACTCGCCCTTGCCGAAGAGCCGGGCGCGGTGCGCGACGCCGAAGCGGTGCTGCTCGTCCACGACGACGAGCCCCAGCCTTCGGAAGCGCACCGGGTTCTCGATCAGCGCGTGCGTGCCGACGAGGACGTCGAGCTCGCCTTTCGAGAGCGTGTCGAGCAGTTGCGCGCGGGCGCGGCCCTTCGTGCGGCCGGTCAGGAGCCCCAGCCGGACTCCCGCCGCCTCCATCCACGAGGCGAGGCTCGCGGCGTGCTGCTCGGCGAGGATCTCCGTGGGCGCCATGAGCGCGCCCTGAACGCCGTTCCTGGCGGCAAGCAGCAGGGCCAGGCCCGCCACGATGGTCTTCCCGCTTCCGACGTCTCCCTGGAGGAGCCGCGCCATCGACCGTCCCGAAGAGACGTCGGAGGCGATCTCCTTGAGCGCCCTCATCTGCGCCCGCGTCAACGCGAACGGCAGGATCCGGCGGGCGGATTCGCGGAGGGCGTCATCGGCCGCCAGCATCACTCCGCGCCTCTGCCGAAGGCGAGTGCGCTTGGCTTCGATCCCGGCGGCGATGATGAGGAGCTCCTCGCGGACGAGCTTCTCGCGGGCCGGCCCGACGTCTTCCATCCGTTCCGGGAAGTGCGCCGTCTCCAGCGCCGCCACGATCTCCGCCGGCCCGCCCGAAGCCGAGCGCGGTGTCCGGGTCAGCTTGTCGAGCGCCGAACGGACGATCGTCCTCCAGGCCCTCGACCCGATTCCCGCGGCGCGGTGGTACACGCCGACGATCCGGCCGGAGTGGAGCGGGTCGGCCTCCTCCCCTGGATCGAAGAACTCCGTCTCGGGGTTCTCCAGCCGCAGTTCGCCCCGCGGCCCCACCGTCGGCGTCCCGTAGAGAGCCAACGCGCCGCCCCTCTGGGCGCTGACCGCGAAGGAGGGATAACGGTTGTGCCAGAGGACCCGCACGGCGCCGGTCCCGTCGTCGGCGACCGCCTCGATGCGAAGACCGCCGCGGCGCATGCGCGTCGAGCGGACCCCGGCCAGGCGGACGAGGAGAGTCGAGGCCTCGCCCGGGTTCAGCGTTCCGATCGTCCCGTAGCGCCGGCGGTCCTCGTAGCGGAACGGGAGCGCCAGCAGGAAGTCGCCGACGGTCCGGAAACCCGCCTCGGCGAGCTTCGCCGCACGGGCGGGACCGATCCGCGGGATCCGCGAGACGGGATCCCGCAGCTCGATTACGGCGTCGGATGCCAAAAGGTCAGCGTCACGAATCCGAGCTTCAGGTCGTCGCCGTGGCGAAGGGCGGCCGGGGCCCCGGTCGTGAGCTTCAGGTCGTTGACGAATGTCCCGTTGACGACGCCGATCTCCTCCATGACGTACATCGTCTCACCGATCGTGTAGAGCCGGGCGTGGCGGCGCGAAACGGTGCGCTCGGGATCGACGGCCGTCAGGTCCACGTCGGGCGTGACGCCCGCGAGCGGATCGGACCTCCCGACGATCGTGTCTCCTTCGGTGTTCAGTCGGAACCGGGTCTTCCGGTCGAGGGTGACGAGCCGCGGCGTCCCGTCGACCGGCTCGGGGATTGTCGAGGCCGGGGGCGGCTCCTCGACCGGGACCCCGGAGGCCGGGGTCTGCCGCACTCCCGAGATCTCCTCGAGCGAAGCGGTGGCCTGGCGCGCCTGCCGCGACATCTTGCGCATCATGCGGAGGGCGATGTCCGGGCTGGAGCAGAGCATCTGCTCGAAGACGGCGCCGTTGACCCGGATGACCTCCACGTCGGTGCGGGCACGGGCCGTGGCCTCCCGGGGAAGCTCCTCGAGCAGGCACGTCTCGCCGAAGAAATCGCCTTTGCGGAGCCGCGCCAGCGTGAACGTCTCCCCCTTCACCCACTGCGTGATCTCGACTTCTCCGGAACGGATTACGAACATCTCAGTCCCGATCTCCCCTTCCGCGTAGATCTTCGACCCGGCGGGATACGAGACGAGATATCGCGACAGCGAAAAAGACGGCGAGGGCTTCGGGATCTGCAGCGAGGTCATCGGACGACCGGCCCTTCGAGCGTCAGCCTTCCTGTTCCGAGGTCGAGGCGCGCGTGGGCTCCGAGTGGAAGGGTCCGGGAGTTCTTCAGGTGCCCGGCCTGGATCCCCATCGCAACCGGGAACGGAGATCCGCGGAACCGCTCGCGCAGGTAGTCGCGCACTGTCTCGCGAGACTCGCCGTCCCGCCGGGGAACGACCGATCCGATGACCATGCCCTTGAGTCCGTCCAATGTACCCGCCCGCTCCAATTGGGTCAACATCCGGTCGAGCCGGTAAGTGTCCTCGTCCACGTCCTCCCAGAAGAGAATCGACCCCCGCGCGTCCACCTGCTCCGGAGTCCCGCACATCGAGGCCAGAAGCGATAGGCATCCGCCGACCAAGGGGCCCTCCGCGTCACCAGGCGCCAGCACGTCTTCCGAGGCGATGTCATGGGCGGGGATCGGATCGCCTCGCAGCACCGTCTCCCAGTCCAGCTCGGCCTCCTTCTCGCCCGCCATCTCCACCGCCACCATCGGCCCGTAGAAGGTCGCGAGCCCGGCGTGCCTCTGAATCCAGGCGTGGAGGACCGTCAGATCCGACCCGCCAAGATGAACTTTCGGATTCGCTGCGACCTCCTTCGCATCGAGAAGAGAAAGGACTCTCGACACCCCGTATCCGCCCCGCGCGAAGAAGATCGCATCCACCGAAGAGTCGCGAAGAAGCTTCCGATACTCGACGGCTCTCTGCTCGTCCGCCCCCGCCAGAAATCCCGCTCTCGCGAGGACGTTGGACGCTTTTCGAACCCCGAATCCCCGCCCCTCGAGCCGAGCGATTCCCGTTTCGAGCCTCTCCTCCTCCACCGGGCCCGAAAGCGCTGCGACTCCAATCGTCGCCCCCCTCATGAGGCGATTCGGTAACCTCAAATGCGACAAGGTCTCCAGTGTAGGGCTCCGAGCGGGCCGATAAGCCGAATTCTGTGCCTCGTGAGAGGCCGTGATCATTCCTCTGGGCCCGAGGTCGCCCTCGGGCTCGAGCAGCCTACCCGGGGATGTCCCGCGCGAGGCGGGGCGGGACGGGCACCCTGCATCCCCCTATTTGGCCTTGCTCCGCATGGGGTTTACCCTGCCCCCGGCGTTGCCGCCGGAGCGGTGCGCTCTTACCGCACCTTTTCACCCTTGCCGTCCGGCGCCCGAGGCGTTCGGAGGGCGGTGTGTTTTCTGTGGCACTTTCCTTCGCGTCGCCGCGACCGGGCATTACCCGGCATGCCGCCCGTGTGGAGTTCGGACTTTCCTCTCCGGTACAGAAACCTGCCCGGAGCGATCACGTGGCCCGCTCGGAGCCGCGCCAATCTTAGCATCGGCCGGCCATGCGCGACGCTCCGAGGCTCAGGACTGGCGGTTCTTCTCGTCCCCGAAGTAGCGAAGCCATTCCTCGACGTCTACCTTCGCCGTCTCTTCGGCCCGCTTCCCGCCCGGTTTTCGCCCGAAGCGGGACCAGAATTCGTCCGGCCCGATGACGGAGGCTCCGGCATCGCGGGCGCGGCGCGCCAGCTCGCGGTCCGCAGTGACAACGATGACCTCCCTGGGGTGGCGGAAGCGTGCGATTTCTCGAACGATGACATCGTCGGCCGGTTCGGAACCCGCCTCGCGGATCGAGAGGCTCCCCAGCGACGAGTTGCGCTCGCCCGCCCCGTCGAAGAAAACGATCGCTCTGGCCTTCGTCGCCCGCAGGCGGTCGGCGATCTCGGCGAGGAAGGCTTTCCGGTCCTCCTCCGAGGGCCGTCCCGTCCCCCTCGCCCGGCCGATGAGGTTGTTGCCGTCCAGGAAGTACGGCACGTCAGACCTGCTTGCGCCGGCGCGGGTGCGCGATGCGGAAGAAAAGGACCGCCAGGGCGTGGCGCACCCGGGAGGCGTGGGTGATCAGCAGGAGAAGCAGCCCCGAAAGCACGATCGCCGTGAACCACGGCTGGAAGAACAGGAGCGCGGCCAGGACGACCGCCACGACGTCCTCGGCGAGCGAGAGCGCGAACTGCGCGAAGCCGCGCGTCGCCGCCGTCGAGGTGATCCGGCTGGTGGCCCGGGCGGCATGGGAACCGAGCGTGACAACGGCCGCGCCGAGCCCGATCCCGAGGCTGGCCGGAAGCGTCGGGTTGGGGACGCAGGCAAGCGCGAGGAACGCCCCGACGAGGGGCCGCAGGATGGTCTGAAGGGATTCCCAGACCCGGTCCACGAGGGGGATCTTGGCTACGATGAACTCCGCCAGGAAGAGCACGAGCGCGAGCTGAAAGGCGAACGGGCTCGACAGCAGCGGCGTCGTGATCCCGGGAAACTCCTGCGGCAGGAGCCGGACGAGCCCGTGGAAGAGAAGCAGAACCGCCCAGGCATTCAGGCCGGCGGCGGCCGCGAGGCCGAGGCCGGTCAGGAGAGCGGTCACGCCCGGTGCCGGAATAGCCGGGCCAGAAGCCCCGGCTTGTTTTTCTCCTCCTCGACGGGCTCTTCGATGTTCGGGAATTTCGGCATCGCGACCCCCTCGGGCTTCTCGAAGGTGTCGATGACCTCCTTCTCGCTCTCGCCGGTCACGAGCTTGAGGAGTTGGGTGTTGTCCTTCGAGGGATCCAGGTGCACCGCGCGCCGAGCGAACAGGATCGCCTCCTCATTGCGCCCGTGGAGGTGCAGGGCGCGTGCCGCCTCCCGAAGGTACTGCTGCTTCTTGGGCTCCAGGCGCGCCGCTTCCATGAGGTTCTCGAGGCCTCGCTCGACCCAGTTGGCGTTCTGGAGCTCCGCCTGGGCCAGCGTGTAGCGGTACTCCGCGTTGTCCGGCACGAAGTGGATCGCCTCGCGGAGCATCTCGACCGCCGGATGGTAGTCCTTCTCCTCGATCAGCTGGCGGGCGCGGTGGAAGCTCTGCGCGGCGACCTCCAGCCGGGCCTGCGGGTCCCGGGAATGCTCGAGGGCGAGGTCCACGGGAGCGTGGAGGCTGGCGTCGTACTCGGCCCGCGAGGCCGGGTCGGTCAGGATCCCGTTGGCGAGCTTGAGCCGCTCGAAGACCGTCGAGAGCTCCTTGCCGCAGTCCGCCAGGTCGGGGCGGTGCCGCAGATCCGGATGAAAGGACCGGCTCCTCTCCAGGTACGCGTTCTGGATCTCGGCCTTCGTGGCCTCCTGCGAGACTCCCAGCAGCTCGTAGTGGGTCAGCCAGTCGATGCGCCGGTAGGTGTTGCGGATCATGTCGGCGTATCCGATCGGCCGCGAGGGCGCCTCGGTCGAGACCTCGACGTTCAGGCGCTCGAGCCCCGCGGCGGGCGGCAGGATCGACTCCTCGGTCTTCCACTCCACGATCCCGCACGAGAAGAGCGCATAGACGATCTTGGCCGAGGACGCGCGCGAGGCCCCGCCGAGCTTCAGGAGGCCGTCCAGGTCCTGCGAGCCGTCCACGCGCGAGAGCAGGTAGGCCTCCTGGGGAGTCAGGGGGAGGTACTGGAAGCGCGACATCGGGTCCTCGGAGAGGATCGGAACGTTCTTGCCGTCCCCGAGCCGGTCGCGGAAGACGTCGCTCTCCGGGAGGCGCCGGATCCCTTCGACGATCAGGGCAGCGGTGGAAAGGTCCAGTGCGACGTCGGGGTCCACGACGCCGGTCGAAGGCTCGAAGCGGAAGTCCCCGTCGTTCCACTCGAAGGTCGAGAACACGATTTCCTCGACCAGGCGCCGCATCTCGGCGTCCAGGACGGCGCGGGAGACGAGGCCGCGCTCGACGAGCACCCGGCCCAGCCGGGCCCTCCCCTTGCGCATGACGGTCTCGAGCGCCCACGCCAGGTCCTTCTCCGTGATCCAGCCCCGGCGCTTGAGGAACGCGCCGATCTTCTGCCCCTCGCGCGACGAGGTCGCCGTTCGGAGTTCTCCCCCCTCGAAGAAGAGGTTGCGTGTCTCGTCGCGCCGGAAGACGCGCAGGGTCCCCTTGAGTCCTTTTCGAAAGATCTTTCGAAGGACATTGGGAAGCGGAGTCGCCGTGAGCGACCCGCGAAGCACGACATCCTGAGTCTGAGTGCTCACTGGAGCTTCCGACAGGGTAGCAGACAGGGCAAGCGCTCTACCGCACGGGGACCGGCACAGGCCGGTTGCCGGGCACCACGAAGAAGGACGGGACGTTGGGCCGCGCGGCCTGGGCCTGCGCGAGCGTCGCGTAATGGCCCCAGAGCACGCGGAAGCAGGTTCTTCCGCGATAGGACGTCGTCAGGAGCCACATCGTGCCGGCCGGGTTGTCCCACGCCCACGCTTTCTCGAGGGTCTCGACCTCGCAGGCCAGCTCGAGCTGCACCGCGTAACGGGCATTCGCACGTTTCGCGAGGGCCTGGCGGTCTCTCTCCGCCCGGCGAATCCACCTGTCGCGGCCCGTCTCCCCGGTCACGGTCGTGGTCGTGGACGGCGGCTGCGCCGGGGCGGGAGTCGGCAACTTCGTCGGCGCCGGCTTCGTCGGAGCCTTCGTCGGTGGCGCGGTCGCCGGCCGGGCAGTCGTCGGCGGACGCTTCGTCCGAGTCGCGGTCGGCAGGGGCGTCGCGGTCTTCGTCGGCACGGGCCTGGTGGGAAGCGGCGTAAAGGTCTTCGTCGGCGCCGCGCGGGTCGGCGTTTGCGTCCGTGTCGCCGTCGGCGTCCGCGTCATCGTGGGCGGACGATGCGTCGCCGTGGCTGTCGGCGTCCTCGTCGGCGGCGGCGACGTCCTGGTCGCCGTCGGCGGCTTCGTCGGAGCGGCCTCGACGGGACGAACGGTCGGGGAAGGGATCGTTGTGGGGGAGGCCGTGGCGGTTCGCGGGACGCTCGTAGCCGTAGGCGTCGTGACGACGACCCGCCCCCGGCGCGGGAGAGGTACCGCGGTCTCCGCCGGCGGAAACGCGGGAGCTTCCTGAGGCGTCGGCGCGGCCGTGGCCTGCTCGCCGGCCGCCGCGGAGCGGGACCGCACGCGCACCACGACTACGGCAGCGATGGCGATCACGAGGATCGCGATCAGTGCCGCGAGCAGGCCTCCCGAGCCGCGGCGCCCGCCCGAGTCGGGGGGCAAGAAGGCCGGCGGAGGAGGCGGAGACGGCGGCGGGGGTTCAAAGCCGCCGAGCTCGCGTTCCTCCTGCTCGACGATCGGGCCCTCCAGTTCGCGAGGAGGAGGCTCGTACGGCTCGGACATCAGGTCCGCCGGAGTCGAAACGGGATCGAACGGAAGGACCGGGAGGCGCTCCTCCGATGGCGAAAGCGCTTCCAGTTCCGGCTGCGGCACCGGCGCCGCTTCCGCCTCGGGGATCTCCGGGGACGGCGGCTCCTCCGCCTCCTCGGGCAACCGCTCCGAGAGTTCCAGGACCGGGGGCGACGCTTCCGGCGGCTCCTCGGGGAGCGGCTCGGGAGGCTCGACCTCGGGCGGCGGGACGAGCTCCTCCTCGATCGGCCGCTCGGGCTCGCTTTCCGGGAGCGGCGCCGCGACCGGCGTCACGGGCGGCTCGGGCTCCTTCGCCGGCTCTTTTTTCCTTTTCTTCGCCGGCGGCGGCGATGGTTTCGGGGGGGCGGCCTCGAGCGGGTGGATCAACCCGAGAGTGGTCAGCGCCGCGAGAAGCTTCAGGACCGCGAACTCGTCCGCGGGCGCCTTCGCCGCGATCTCCTCGGCGCTCGCCTTGCCGTCGATCAGATCGATGACGGAAGCCGCGTCCGAGGTCAGGGCGAAGGTCCCGAACTCCTCCTCGAAGCGCTCCGAGCGCACGAGCGGAAGATCCGATGGGCCGAGGTAGTGCTCGACCAGCGTGCGGTCCCGCGAGCGGAGGAAAAGCTCCAGGACGAGCCGGGGAATCGGAAGAGTCCAATCGCCAGCCTCCGGGAGCGCCGCCGGGTCGTGCGTGTACTCCCCCTCCAGCCATCCGAGGAGATCCGACAGGACCTCGATCGCCCGGATCTTCTGGCCCCACTTCCACTCCCGGACCGTGATCAGGTTGGCTTGAAGGGCCGCGATCGCCGGGTCGCTCCCCGGGGGTCTCTCGAGCCGCGAGACCGCCGCGGGATCGAGCTTGCCTCCGCGCTCGAGGATCGCCCCGACGTCGAACTGCGACTGCGAGGAGTGCGAGGCGACGATCTCCCCCTCCCGGAACTCGAAACCGGCGCTCGCTCCGGACCGGGAGAAGCGGATCTCGCCGCTCGCGTTGTCGCGCCAGAGGGAAACGAAGGAAGCCAGGAGATCGACGCTGCGGATGTCCCCCGCGGTCTCGAAGACCTGCCTCATGCGCTGCGCGAGGTGGTGGCCGGCTCACCCTCGGCCACGGCGGACTCCGGCGCGCGCCCCTCGCCGCGGACCTCGTCGAGGTAGAGCCGCACGGCCCGGGCGGTCGCGGGCCCGACCGCCTCCGCGATCATCGCGGGATCGGCCGCGGCGACTCCGGCGAGCGACCCGAACCTCCGCAGGAGCGTTCGGGCGCGGTGTGGGCCCACGCCGGGGATGTCGGTCAGGCTGGTCTCCCGCATCCTCTTGCCGCGGCGGCCGCGGTGGCGGGAAATCGCGAAGCGGTGGGCCTCGTCCCGCAGGCGCTGAAGCAGCTTGAGCGCGGGGTCGGTCAAGGCGAGCCGGATCGGGTCCGGGCGCCCGAGCGCCCAGATCTCCTCCTCCCGTTTGGCGAGGCCGATGACCGGAAGCTCCAGACCGAGACGGTCGAGGGCGGTCAGGGCGGCCTGGAGCTGTCCGCGGCCGCCGTCCACGACGACGAGGTCCGGAAGCTCGCCCTTCTCCGCCTGGACCCGGCGGTAGCGGCGTTCGACCGCCTCAGCCATGCTGCGGAAGTCGTCGGGAGCGAGAAGGCTCTGAGACGCGATGCCGAAGAGGCGGTAGTCGGACTTCTTCGGCTTGCCCTCCTCGAAGACGACCAGCGAGGCGATCGAGTCGGTTCCCTGGAGGTGAGAGATGTCGAAGCCCTCGATCCTCCGAGGCGGCACCGGCAGCCCGAGGACCCTCGCCAGGCGCTCCAGCGCGAGCTGGTCTTCGCCCCCGGCGCGCCGGAACCGGACGCGGTGGCGCTGCTGGGCGTTGGTGTTGGCGAGCTCGACCCGTTCCCTCGCCCCGCCTCTCCGGGGAACCCGGACCGATACCTTCGCGCCGCGGCGGGAAAGCAGGAACCCCTCAATCAGCTGGGGGCGGGAGATCGCCACCGGCAGGTGGATCTGCGCCGGCAGAAACGGGTTGGCGTCGTAGAACTGGGGAAGGAAGGCTTCGAGGAAAGCCGCCGGCTCGACCTCCTCGGACTTCTCGAAGAAGAACTCCCGCCGGTCCTGGAGGATCCCCCCACGGACGACCAGCACGGAGATCGAGACGTCGCCGCCCGCCTCGAAGAATCCGAAGGCGTCCACGCTCTCCCCCTTGAGGGACTGGACGAGCTGGCGCTCGGAGACGTCCTCGACCGTCCGGATGGCGTCGCGGTAAGCGGCGGCCAACTCGTAGTTCTCCTCCTCCGACGCCCGGAGCATCTTCTCCTCGAGCCGCGGGAGGAGCTCGTGGTTCCTTCCCTGGAGAAAGAGGACGACGTCGCTGACCGCCTCGTCGTAGGCCGCCTTCGTGGTCAGTCCCGCCACGCAGGGGCCCAGGCAGGCGTGGAGGTCGTAGTAGAGGCAGGGGCGGGGCAGCTTCCCGTCGATCTCGATGGTGCAGGTGCGGATCTGGAAGTGCCGAGTGATCATCCTCATGATCCGCCGCGCCAGCCCTCCCCAGAAGGGGCCGAAGTAGGAGTGGCCGTCCTCGACGACGCGCCGCGTCACGAGCGCCCGCGGCCACGGCTCCCCCGTCGTGATCTTGATGTAGGGATACGTCTTGTCGTCGCGGAGGCAGATGTTGTACCGCGGGTTGTGCTTCTTGATCAGGGCGTTTTCGAGAAGGAGTGCCTCCAGCTCCGTGTTCGTCCCGATCGTCTCCAGCTCCTGGAAAGTCTTGAGCAGCGCCTCGGTCTTGGTGTCCTTCGCGTCCCGGGAGAAATAGGAGGCGACCCGTTTCTTCAGGGAGGTGGCCTTGCCGACGTAGAGGACTTTCCCCCTGCCCCCCTTGAAGATGTACACGCCGGGCGAGTCGGGAAGGTTTCCGGGAGGCCGGCGCTCGGTGGCCATGGAAAGAGTGTAGCAACCGTTTTCGATTCCGCGCGGTGCGGTATGATCGATTCACCTTGAGCGGCCAATGAAAGAGTGCCCTTACTGCTACACGGCGGTCGGGATGGACGACTCGGTCTGCCCCAAGTGCGGGCGCGAGATCCAGCAATGGCAAACAGGCTTCTACACCCGGCAGCCGCTCCCGAAGAAGAAGAGCGCCGTCGTCCTTTCCATCGCGACGGTCCTCTTCCTCCTCATCGTCTTCGGCTTCGCCAAGGCCTGCCACCTCTTCTAGCGTCGGGCCTCGGCGCCCCCGGCCTGCGAGACGTGTCCCACGCCCGCGACGGCGTACCGAACTTCCCTTGTTTTCCCGGTTCTTTTCATGACCGCCTTGAGGGAAGATGACTCCCACGCCGGGCATCGAAGCAGCCGGTTTCCGATCCGGGAGGGCCCATGAAAATGCTTCGCCGCCGACAGCGCTTCCTCGGGGCCGCTCTCGCCCTGCTCCTGGGTGTCCTGACGGGAGGCATTTCGCTCTTCGCGTCCTGCGGACCGTTCACGGACTTCACGGACGCGGTGTTCTGCCAGTTCGTCCTGGAGATCTTCTACCTCGGCATCACCACCGGCACGACCCCGACGACCTACGAGCCGGCGAGCCCCGTCTCCCGGCTCCAGATGGCGGCGTTTCTCTCGCGGACCGTGGACGCGGCCTTGCGCCGGGGAAGCCGCCGCGCTTCCATGGGACACTTCTTTTCTCCGACGACCACCGGCGCGCTCGCGATCACGACCGTCGGCAACAGCCCTCAGCTTCTCCGCTCGGACGGGGCCGACGTCTGGGTCCCCAACATGAACTCCAACTCGGTCTCGCGGGTGCGCGCCAGCGACGGCAGGCTCCTGGAGACCTGGACGGGCGCCACGAAGGCGAGCGGCCCCCTCGTGGCGCTGGGACGCGTGATCGTCACGGGGTTCACGTCGCCGGGCACACCCGGCAACCTCTTCACGATCGATCCGACCCAGCCGGCCGGAAGCGTCGCCACCGTAGCGAGCAACCTGGGAAGCGGGCCCAGCGGCATCGCCTTCGACGGGTCCCGGGTGTGGACGGCCAATGTCTTCGAAGGGGTGTCGATCGTGACGCCGGGCGTTTCGATTCCCTGGACGGTGACGACGGTCACAGCCGGGTTCTCCCAACCCAAGGGCGCGCTCTACGACGGGACGAACATCTGGGTCACGGACCAGAACGCCAGCAGGCTCCTGAAGCTGAACTCCGCCGGCGGCATCCTGCAGACCGTGACGGTGGGAGCCACGCCGCTCTCTCCCGCCTTCGACGGGGCGAACATCTGGGTCCCGAGCCAGGTCGGCCAGTCCGTGACGGTCGTCCGCGCGTCGACGGGCGCCGTCCTCGGGACCCTGACCGGGAACGGCCTTGCCGGGCCCCAGTCGGCGGCGTTCGACGGAGAGCGGGTTCTCGTGGCCTGCCTGGGCGGGCTCTCCCTGTGGAAGGCCGCCGACCTGACTTCGCTCGGATCGCTCCCGACCTTCGTCAACTTCTACGGCTCGTGCAGCGACGGCGTGGACTTCTGGGTTTCCATGAACCTCACGAACCAGATCGCGAGGTTCTGACGGCCGGGCCTCAGCGGAAGATCTGGAGCTCGCGGAGGCCCCGCAGCTCGTCTCGGAGCTTCGCGGCCCGCTCGAAGTCGAGCTCCTTCGCCGCCGCCTTCATGGCCTTTTCCAGGTCCGCGATCCGGCGGCGGAGCGTCTCCGTGTCGGGGACGTCGGAGGGCGGCGGGGCGATCAGCTGGTCGTGGTAGTCGAGGCTCGACAGCCGCACGAGGGGCGAGTTGATCTGCTTGACGATCGAGGCCGGCTCGATGCCGTGCTCCTGGTTGAACGCCTGCTGGATCTCCCGGCGGCGGCGGGTTTCCTCCATCGCGCGGCGCATCGAGTCCGTCACCATGTCGGCGTAGAAGAGGACCCGACCGTGGAGGTTGCGGGCCGCTCGGCCGGCCGTCTGGATGAGCGACGTGCCGCTCCTCAGGAACCCCTCCTTGTCCGCGTCGAGGATCGCGACGACGGCGACTTCGGGCAGGTCGAGGCCCTCGCGCAGGAGGTTGATGCCGATCAGGCAGTCGAAGACGCCCCGCCGGAAGTCGGTCAGGATGTTGACGCGGTCCAGCGTCTCGATGTCCGAGTGAAGGTAGCGGCAGCGGACGCCCACCTCGGAAAAGTAGGTCGTCAGCTCCTCGGCCATCCGCTTGGTCAGCGTCGTGACGAGGACACGCTCCCCCTTCTCGGCCGCCTCGCGGACGACCGCGAGGAGATCGTCCACCTGCCCCTTGACCGGGCGCACCTCGATCACCGGGTCGAGCAGGCCCGTCGGCCGGATGATCTGCTCGACGAACTCGCCCCCCGCCTTCTCCAGTTCCTCGGGCCCCGGCGTCGCGCTGACGTGGATGACCTGGTTCAACCGCGCCTCGAATTCCCCGTACGTCAGCGGCCGGTTGTCCAGCGCGGAAGGGAGGCGGAAGCCGTACTCGACGAGGACCTGCTTGCGCGAGCGGTCGCCGTGGTACATCCCGCGCACCTGCGGCAGAGTAACGTGGGACTCGTCCACGACGAGCAGGTAGTCCTTCGGGAAGTAGTCGATCAGAGTCGGCGGCGGCTCGCCCGGCCGGCGTCCCGACAGGTGCCGAGAGTAGTTCTCGATGCCGTTGCAGTACCCGAGCTCCTTGATCATCTCGATGTCGAACATCGTGCGCTGGTGGAGGCGCTGTGCCTCGAGCAGCCGGTTGGCGGCGGTCAGCTCGGCCATCCTCTCGTCGAGCTCCAGGCGGATCGTGCCGACGGCGCGGTCGAGCGTCTCCCTCGGCGTCGCGTAGAACGTGCGCGGGTAGAGGGCGACCCGCTCCAGCCTCTCGAGCGCCGTCCCCCGGAGCGGATCGGTCCGGGTGATCTTCTCGATCTCGTCCCCGAAGAACTCGATCCGCAGCCCCATGTCCTCGTAGGCGGGATGGACCTCCAGCACGTCGCCGCGGACGCGGAACGTGCCGCGTGCGAGGTCCATGTTGGTGCGCTCGTACTGCATCTCGACGAGCTGGGAGAGGAGCGCCGGCATCCCCGAGCGGTCGCCGACCGTCAGGTAGGCGAGCATGTCGTAGTACGACTCGGGCGATCCTAGGCCGTAGATGCAGGAGACCGAGGCGACGACGATGACGTCACGACGCTCGAAGAGGGCCTTGGAGGCGGACAGCCGCAGCTTGTCGATCTCCTCGTTTCGCGAGGTCTCCTTCTCGATGTAGGTGTCGGTCTGCGGGACGTAAGCCTCGGGCTGGTAGTAGTCGTAGTAGGAGACGAAGTACTCGACCGCGTTGGAAGGGAAGAACGACCGGAACTCCTGGAAGAGCTGCGCCGCCAGGGTCTTGTTGTGGGAGAGGACGAGAGTGGGCCGGTTGACCGCCTCGATGACCTTGGCCATCGTGAAGGTCTTTCCCGAGCCGGTAACCCCGAGCAGGACCTGGTGGGGCTTGCCCTCCTCCAGGCCTGCGGCGAGCCGGTCGATCGCCTGCTGCTGGTCCCCCTGCGGGGAGAAATCGGTCTCGAGCCGGAACCGGCCGCCGGCCTCCGACTGCGCCTCCTTGTAGGAGCCGGGCTTGGGCAGCCGGGAAGGATGGACCGGTTTCTCGCGCGCGCCGGGACGGGGGCTCACGGGGTCGGTTGGGGTGTCGGCGCGGACGAGGAAGGCGGTTCCGTGATCTCGACGGCGGGAGAGGAGGGAACACTGCCCGACTTCTCGCGGAACAGGCGGATCATCTCCCGGACCTGCTCGTGGTTGATCTCGTTGTTGGGGCCGCCCGTCATCAGGGTCGCCCTCATCCGGTCGAGGGGCTCCTTGCTCACGCGGTGCTCGATCAGCCCCTTGCGGAAGTCGGCATAGGCGGCCCGAAGCTCCTGCTTGTCGGTCTCCGTGACGTCCGAGGCGAAGTGCGACTCGACCTGCCGCATCACGAAATCGGTGATGACCTCGGGCTTCGACCGGACGTAGAGGATGAACGCGAGGAAACAGGCCGCGACGGCCAGGGCGGCCACGCCGCATCCGATCAGGACCTTCTTGCCGCAGCCCCCGCGGGGAGGCGGACCAGGCGGCGGAGGCATGACGGGCGGCGGCGGAACGGTGCTCATATGGCCCCCGGCTTATAACACCAATCGTGGCCGCCGCAAGACGCGTACAATCGGCGGCGTGCCCCGGCGCGCCCTTTTCCTTTTGATTCCCCTCCTGGTGGCCGGGGTCCTCGGGGGCTTCGCGGGGTCGATCGCGACCGGGCTGGTCCGGGTCCCCCGTGTCTCGGAGCTCGAAACCTACCGGCCGGACATCATCACGGAGATCCGGGCGGCCGACGGCTCCACGATCGCCCGCTACGCGATCGAGCGGCGCATCCTGATCCCCCGCGGGGCCATCCCGGCGATCGTGAAGAACGCGATCGTCGCGACCGAGGACAAGAACTTCTTCAAGCACGGGGGCGTGGACCTCGTTCGGACCGTCTCGGCCGTCCTCTCCGACGTCCGGAGCAAGCGGTACGCGCAGGGAGGCTCGACGCTGACCCAGCAGCTCGCCCGCCGGATCTTCCTGTCCCCGCGCAAGACCCTCTCGCGCAAGATCAACGAGTACTTCGTGACGTTCGAGATCGAGCGCCGGTACTCCAAGGACCAGATCCTCACGATGTACGTCAACGAGATCTACCTCGGGCACGGCAACTACGGCTTCGAGGCCGCCTCCCGCTACTACTTCGGCAAGAGCCTCAAGGACGTGACGGTCGCCGAGGCCGCCCTGCTCGCCGGGATCGTCCAGCGCCCCGAGGACCAGTCCCCGTTCCGCAACCCGGCGCTCGCCCGGATGCGGCGCGCCACGGCGCTTCGGCGGATGCGGGCGGAGGGGTACATCACCGAGAAGGAGGCCCGCGACGCCGAGAACGAGCCGCTCCCGGCCGCTCCGGCGCTGAAGGAGACGGTCGTCGCCCCGTACTTCTGCGAGGAGATCCGGCAATACCTCGAGCGAACCTACGGAGAGAAGGACCTCTACCGCCGCGGACTTCGGGTGGACTCGACGCTCGACCCCGACCTGCAGGCGTACTCCGAGGAGGCGCTGGGGTGGGGCCTGAGGCGACTCGCCCGCCGCCACGGGTTCCACCCTCCGCGAAACCTGAAGGCCGAGGGGTACTCGAACCTCGCGGGCTACGTGGATCCCTCCTGGCAGAACGCGAGGCTCGCCGAGGGAGACACCCTCCGTGGAGTCGTCCAGGAAGTCTCGGGCCCCGACGCGGAGGTCCGGATCGGTTCCCGGACGTTTCCCCTGCGCGCCTCCGGGTTCTCCTGGACCGGGGCGAAGCAGGCCGACAAGATCCTGAAAACCGGTGACCTCGTCACGGTCACGCTCCAGAAGGGGAAAGACGGCGGGACGCTCCTGCTGGAGGAAGACCCTCGCGAGCAGGGCTCGGTGCTGATCCTGGAGAATTCGACCGGCGCGATCCGGGCGATGGTCGGCGGGTACGACTGGACCCAGTCGAAGTTCAATCGCTCCGTCCAGGCACTGCGCCAGGCCGGCTCGACCTTCAAGCCCTTCGTCTACCTCGCGGCGCTGGAGGCGGGCTACACCCCCTCCGACACCATCTTCGACGGCCCGATCTCGATCGTCATCGATCCCCGCCAGCCCCCGTACCGGCCCGGCAACTACGACAAGAAGTTCCGCGGCATCGTGACCCTTCGGGTCGCGCTCGAGCACTCGATCAACGTGCCGACCATACGGCTGGCGCAGCTCGTCGGCCTCCGCAACGTCGTCGAGGCCGCGCAGCGTCTGGGCATCCGCGAGAAGCTGCAGGCCTACCCGTCACTCGCCCTCGGGGCGTTCGAGGTGACGCTCGAGGAGATGACCGCCGCGTATTCGACGTTCGCCAACCAGGGCCTCGCCTTCACTCCGTTCGCGTTCGACCGGATCAGCGACGCCAACGGCGACGTCCTCGAACGGACGCATCCGGAGGCCCGCGAGGTCGCGAGCCCCCAGGCCTGCTTCCAGCTCCTGCAGATGTTGAAGGGCGTGGTCCAGCGCGGCACCGGCGTGGCCGCCGCGAAGCTGAACTTGAACATCGCCGGAAAGACCGGCACGACGAGCGACTTCACCGACGCCTGGTTCATCGGCATGACGCCCCGCTACACGGTGGGCGTCTGGATCGGCAACGACATGAAGACGGTCTCGATCGGCCCGGGAATGGAGGGCGCGAAGGTCGCCCTGCCCGTTTGGATGAGGATCCTCGAGAAGATGAAAGAGAACGGGAAGATCGATCCGAAGGCCGACTTCGAGGCTCCGCCGAACGTCATCTTCACGCCGGTGGACTACGATACGGGGCTCAAGGCGACGCCCTCTTCCCCCAAGCCGATCCTCGAAAGCTTCGTTTCCGGCTCCCAGCCCACGGAGGAGTGGAACGCGAAGTGGGAGGAGATTACCCGCCTTCCGTGGTCTCTCCAGAAGTCTTTCTACGTCCCCAAGAAGGGCGAGAGCTCCGACGAGGACGCGGCCGAGGAGACTCCGGAAACAGCACCGACGCCGGCCGCGACGCCGTCGCCGGCGCGGCCCCACTGAGGGTCAGCCGTCAGACCTTCGCGGCCCAGGCCCGGAGCCGCCGGACTCCCTCTTCGATGCGGCCTTCCGGGGTCGCGAAAGAGAAGCGGACGCAGCTGTCCATCCCGAAGGCCTCGCCCGGGACACCGGCGACCCGGGCTTCCTCGAGGAGGAGACGGCAGAACTCGACGGAACCCTTGACCTTCTTGCGGGCATACAGGGACGAGACCTTCGGAAAGACGTAGAAGGCGCCCTCCGGCTCGGCGCACTCGACGCCGGGAATCGTCTTGAGGCCGCGCAGGAAGAGCGCGCGGCGGCGGTCGTAGTGCGCCAGCATCTCCGCGACGGAGGCCTCGGACCTGTCGACATCGGTCAGGGCGGCCCTCGCGGCCTCCTGCGAGATGGACGACGCGTTCGACGTCGAGTGGCTCTGGTACGACGCCATCGCGGAGACGAGCTCCTTGGGAGCGAGCGCCCATCCCAGGCGCCACCCCGTCATCGCGTAGGTCTTGGACGCGGCGCCGGTGACGACGATGCGCCCCGGGTGCTTGGTCCAGAAGGCCGCGGCGGAGACGTGCTTCCTCCCGCCGTAGAGGAAGTGGTCGTACGTCTCGTCGAAGAGGAGCAGCACGCCCCTCTCCGCGCACCAGTCGAGGAGCCGCTGGAGCTCTTCCTTCTCGATGAGCGCTCCGGTCGGGTTGCAGGGGGAGTTCACGATGACGGCGCGCGTGCGCTCCGTCGCCACCCGCTCCAGAGCGGACACCGACGGTTTCCACCCGCTGCGGAGGTCCGTCGGAACGAACACGGGCTCGGCCCCGCAGAGCCGGACGATCTCGGGGAAGGAGACCCAGTAGGGCGCGAACATCGCCACCTCGTCCCCATCCTGGACGAGCGCCTGGCAGACGTTGAAGACCGCCTGTTTCGCTCCGGCGGTGACGAGGACGTTTTCCCGCGAGCACTCGGTCCCCTGCTCGCGGCGGTACTTGGCCGCGATCGCGTCCCGCAGGCCCGGGTCGCCCGCCGAGTCGGTGTATTTCGTCCGGCCGGCCTCGATCGCGTCGATGCCCGCCCTCCGAACGAAGTCCGGCGTGTCGAAGTCCGGCTCGCCGATACCGAAGTCCACGACGTCTACTCCAGCCGCCGCCAGCGCCGAGGCCACCTTCCCGACGGCTGCGGTCGGGGACGGCGCCAGGTGCGCCACCCTGCGGGAAAAACGCGGCGTCGTCACGTCGTTCTCTCCCACGCCCGCGCGAACGCGGGAAACGCCTCGAGCTTCTTGCGGCCCGACACGATCAACCCAAGCTCGATCACGATCCACGCCCCGTAAACGTAGTCGATCGTGTGGCGCAGCGACGGGAAGAAGAACTGGACGACCCACAACACGAAGAGGCCGGCCGCCTCGTAAGCCGCGAGGTCCATCGAGGCGAGGAAGAGCCAGCCGAGGAAGCCCTGCAGGATCGTCAGGAGGATCTCCTGACGCTGGAACTCGTCGAAGGGAAGGGCGGCCGTCGAGCCATGGCTCCAGCAATAAATCACGGCCAGCAGCCCCGAGAGGATCCCCCACTGGTTGATGTTGGAGGAAACCATGTTCATCAGCGCCACGGGCGCCCGGTTGACCCGCCGCGCCCAGGCGAACGCCGACGTCTTCTCCGGGAACTCGGAGAGGAAGGGGGCGACCCACTGGATGAAGACGAACTGGGACATCCCCAGCGTGACGGCGAGGGAGAGCATGGATTTCAGGAACGGCTCGGCGACGAGGGCGATGATGACGCCTCCCCCGAAGAGCAGCGCCCCCGCAGCCGCCCACCGTTTCCAGGGCCGATCGTGGGAGAGGGCCCAGCGCGAGAACCTCGGAATCTCCTCGTCCTCCTCGTCCGTGTCCGGCCTCGGCGGAAGGCGCAGCAGGATCCACAAGTACGCGACGTAGGTCGCCGCCAGGACGGCGGAGTCCACCAGCGAAAGGCTTCCCTTCGCCCAGATCACCACGAAGTAGAGGAGGGGCGGAGAAAGCCCCAGCACCTCGACGGCATGCTCGTCGTGGAGCTGGAGCTTGCCCAGGCGCCGCTTTTTCCTGCGGACCGAGTAGAAGGCCGCGACGGCGTAGATCATCGGCCAGCCGAGCCCCGTCAAGAGACGGAGGCTGCCGGTGAAGTTGGCGATCGCCAGGTGGACCATCGCCGGGTCCTTCCCCGCCTTCCAGGCGATGACCGCCTCGACGGCGAACTCCGGAAACGTCTGGACAAGGGCGAGGATGGCGAGGGCGAGCCCCTGCGACATCAGGAATTCGGCGGCTTCGGCCCCCCACGCCACGAGGAAGGCCGAGCCGATCATGGCCGGGAACGTCCAGAGGGCCGAGATCGGGGAGCCGGGGGCCGATTCGGAGACTGTCGCGGCCAGGAAGAGCCGGTCGCGAAGGGACTTCATCCGCGCCGGTTATAGCATGCCCGTCGTGGCCGTGATCGAGTCGCCGTCGAACCCGCTGATTCGCGAGGTCGGCCGCTCGATCGAAGAGAAGACGCACTTCCTTCTCGAAGGCGAAAAGGCGATCCTCGAGGCCGCCGGCGCCGGCCTCCCGCTCGAGCACGTCTTTCACGACTCGAGCGTTCGCGCCGGAAAGCTCGCGGCGCTCTCCTCGGCGAGGCCTCGCCAGGTGTCGCGGGGGGTGCTCGAGCGGCTGGCGGAATCCAAGACGCCGCAGCACCTGATCGCGGTGGTGCGGCGCCGTGACGTGGCGGTGTCCGAAGTGCTCGGCCGGAGGGGCCCGGTCGTCTTCGTCTTCGGGATCCAGGACCCGGGCAACCTCGGAGCGATCGTCCGGGTCGGAGAGGCCGCGGGCGCGGCCGGAATCGTCTCGGCGCCCGGCACCGCTGACTTCTTTCACCCTCGCGCGGTCCGTGGCAGTGCCGGAAGCGTCCTGAGGATCCCCGTCTCCGGCAGAGTCTCCTTCGAACCGTTCGCCGCGGACGCGAAGGAAGCCGGGCGGGCGATCTGCGGCGCCGTCCCCTCCGGAGGGGAAAACCCCTTCGAGGCCCCCCTGCCGGAACAGTCCGTCCTCGTCGTCGGCTCGGAGGGAGGCGGTCTCCCCGCCGGCGCCTACCGCTACCTCGACCGCCGCTTCACGATCCCGATGAGGGACCCGGTGGATTCGTTGAACGCGGCGGTCGCGGCCGCGTTGCTTCTCTACTCTTCCAGCCTTCGCCCTCCGGCGCCGGCGCCTTAGGGCGCTCCGTAGGGACGCGCGCCTTCCGAGGCGCGACGAACTTCTTCTGGCGGTTTCCGATTCCCCGGCCCACGGCGGCCTAGTCCTCCTCGCCGAAGACTTCCGCCTGGAAGGTCCAGACGCGGGCGCCGGGAGCCCTCCACGCGTCCGGCGGGAGCCCCGCCTTGCGCGAGACCTCGGAGAGGAATCGCTCGCGGTCGAAGCCCCACTCGGTCGCGACCTGTGGCAGGAGGAGGCCGCTCCTCCCGCGGGCCTCGAGGATCAGGCCGTCGCGGCCGACGACGACGTCCTCCGGCTTCTCGAGCTCGGCGGGCGGCGTGAGCACCGAGATCTCGATCCGGCACTCCCGTAGCTCCTCCTGCTGGAGCGGTGGGAAGCGGGGGTCGTTCAGCGCGGCACGGAGCGCGAACCTCGGAACCGTTCGGGAGAGGTCCCCCTCCGGCGCGAGGGTCCCGATGCAGCCGCGCAGGTCCTGTCCTTTTCGAAGGGTCACGAAGAGCGCCCTCGGCTCGCCAAACCCTTCCGCGCGGTCCGAGGCGAGGCGGGGCGGCGGCTCCCCGCGAAAGTGCGCGACGAGCGCGCCGCGGGCGAGCTCGAGCAGGGCGCGGCGGGACCCCTCGGACAGCGGGCTCGTCATCGGGCAGCCTGTGCCGGAAGCGAGGCGAGAAACCGTCCGAGGATCGCCTCGAGCTCGTCGAGCTTCCCGTCGAAGAAGTGGTCGGCGCCCGGGACGATCTCCACAACGAGCATGCCGGAGTTTCCCACGAACTCCGTGACGAGCGCGGGCGGACCGTAGGTGTCTTTCTCACCGGTCACGAACAGCGAGGGGACCGACGGCGCCGGCACTGCGGCGCCGGACTCCGATGCGAGCGGGACGCCGACGAAGATGCCCGCCGCCACTCGCGGATCGCCCGGGATCGCCCGCAGCGCCGCGGCCGACCCGAAGGAGAACCCGCCTGCGACGATGGGCAGGCCGCCCCGCCGCTCAGCCTCGTCCAGCGCGGCGCGGAAATCCTCGACCTCGCCGGCGCCGGAGTCGTGCGCTCCGTCCGACTGGCCGACGCCGCGGAAGTTGAACCGCAGCGCCCCATAGCCCGCCTCCGAGAGCGCGCGGGCGGCCCGGAAGACGACCTTGTTGTGCAGCGTCCCGCCGAAGAGCGGGTGCGGGTGGGCGAAGACCGCGCTCCCCGCGCCCGGCCGCGACGCACTCTTCCACAGTCCTTCCAGGCGTCCGGCCGGCCCCGGAAACGTCACCGCCTCAAGCTTGCCGGCCGCCGTCAGCGAGCCTCCGCGAATTGGAGAATGCCCGATCTCATCGTATTCTTCGCCCCTCGGAGTAGAACGACATGCAGAAGATCGTACACGTCGTCGGCACCGGAACCATCGGCGAGCCCCTGATCGGGCTCTTCGCCGACTTCAAGAAGTATCTCGGCATCGACGAGATCACCTTCCACAAGCGCACGCCGATGACCACCGAGCGGGCGAAGGTCAACCACCTCCTGCAGCGGGGCGCCAAGCTCGCCACGGACTCGGACAAGATCGCGGACTTCGAGGCGCTCGGCCACACGGTCTCCTACGAGGCCAGCGAGGCGCTGGAGCGGGCCACGGTCATCATCGACTGCACCCCCGCCGGCAACGAGAACAAGAAGCTCTACCAGACACTCTCCGGGCCCAGGGGCTTCCTCGCCCAGGGGAGCGAGTTCGGCTTCGGGAAGATGTACGCGATGGGGATCAACGACGAGGCCCTGGTCCCTGGCGAGGACCGGTTCCTCCAGGTCGTCTCCTGCAACACGCACAACATCGCGGCGCTCGTCAAGACCCTGGGCGAGGAGGGCGGCGAGGCCCTCCAGCGCGGCCGTTTCGTGTGCATGCGGCGGGCCAACGATGTCTCGCAGGACTCAAGCTTCTCCCCCGCCCCCTCGGCCGGCAAGCACGACGATCCGAAGTACGGCACGCACCACGCCCGCGACGCGGCGCTGCTTCTGGAGACCATCGGCTGGAAGCCGAAGCTCTTCTCCTCCGCGATGAAGCTCAACACCCAGTACATGCACTCGCTCTGGTTCGACCTGGAGCTGGCCCATCCCGCCACGAAGGAGGGGATCCTGGAGAAGTTCCGCGGCAACCGCCGGATCGCCCTGACCGAGAAGCGCTCCTCCAACCAGATCTTCTCCTTCGGCCGCGACCACGGCTACTACGGCCGGATCCTCTCCCAGGCGGTGGTGGCGTCGCCGACCGTGACCGTCAGCGGCGACCGCGAGGTCGTCGGGTTCTGCTTCACGCCGCAGGACGGGAACTCGCTGGCCTCCTCGATCGTCGCCGCCCTGTGGCTGATGGAGCCCGACTTCGACCGCACCGAGCGCCTCTCGGTGCTGGACAGATTCTTTTTCCGAGAAATCTGACCGGCCGGGCTAGGGCGTGATGATGTAGCCGCCCGACTTGGCGTCCTTCCTCATGGAGAGGATGCCGAGACGCTGGGCGTCCTCGAGGAGCTCCGAGAACGACTTGTAGCCGTAGTACGACTCGTTGAAGTACGGCTGCTTTCTCTGCATCGTCTGCTTGATCATCGAGCCCCAGATCGCGTCGTAGTTCTCGCGGACGAGCGCCTGGACGGAATCGAGCATCAGCCGGAAGAGCTCGCGCTTCTTCTCCGGCAGGTTCTCGATGGAAGGCAGCGCCCGCGTTTCCCGGACGAGGTCCTCGTAGAAGATGAACTCGTCGCAGTTGGAAATGAGCAGGTCCGAGGTCGAGTTCTTGACCCCGACCCCGATCACCGACTTGTCGTTCTCTTTCAGCTTGGAGACGAGCGGCGAGAAGTCGGAGTCCCCGGAGCAGATGACGAACGTCGTGATGTGGGTCTTGGAGGTCGCCAGGTCCATCGCGTCCACGACCATGCGAATGTCCGCAGAGTTCTTGCCGGAATAGGCGCGCCGCGGGATGTCGATCAGCTCGATCGCCGCCTCGTGGAACTCCCGTTTGTACTCGCCGTAGCTCGTCCAGTCGGCGTAGGCCTTCTTGAAGACGATCCTCCCCTTCTCGATGAGCCGCTGGAGGACCAGGTTGATCTCGAACTTCTTGTGCGCGTCGCGGACGCCGAGCGCGATGTTCTCGAAGTCGATGAAAACGCCGAGGCGCTGTTCGAAGGCGCTCCGAAGCGGCGGGGCGGCCGCGAGGGCCATCCCCGCGGGCGCGGGGGCTGGCGAGGCAACCACCGGGGCAATCGGAACGACCGCGGCCGCGGCGGGCTCGGGCGTCGTGGGCCGCGGCTCCGCCTTGGGAGCGGACGCGGCAGGCCTCTGTTTCCTGTGGCGCACGCCTCCGCGGCGGCGCCGGGGTTTCTTGGCTCCCTCCTCGGGAGCGGGGAATGAAATCGGTTCGTCGGTCATGAATCCCTTTCTGGTGCGTAATCGAAAGACGAGGTCGTCAGCAGGAATCCGGCGAGGACCCGGGCCACCTCCACGCCCTCGCCATCCACGAGCTCGACCTCGCCGACGTTGACCCTCTGTCCCTTCTTGACGATGCGCGCCTTTGCGAAGACGTCTCCGCGGGCCCGCCGCAGGAAGTGGATCGTGAGGTCGGAAGTGGCGAATCCCATCTTGCCGTCGAAGTTGGTGGAGAGCGCGAAGGCGATGGCGGTGTCCGCGAGCGTCGCCAGGACCCCTCCGTGGACCGTCCCGGAGCCGTTGGTGATCTCCTCCCGGTAGGGCAGCTTCAGCACAGCCCGATCCAGGCCGATCTCCTCCAGGCTCGCCCCCAGCCACCCCAGCGCCGGCGACTTCGCCAGCCTCCCCCGGAGGCGGGAGAGCAGGTCCGGAGCGATATCCCTATGGACTCTCTTCGGCTTCGCACTCATCAAACAGGCCATTTTACCGGGATTTGTCGAAGGTCCAAAGACTATTCCGGCTCGTCGCTCGAGTAGTAAGGCAATTCCTCGGCACGGCGCGTGGAGTTGTCGAGGTGTTTCGGCACTTCGATGAGCGTCCGTGTCACATTGGGGTCGCAGAGTTCGTTCTCGCACTCGTAAACGTACACGTTCTTGTCCGGCTGCTTCTGAAACTTCACGATCGTCTGGTACGTGTCGCAGTTTCCGCACTTGACCGACATCATGAAGACGTCGATGACGTGCAGGTCCCGTTGGCCGGCGTCCGAGCTCATGCGCGGCATAATACGCCGCGAGGAGACCGCGAAATGAGAGTGAAGGCCGCGATCGGGACTCTTTGGATGCTCGCCGCAAGCGCCCTTCTTTTCTCCGAGGAGGGCAAATTCGAGAAGTCTTTTCCGCCGCCGCACGGCGGAGACGAGAAGCTCGGGTTCAGCCGGGGTGGATGCTCCGTGCTCTCGGTCACCGTGCGCAACTTCCCGAGCCGGGAGGACATCGACAAGGCCCGAAGCAAGGATCCCAACGACAAGTCCTGGGTCTGGTGGGACTTTCACGTCGAGAACCGAGGGAACGTCGAGTGCAAGATTTCCCTCTGGGTGGACATCTTCGACAAGAACGGCAAGGCGGTGAAGTCGAGCGACCGAAGCGGCTCGGTCAACGCCGGGAAGATGGACGACAACATCCGCATGTCCGCGCGGATGCGGACACTCGACATCGCCGATTCGCCCAAGGCGACTGTCCGGGCGCAGATCGGGCCGAAGTGACGATCGCGACCTGATGGCTCTCTCTCCGGCCGTCACGGCTCCCGCGGACTACCGTGCGGCGAAAGAGGCTCTCGCTTACCGCGTCCGTCCGGCGGCGGTGCTGGATATCGGCGGCAAGGAAGGGCTGCTGTTCCTTCAGGGGCAGCTGACGCAGGATGTCCGCGGCCTCTCACCCGGCGACGCGCGTCCGACCGCCGCCCTGACGCCGAAGGGGAAGCTGCTGTTCCTGGCACGGCTCGTGGGGCTTGTCGGCGAAGGACGCCGGCTCGTGCTTGCGGCTTCCGAGCACGAGAGAGCGCTGGCGCAACTGAAGAAGTTCGTGATCTTCCAGAAGGTGGACATCGCGGACCGGTCCCCGGAATTCGTTCGAGTCAGCCTGTACGGCCCGCGGGCGGCAGACGCCGCGCGCTCCTTCGTCAACGCGACAGCGCTGCCCGGCGAAGGCGAGTTCGGGGCGGAGATCCTCGCGGAGCGATCCGAGGCACAGGGCATCGAGGAAAGACTCCGAAGCTACGGCGCAGGCAAGGTCGGACCGGAGAGCGCGGAGGTCCTTCGAGTCGAAGCGGGGCGCCCGCGGTTCGGGCAGGACGCGGACGCCTCGAACCTGATCGACGAGGTCGGCCTCGACGCCGCGATCTCGACGACCAAGGGATGCTACGTCGGCCAGGAAGTCGTGGCGCGGATGCGGACCTACGGACGGGTCAACCGGCGCCTCGTCGGCTTCCGGTTCCCCGACGGACCGATCGGAAAGGGCTCCATCCTGAGGCTCCCGGAGGAAGCCGAGCCTGGCAAGGTCGAGCAGGGGCGCGTGACGAGCGCCGTCCTTTCACCCACGTTCGGGCCGATCGGCCTGGGATATGCCTTTCGAGAGGTGCCCGCCGGGGGCCGGCTCGTTTTCGCGTCCGGGCCACCGCTCGGCGCCATCGTGACGGGCCTGCCCTTCGCCGAGTGAAGCCGACCGTTTCCCGGCGTCCCGCGGCCGCCTGGGAGGTCCACGCGTCCCTCTTCGCCGCCCAGACGGGGTTCGCGCTCTTCCCCACGCTCGGGAAGATCGCCCTGACCAGCCTCCCTCCCCTTCCGCTCGCGGCGCTTCGGGTCGCGAGCGCGGCGCTGCTGCTGGAGGCCGTGCGCCGGATCTCGGGGGCGGAGAACCTGACGCGCGGCGACCACCGGAAAGTTCTCGTCTACGGCCTGCTGGGCGTCTCCCTGAACCAGGTCCTCTTCATCCTCGGCCTCTCGATGACCACGGCAATCAACACGACCATCCTGACGGCCACGATCCCGATTTTCACGCTCGGGGTCGCCGTGGTGCTGAAGAAGGAGAAGCTGACGGTCCCCGCGGCGGCCGGCGTCCTGCTAGCCGGGGCCGGGGCCCTCATTCTCGTCAACGTGGAGCACTTCGACTGGCGGAGCCAGTACGTCCGCGGGGACGTTCTCCTCCTCGGAAACGCGATCGCGTACTCGCTCTACCTCGTCTTCTCGCGGCCGATCCTCGCGCACTACAACGTCCTGACGGTCGTCTCCCGGGTCTTCCTGTACGGGGCGCCGGCGATCCTCCTCTTCACCGCGCCGGCACTGGCCCATTTCACGCCATCGGAGGTGACCGCGCGTTCCTGGGCGTGCCTGGCCGGAATCGTTCTGTTCTGCACGGTCATCCCCTACGCCTTGAACTCCTGGGCGCTGGCGCACACGGGGGCCTCCCGAGTCGCTTTGTATGTTTTCCTCCAGCCGCTCATCGCGACGGCCATGGCCATCGTGGTTCTCGGGGAGCGCCCGACCGTCCGGACGATCGTCGCAGGCCTCCTGATCCTCTCGGGACTGGCGGTCTCGGTCGTCCGCCGACGAAAGATCCCGGCCGAGGAGGTCGCGTGAAGGCGAGCGTGGTCATCCCGGTCTTCAACGAGCGCGACTCGCTCCCGATGGTCGTGGCCGACATCCCTCGGGAAGAGGTCGGCGAGGTCGTCGTCGTGGACAACGGCTCGACCGACGGCACGGACCTCGTCGCCCAGCGGCTTCCCGTGCGGCTCGTCCGAGAGACGAGGAAGGGTTACGGCCGCGCGTGCCTGGCCGGGATCGCGGCACTCGAGAGCTCTCCGCCCGACGTCGTCGTGTTCCTCGACGGCGACTACTCCGACCACCCCGAGGAGATGCCGCGCCTTCTCGAAGCGATCCGGGCGGGCGCGGACATGGTGATCGGCTCGCGCTTCCTCGGCAGGGCCGAGCCGGGCGCGATCCTTCCGCAGGCACGGTTCGGCAACCGGCTCGCCTGTTTCCTGATCCGGGTGCTCTATCGCCACCGGTACACGGACCTCGGCCCCTTTCGCGCGATCCGGTGGGACGCCCTGCGCCGCCTGGGAATGCAGGACACCGACTTCGGCTGGACCTGCGAGATGCAGGTCAAGGCGGTTGCCCGCGGGCTTCGAATCGGCGAGGTCCCGGTGTCCTACCGCAGGCGGGTCGGCGTCTCGAAGATCACCGGCACCGTCGCCGGCACGATTCGCGCGGGCTGGAAGATCCTCTGGACGATCGCGCGATACCGCTAGCCGGAAGCGCAGCGGAACGCCTCGAGCCTCTCGAGGAGCTCTTCGGGCGCGCGCCGGGGACGGCCCTGCGAGTCCGCGAAGACGTGCCGGGTGGAGCCCTCCGCGAGGAGCCGGTCTTTCTCGTCCAGGATCTCGTAGCGGAAGGAGAGGCCCCGCGAAGCGAGCTGCGGCAGCTCGGTGCGGACGCGCAGCGCGTCGTCGTAGCGGGCCGGGCCCCGGTACTTGCAGTCCACGCCCGTCACGAGGATCCAGAGGCCGGATTCCTCCATCGCCCGGTAGGGCATCCCGGCGGCACGACAGTAGTCCGTCCTACCGATCTCGAACCAGACGATGTAGTGCGCGTGGTAAACGATCCCCATCCGATCCGTCTCGGCGTATCGGACCCGCACCGGCGTCTCGACGAGACGCATTACAGCTTCTCGGCGAGGCGTTTCCGAACCGACTCCGGGACGAGCCCGCGGACGCTTCCGCGAAGGCGCACGACTTCCTTGACGAGGCGGCTCGAAACGTAGGAATACTCCTCCTTCGCCATCAGGAAGACCGTCTCGACGTCGGGCGTCAGGCGGCGGTTCATGAGCGCCATCTGTAGCTCGTACTCGTAGTCGGAGATGGCCCGGAGTCCGCGGACGATCAGCGTCGCCCCGGACTCTTTCGCGAAATCCACGAGGAGGCCCGAGAAGGAACGCACGGAGATCGCCGGGTCGTCGGCAACGATCTCCCGGATCATGTCGATCCGCTCGGCGACCGAGAAGAGGGGCGTCTTCGCGTCGTTTTCCAGGATCGCGACGATGACCCGGTCGGCCAGCCTCCGCGCGCGCGAGAGGATGTCGAGGTGGCCGTTGGTCAGGGGGTCGAAGGAGCCCGGGTAAAGGGCGATGCGCTCGGTCATCGGTACCCGCTCCTCTCGGTTGTGGCTCGGCGGAGCCCTTCGGCCAGCAGATTATAGGCGGACACCGTCAGGAAGAGCGCCAGGCCGGGGAAGAGCGCTATCCACCACGCCTCCTCGATGTAGGCGGGGGCGGCGGAGAGGATCCCTCCCCACGAGGAGGCGGGCGCGGGCAGGCCGACGCCCAGGAACGAGAGCGCCGCCTCCGCGAGGATCGCCCATGCCACGCCGAACGCGGCGGACACCAGCAGGGGCGCGAAGACGTTGGGCAGCAGGTGCCGCACGAGGATCCGCGCGGTTGACGCACCGGCCGCCTTCGCCGCCCGCGTGTAGTCCAGGCTCTTCGCCCTGAGGATCTCAGCCCGCGCGTAGCGCGCATCTCCCGGCCACGTCGTCAGGCCGATCGCGAGGATGACCGCCGCGGGAGAGGGTGGAAGGAACGCCGCCAGCGCGAGGAGGAGGAAGAGGACCGGAAAGCAGAGGACGACCTCGACGAACCTCGACAGCAGCAGATCGGTCGCCCCCCCGAAATACCCCGAGATCCCCCCGATCGTGAACCCCAGCAGCAGCGAGACGGCCGCCGCGGTCAGCCCAATCGCGAGCGAGATCGGCGTCGCCGCCACGACCCGCGCGAGCAGGTCGCGGCCGAGGTCGTCGGTGCCGAACGGATGACTGGAGGACGGCGGAAGCAGGCGGTTCTCCAGCCGGATGTCGGAGGCGGCGCGCGAGACCGCAGGCGAGAACGCCGCGACGATCCAGAGCAGCAGGACGATCGCCAGGGCGGCCTTTCCGCTCCCCGGGAGCCGGCGCAGCGTCCTCATTCGGCCGTCCCGTCCCGCACGCGGGGGTCGGCCACGGCGTACGCGACGTCCGCGGCGAGCGTGACCGCGAGCGTCGCGACCGCGCCGACGAGGGAGAGCGCGAGGACCACCGGGTAATCCCGCGACAGGATCGAATCGAAGTAGAGCCGTCCCAGGCCCGGCCACGCGAAGATCCGCTCGATGATCACGCTCCCGGAGAGGAGGCCCGGCAGCACCAGCCCGAGGAGCGTCACCAGAGGCAGGAGTGCGTTGCGGAACGCGTGCTTCCAGAGCGCCTCGCGCCGCGACAAGCCGCGCGCCCGGGCGGCGAGGACGTAGTCGGCGTTGCGCGCCTCGGCGACTCCCGCCCTGACCATCCGCGCGTAGAAGGCGAGCGAGCCGTAGGTCAGGCAGACGACCGGCAAAGCGAGGTGCGAGATCCGGTCCGCGAAGCCGGCGAGGCCGGACGGTTCCGGGTCCGACGCGACGCCGTAGAGCGGGAGCCAGCGAAGCTTGACCGAGAAGAGCGTCTGCAGGAGGAGAGCCGCCCAGAACGACGGAGTCGAGTAGAGCGCGAAGAGCGCCGCGCCCGAGATCCGGTCGAACGCGCTCTCCGGCCGGCCTCCCGCTTCCACCCCCAGCGGGATCGCGATCAGGAGCGTCAGCAGCAGCGCCAGCCCGTTCAGCGTGAGCGTGTACGGGAGCGCCTCGAGGATCCGGTCGGAGACGCGGCGGCGGTCCACGAAGGACTCGCCGAGGTCGAGCCGCACGACGCGAAGGATCCACTTGCCGAAGCGCTCCGGCAGGGGCCGGTCGAGCCCGTAGAGGCGGCGCATCTCCTCGGCCGCGCGCCCCGAGATCCTCCGGCCGGACTCCCCTCCCGCCGCCGTGACCGGGCTTCCGGGCGCCAGGTGCAGCAGCAGGAAAACGATCACCACGATGCCCGCGAGCGTCGGCACCGCGAGCAGGAGGCGGCGGGCGATGTAGCGGATCACCTGGCCTCCACGGGCGCGGGAGCGGCCGGCCGCTTCCACCAGCCCGCCGGGCCGGGCCAGATCCCCGTGAAGCCGATCGGGGTCGTCACGAGCCCGGCGACGTCCTTTCGGAAGGCGTACTTCGCCGAAGAGTTGGACACGAAGACGGCGGGCGCGTCGTCGCGGAAGATCCGGTGAAGGCGGTGGTAGAGACGGACCCTCTCCTCCTCCTGCATCTCCCGCCGGGCCTGCTCCATCAGGGAGTCCGCCTCGGGGTTGCCGTAGAAGCCGCTGTTCAATCCCCTGGGAGGGAACTGCGAGGAGTGCCAGTAAGGGAACGGGTCGGGGTTCGGGTCGGAGGCGGACCACGCGAGCGACGCCGCCTCGAACCGGCCCGAATCGATCCTTTCCACGAACGACGCCCACTCGAGCGCCCGGACGTTCGCCTTGACGCCGGCCTTCGCCAGCTCCGCCGCAAACGTCTCGTCGATCTGCCGTCCGACGTTGGAGCCGGCCGAGACAAGCAGCTCGAAGTCGAACTCCCGCCCCTCGCGGTCGAGCGTGCCGTTCCCGTTGGTGTCGCGCCAGCCCGCCTCCGCGAGCAGCTTCGCCGCCCCCGGCGGATCGAACGGCAGGGGCAGGACGGACGGATCGTAGGCGGGTGAGTCCGGTGCCCAGGGGCCCGAGATGATCCGGGCGGAGTTGCGGAAGATGTTGCGGACGATCCCGGGGCGGTCCAGCAGCATCGTCATCGCCCGCCGCACGCGAGGGTCGGAGAAGAAGGGCGAGCGGTTGTTGATCGCGATGTAGTTGTAGTCGAGGTTGTAGAACTCGACGGTCCGGCAGCATTCCGCGTAGGCCGGGTCGTGGGCGGCGCGCTCCTTGAGCGACTCCTCGATGATGGTCTCGTCCAGGTCGCCGGCCACCAGCGCGCGGTAGGCGACGGAGTTTTCGGGGAGGATCCGGAAGAGGATCCGCTCGAAGTGGCCGGGCGGGCCGAAGTACTTCGGGTTGCGCTCCAGGACGATCGAGTCCTGCGCTTTCCAGGAGACCAGCCGGTACGGACCGTTGGCCAGCGGCTCGCGGTTCTCGCGGACCTTCGTGAAGGTCTTTCCCGCGTACCGCTTCTCCGGGAGGATCGGGAGAACGAACGCCATCGCGTGGAAGGCGTAGGGCTCCCGGAACTTCGCGACGAAGGAGCGCTCGTCGAGGGCCTCGATGGACTCGAGGTTCTCGAAGAGCGACTTGAAGAGCGTGGAGGGAACGGCGGGGTCCACGATCCTGCGGATCGTGAAGACGGCATCGCGCGCGGTCACCGGGGTCCCGTCCTCCCAGACGGCGCCGGCGCGCAGGGTCAACCGGACTTCCTTCCCGTCCGGCGAGGCCTCGTAGCTCTCGGCGAGCCCGGGGGCGAGGCGGAGCCGGGAGTCGAAGTCCAGGAGGTTGCGCGAGACGTACTGGAGCACCTGCTGCTCCGGGAGCGTCGTCTGGAGGACGGCGTTCAGGGTTCCAGGTTCGCCGACCAGCCGGCGATGCAGGACGCCTCCTTCCGCCGGGGTGCCCTGGCCGGATTCGTCGATGTAGCCGAGGACCGGCTCAGGGGTGGGAGCGGCAGGCCGCGTCGAAACCGGCGAGACGGCGGCTTTCGGCTCCTCGCCGCGGCACGCCGCGAGCAGCAGTACCAGGAGAAGAAAACCGCGTTTCTTCACTTGGCCGTCATTATGAACGACGGCCGGACGACCGGGGCGCTACGGAAGCGTGAAACTCGCCGTGGCGGTGTTTCGCGCGGCGTCGGTGACGCGAATCAGGAGGAACGATCCCTTCCACTTCGGGTCGAGCTTGATGACGTAGCTCTCGACCGGCGAATCCGAGATCCCGTCCTTCGGCTCGATGCGGGTCCACTCCCGGGCGTCCACGCTGTACTCCGCCTCGTAGATGGGCGAAGCCGAGTCGCGCGCCTCGAACTCGAACGTGTCGGAGCTCGACGCGATCTTCCGCACCGCAGGCGGCGTGTTGTCGATAGTCACCAAGGAGGTCTCGCGGGAGGTGTGCTTGGGCTCCTCGGGGTTCGACTCGGAGTCGGCGGCGGTCACGCGGAAGACGTACTCCCCGTCCGGCAGCGCGGTCGTGTCGAAAGAGTAGAACGACTCGCGCAACCCCTTCTTGAGCTGGTACCAGCGCGACGCGCCGGCCGGCTTGAACTCCAGCTCGTAGGTCAGCGTGTCGCCATCGGCGTCGGTCGCCTTCCAGGTGAGCGTCCGGTAGCCCTTCCGCAGGAGCCGGCGAGGAGGCGGCTCGGACTTGGTCTCGTCCAGGCTCGTGAAGATCCCCTTCTCGTCCGGCGCGGTCGTCTCGAAGACGTTGCTTCCTCCGGAAGCCGAGCGGGCCAGGACCTCGGAGGGCCCGAGGGCCACGAAGCTCTCGACCACCGGCGCGGCGTTCCGGTTCTTGTACGCGGCCTCGACTCGGCGCACCACCGGCACCTTCGCGCCGTCCGCGCTCATGCGGGCCCGCCACTGGAGGTAGCGTCCCGGGGGCGCGGGATCGGCGATCTGCGGCGCCGCGGCGACGTAGGGCGACCAGGGGCTCCAGGTCGAGTCCGGCAGCCCGGATTCGCCGCTGCGGAACGCGAACTCGAGCTTGCTTCCCTGCGGGATGTCGGCCTCCACCCGGAAGGCCCCGAACCGGCTCGTGCGCCCGGTGTCCTTGACCGCGGAGACGTACTCGCCCTGACGCGGCCCGTCCGTCAGCCGGTAGATCGCGCTCGCGGCGTTGGTCGCCACAGCTCCGCCGGCCAGCGCCGTGACCTGTTTCTCGTCGAAGGTCCGCTCGAGCGCCCAGAGGGACGTCCCGAGCCGGTAGAGCTTGCCGTGCGGGCCGGTCGCCGCGAGGACCGCCGGCGACTGGCCGTCCGGGGCGAGGTCGAAGACGATCTCGTCCGGGCTGGTCCAGACGGTGCGCGGCGGCTCCCCTTCCTCGAAGAGGAGGACTTCGGAGGAATACCCTCCCTGCCGGCCCCCCGGCTTGGGAGGCGCCAGGCGCGGCTGGCCGACGGTGACCGTGACCTCGGGCTTCTCCTGCGCTTCCTCCCCTTCCCGCGAGTTGGCCTGCCGGCTCGGCCGGGTCGTCGGGAGGGGTTGCGGCGCGGAGATCGGTTCCTGGCTGGAGTTCGGCGCTTCGGCGGAGCTGGCCGCGACCCAGACGCGCCCGTCCGCCCCTCCGCTGATGGAGGTGATCTCGAGCTTGGAGGAGTCGTAGACGGTCGTCACCAGGCCGGACGGGTCCACGCGCAGGACGAGCCCCGAGCCGGAAGTCCCGGCCCAGACCCTTCCCTTCGAATCGGCGTAGAGCGTCCGGACGTGAGCGTCGTTGGTCGCGTGCAGCCGCTCGCCCTTGTCGCCGAGGATCCGGTGGATCTCGCCGGGGATCCCCGTCGCGACGTAGAGCGCCTTGCCCGAGAAGGCCAGCGCCCAGACGTACTGCGCCTTCGTGTCGTAGTGGAGGACCGGCTTTCCCTTTTCGATCCGGTAGACCTTTCCGCCCGGCGACGCCCCGACGTAGACCGTCCCGTCCGGCGCGACGGCGACCGCGGTGACTTCCTTCTCCGTGAGGGTGGCGGCGGTCTCGACCCTGCCCGCGGGTGTGACCCGCAGGAGCTTGCCCTCGCTGCCGGTGCCGATGAGGACGTTGCCGTCCTTGTCGCGCACGGCCGTGAAGATCGTGGCCTCCGTGATCCCGTCCACGCGGCGCGAGTCGCGCGAGAGGACGAGCGTGCCGTCCATCGCGACGGAGACGCCGCGCGCCTCGCCCGAGGAGAAGTCCGAGGCCGAGTCGCAGACCCAGATCCTGGACACCGCTCCGAAGGCCGCGGGAGAGCCGGCGGCCAGCGCGAGGGCCAGCAGCGCCAGCCCGTAACGGCGCGCCGCCCTCACCAGATCCTCGGTTCCACGTCGATCCGGAGGCGGACCGAGCCGGTGATCGGAGTCGGCTGCTCGACGGAGACCGACTGCAACCGGATGTGGGAGAGCTCCGGCGTCGAAGCCTCGCCAGGCCCGCGGTCGCGCAGGATCGTCGCGACGCTCGGCGGCAGCGCTTCCAGGGCCTGGCCCGCCACGATCGCTCCGGGGGCCGTCCGGTACGACAGAAGGTTCAGGCTGTTCGGGGGCCGTACCCTCGCCAGGAAGTCGAGCACCTGGTCGAGCGACTGGGGATCCGCCGGGATCTGCGCCAGGTCGTAGGCCGTCGCCGCGTTGCCGTCTCCGACGAAGACCGTCAGAGGCCCGGGCGGCGTGTCGGGAGCGACCTTCAGGTTCATGACGACCCGGCGCGTGCTGCCGCGGAAGTCCACCACGTCCACCCAGATGGGCACCTCGTCTCCGGGGTGCACCTTCTCCTTCTGCGCCTCGACGTGCGTGATCCGCGCGCCTTTCAGCCGGTCCGAGTGCGTGATCTCGACGTCCACGCCGAGGATCGTCAGGTCGTTGAATTCGTTGGCCATCAGGTAGTTCGTCAGGAGGGCCAGCGAGCCGACCGCCTCCTCGCGCGCCGTCAGGCCGGAGAAGACGGAGTTCCACCGGACGTTGCGGCCCGGGGTCCGGATCGCCGACTTCCAGACCAGCGTGCGCTCGCCGCTCCGCTTCTCCAGCGTCGTCAGGACGTTGTCGATCGCGACCGCCGTCAGGATCGGCGTCAGCATCGAGTTGTGGACGGCCTGGAAGTGGTACTCCTGCGACGGGATCATGTCGGAGGAGATGCGGACCGTGATCGGGACCATCGGCGCCTGTGTGCCGAAGGTTCCGAGGATTCCGGTCGAGCGGTCCTGCGTGATCGAGCCCAGGACCGGGCCGGTCGCGGCGAACTTGAAGGAGCGGTAAAGCGACGGAAGGACCGTCAGGACCTTCGCCCGGGCCATCGGCATCGAGACGGGCCCCATCGACAGGAAGGGGTGGCCGAAGGCGAGCACCGAGTTCCCCTCGACCCACGTCACCGTGCCGGTGGCCGAGAGGTCCATGTCGCCGGACAGGAGCTGGGTGGCGATGGCGGAGCCCGGCTTCAGGGGCGAGGAATCGATGGCCGCGGCCGGAGAAGGGCCGTCGCTGCCGGAGGGAACGCTCATCCAGTCGGCCGCCTCGGCGATCCGCGTGAAGAGCGGTCCCGGACCCAGCCGCCCTCCAAAGGAGACGGGCAGCGGCAGGGCCGCCAGGGAGTCCGCCGGGGAGGCGCCGCGGAAAGACTTGATCAGCTCCTCGAGCTTGTCGGAGAAGTGGCCCGTGCTGAAGGCGGAGACGAGGGAGGCCGTCGAAGCCGAGGCGCCGGAGCCGGAAATGGGGACCGGGGGCGCCGCCGGGGCGTGCCGGATGTCCAGCATGCTCTGGATGGGCGTGATGCCGCAGATCGGGTCCTTGGAGAAAGGCCAGCCGTAGGCCAGCGCTCCCACCAGCTTCCCGTCGATGTAGATCGGGCTGCCGCTCATTCCGGCGATGATCCCGGCCTTCTCGAGCCCGATGCCGTTGACGCGGGCGAGGATCAAGTCCTGCCCCGGGGCGAAGCGTTTCAGGATCCCCACGACCTCGACCTCGAAGCGCTGGATCCCCTGGCCGTCACCCATGTCCGTGACGCCGTAGCCCTTCATCCCCGCCTCGATCTTGTCCACCGGAAGGATGTCGAAAGGTTGAGCGGTCAGCAGGCTGGCAGAGAGCGACAGGGCCGCGCAAAGCGGCAGTAGACAGCGAGACATGGTCCTCATGCGATCAAGAACCGCGATGCTCTCGATCTCCATTCCCGGCCTCCGTTCCCCGCGAAGTTCTTTGACGCTTTCGGCTCTGTATGTTACGTTGGAGATCCATGTTGGCAGCGCTACTGCAGCCTGTCCGGGCGGAAAACCTGCCCGGAAGCCAGGATCCGCTTGCCATCTTCCTCCGGGAAACCAGCCCCACCGCCAAGGTCGTCCTGGGCGTCCTGCTGCTGTTTTCGCTCATTTCCTGGATCATCATTTTCGCAAAATACCTGCGGCTGGGACGGGTTGCCCGCCAGTCCGACAAGTTCATCGCCTTCTTCCGAAAGTCCAAGCGCTTCTCGGAGGTCAACACGATCGCCGGCCAGCTCTCCGATACCCCTTTGACGACCCTGTTCAAGGCGGGTTACGCGGAGCTGGACGCCCAGATCAAGGCGGTCCGGCCCGAGGAATCCCCCGTGACGACCATCGCGATGCAGGCCCAGCCGTCCGGAAAGCTCGTCATCAAGAACATCTCGGGCGTGGAGCGGGCGCTCGAGCGGGCAATCGGCGTCGAGGTGTCCCGCCTGTCCCGGACAATGACCTTCCTGGCGACGACGGCCTCGGCCTGTCCCTTCATCGGGCTCTTCGGGACGGTCTGGGGGATCATGCAGTCCTTCCGGGCCATCGGGCAGACCGGCTCGACCTCGATCGCCGCGGTCGCGCCGGGCATCTCCGAGGCGCTGGTGAACACCGCCGCCGGGCTCGCGGCCGCGATCCCCGCGCTGATCTTCTACAACTACTTCATGGGCAAGATCCGGGCGCAGCGCGCGGGAATGGAAGACTTTGCCCTGGAGTTCCTCAACCTGGCGGAGAGGAACTTTACCTAAGACGTAAAGCGTGGCCTTTCAGCGGACCAGCGGCGACCCGTACGATCACCTCGCGGACATCAACGTCACGCCCCTCGTGGACGTGATGCTGGTGCTCCTCATCATCTTCATGGTCACGGCGCCGATGCTCCACCAGGGCGTCTCCGTCTCCCTGCCGAAGACCGAGACGACGAACCTTCCCTCGAGCGTCGAGGACCCCGTGATCCTCTCGATCACCGCCGACGGCCGCTACTACATCAACGAGACGCCCGTGGCTCGCGGCTTGCTTCGGGACAGGCTGAATGCGTTCCTGCGAACTCACAAGGACCGGACCGTCTTCCTCAAAGCGGACCGGACGCTCTCGGTCGGCACCGTCGTCGAGACGCTGGACGTATTGAACCGCATGGGAATCGAAAACCTCGGCTTCATCACCGACACGTCGGGGTCGAAGAAGAAGTAAGCAACATTGGACGCCGTCGGAGAGGTCCTCGCAGAAAGACAGCGCAGCGATCTGCCCTGGGGATTTGGGGCGACGCTCGCTTTCCTCCTGCACGCGGCCATCGGCGCGACGCTGGTGCTCTCGGCCCTCCATCACCCGGTGCATTTCGTGACGCCGCGGGCCGTCAACGTGCGGCTCGTCCAGGCGGGACGGCTTCAGGGCGGGACGCCGGCGGCCGCGCCGGAGGCCCCGCCGCCCGAGAAGCCGAAGATCATCAAGCCCGCCGAGGAAGAGCCGCCCCCTCCCCCGTCCAAGAAGGCCCTGCTCCTCCCGACGAAAGAAAAGGAAAAGGAGAAAAAGCCCGCGGTGCCCTCCGTCCCGGGCCCCGCGACCAAGCAGCCCAACCAGCAGGCCCCCGCGGTCTCGGCGCCGTCGGCCCAGCCCGGCACGGGCGGGCCTGTCGGATCCGGCGGCAACGTCGGGATCGGAGGCGCGACCTTCGACCAGCCGGACTTCAACTACTCTTACTACGTCGAGCGGATGCTCGTCACCATCGGCATGAACTGGTTCAAGCCCGCCGAGTCCGTGCCGATCTCGCCGATGATCCGTTTCCGCATCGAGCGGGACGGAACGATCAACGACCCCCAGATCGAGCGCTCGAGCGGCCTCCCCTTCGTGGACCGGGCCGCCTTACGCGCGGTCCTGGCTTCTTCGCCGTTGGCGCCGCTTCCGCAGGAGTTTGGCGGCAAGTACCTCGGCGTCCATCTCATATTCGAATGAAGACACTTCGATTCTTGCCCCTCGTCCTGGTCGGGCTGCTTCTGGCGGCCCGGGCGGCCGCGCAGACCCCGGGCCCGACACCTCCGCCAACCGGCCAGGAGATGGTCCTCAAGATCACGAAGGAGGCCGCGGGCCGCAAGCTGCCCCTGGCCGTCCCCGCGCTGACGACTCCGGGCGTCGCTGCGATGCAATCCAAGCTCGTCGATCCCTTCACGGCGACCCTCCGGTCCGACCTGGAGTACACCGGCGTCTTCGTCATCGCAGACCCCGCGCACTATCCGAGCGGCAGCCGCGAGCCGACGACCACGGAGGCCGCGGACCGGTGGCTGGGCACCGGGGCCGAGATCCTCGTGGACACGAAGGCTGACGTCGTCGCCGACAAGGTCACGGTGGAAGCCCGGGTCTGGGACCTCAAGGCCCACCAGCTGATCCTGGGCCGCCGCTACTCGGGCGGGGTCTCCTACGTCGAGCGCATCGCGCACACCCTCGCCAACGACCTGGTCAAGGAGATCACCGGCAAGAGCGGGATGTTCCTCTCGACCATCATCTTCGTCTCCGACCGCGACGGCGCCGCCGAGAACAGCAAGGACCTCTACGCGATGGACTTCGACGGCCGGAGCGTGCGCCGGCTGACGACGCACCACTCGCTGGCTTTGAACCCGGACGCCCGTAACGGCAAGGTCGTCTTCACCAGCTACAACTCCCGCTTCCCCCAGATCTGGACGATGAACGCGGACGGCGGCGGCGCACGGGAGATCAAGACCGGCGTCGAGCTGAACGCTTCCCCGGCCCTTTCGCCCGACGGGACGCAGATCGCCTTCGTCGGATCGGCCAAGGGCAACCCGGACATCTACGTCATCAGCACCGCGGGCAGCAACCTGCGCCGCCTGACGACGACGCACGCGCTCGAGGCCTCGCCCGATTGGTCCCCGACGGGCCGGCAGATCCTCTATACCTCCGACGCGACCGGCACCCCGCAGCTCTGGGTCATGGACGCCGAGGGCACGGGAGCGCGCCGCGTGACCTACTCGGGAAACTGGAACGACGAGGGCGCGTGGTCTCCGGACGGATCCAAGATCGCTTTCGCCTGCCGCAACGAGGGGGACTTCAACATCTGCGTCATGGACTTCGCGACGGGCAACACCGTGCAGCTCACCTCCGACGGGGCCAACGGGCACCCGGGCTGGTCGCCCAGCGGAGAGAAGATCGTTTACCAGTGCAAGCGCGGCGGGAAGACGCAGATCTACACGATGGACGCCAACGGCGAGAACAAGCGGATGTTGACCGAGACGGGGAACAACCTGATGCCGATCTGGTTGCCTTAGCGGGAGAATGCGGGGAATCTGCTATATTCGAAATTCCCTTCGTGATGCGGAGTTCGCAGCCGGGAGCGGATAGGGACAAGGAGAAGACAATGAGAAATCGGACTGGAACGATCCTCGCGTTCTTGGCGGCCGCGGCCTGCGGCCTGATGGCGGTCGGCTGCCCGAAGAAGCCCCCGACGACGACGGCGGGAGCGACGACGACGACCACCGAGACGAGCAAGCCGCCGGCGACGAACGTTCCTCCCCCGGCCGAGGCCCCGAAGGGCGAGGTCTCGACCGAGCCCCTCGCCGGCGACGTGGCGGCGATCAACCGGGCCGGCTACTTGAAGGACGCCTTCTTCGACTACGATAAGTCCGACCTCCGCGACGACGCCCGGTCGGCGCTCGCCTCCAACGCGGAGTGGCTCAAGAGATACCGCTCGGTGCAGTTCCTGATCGAGGGACACTGTGACGAGCGCGGCACGGCCGAGTACAACCTCGCCCTGGGTGACCGTCGCGCCAACGCCGCCAAGGAGTACCTCGTCTCGCTCGGCGTGGACGCCGCGCGGATCAAGACGGTCTCCTACGGGAAGGAGCGGCCCTTCTGCAACGCCAACTCCGAGGACTGCTGGCAGCAGAACCGCCGCGGGCACTTCCTAGTTACGGCCAAATAGTGCTCCGGAAGTCCCCGATTCGTTTTCACGGGCTGCTGGCGTTGGCCGCGCTCGTGTCGGCGGGGGCCTGCGTTTCGGGTTCGGACATCGACGGCCTCCACCGGCAGATGAACGACATCGAGAACGAGATCAAGGCGCTCGAGCGCCGTTCCTCGAGCAAGGAGGAGGTCTCGCGGCTCAACACGAACGTGTCACAGCAGAACGAGCAGCTCCTGAAATCCAACGCCGACACGGGTGTGCGGTTGAACGAGCTGGCGACGAAGATGGAGCGGCTCGAGGCCAAGCTCGAGGACACCAACCGGCGCCTCTCGCAGCTCTCCCAGCAGATCGCCGAGACGCAGGGCATCCTGGCGCGCCTCGGTGCCTCCGCCGGGACCTCCTCCGCCAGTCCGGGCGCTTCCCCGCCGGGCGGCGGCTCCGCGGACGCGACGGTGGTGCGTGCCCCCGCGACGTCGGCCGGGCATCCTCCCCCCGCGGAGCTCTACGACACGGCTTACTCCGACTACACCAAGGGGCGTTACCCCCTCGCGATCTCGGGTTTCCAGGAATACGTCGCGGCGTACCCGAACACGGACCTGTCCGACAACGCGCAGTACTGGATCGGCGAGTGTTACTACGCCCAGAAGAAGTGGCCCGATGCGATCGCGGCCTTCGACAAGCTCGGCAAGCAGTGGCCCAAGAGCGACAAGGCGGCCGCCGGGCTCCTGAAGAAGGCATACTGCCTGGCCGAGGTGGGCTCGAAGGCGGAGGCAGTCGTCCAGCTCCAGTACGTCATGCACGAATACCCCAACTCCGAGGAATCGCGGCTCGCCCGGACGAAGCTCAAATCCCTGGGCGTGGACGCGAAGTAGAGAAAGGAAGCATCGAAGACATGGCCAACATCAAGTCCGCCGAGAAGAGGATCCAGCAGACCGCCAGGCGCCAGGCGCGGAACCGGAGCGTCCGCTCGCGTCTGCGCACGGCCGTCAAGGAGCACCGCCAGGGCGCCGCCGACAAGCGGGCCGAGAGCCTGCCGAAGACTTTCGCCGAGATCGACACCGCGCTCCGGAAGGGCGTCATCCACAAGAACGCCGCCGCGCGCTACAAGTCCCGCCTCGCGAAAGCCTCGAAGAAGAGCCAGTAACCCCTAGAATCCCTCGAGCAGGCTCGACACCAGGCTTTCGGCGAAGCGGCCGGCGGCCCGGTCGATGGCGTCGTTCTCCAGGTCCACGTAGGCGGCGGCGGTCGTCGTGAGCGAGTAGTTGTCCTGGAAGGTGAAGGCCGGGTTCTCCCAGATCACCTTCTCGTCGGGCAGGCTCTTCAGCGACATCTTCGCGGTGATCCGGACCTGGTATTCCCTGGCCCGGCCGTTCTGGTCGAACGCGACCGCGAAGAAGTCGAAGCCGGTCACCTCGCCCGCCAGGTCCGCGTCGGCCCCGGCCGCCTCCGGCTGGACCTTGAACCGCCCGCGACTGGCGAGCTCGCGGACGACCTCGCTCGAGAGCCGCTGCTCGACGCCCACTCGCGTGGTCTTGTTGACGAGCGTCTGGAACCGGATCACCTTGATGTTGGGCGGAAGGTTGGAGGTCTTCCCCACGAGCGTGTAGCCGCATCCGCTCAGGCCCGCGACGGCGAGGGCGAGGGCGAGCAGCGCGGCCGCCGCGCGGCGGTGCCCGGATCCTCTCAATGGACGACGAGGTTCAGGAGGCGGTCCGGGACGAACACCGCGCGCGCGACTTCCTTTCCTTCGAGCCAGGGGCGGATCCGCTCGTCGCAGCGGGCGAGGGAGAGGGCCTCCTGCTCCCCGGCTCCCCGCTCGACGTCGAGCTTGCCGCGGACCTTGCCGTTGACCTGGATGACGAGGGTCACGCGCGGAGTGGTCGCGAGCTCCGGGTCGAACTCCGGCCACCGCGTCTCCAGCAGCAGCGTCTCGTGGCCGAACCGCTCCCACCACTCCTCGGTCAGGTGCGGGGCGATCGGGTGGAGTAGCTTGATCAGCGTCTCAGCGGCGCGGCGCGCCGCGGCGGGGGTTTCCTGCCCGTCGTCGAGGGCTTCCGCGATGCCTCGCTGGAACTCCATGAGCGCGGCGATCGCGGTGTGGAAGTGGAACCTCGCCGCGTCGGCGGTGACGCGCTGGATGGTGCGGTGCTCCAGCCGCGCGAGCGGCGTGTCGGACGTCTTCGCCGCGGGGGCGGTGCCCGCCACCCGGCCGCAGAGCTCGTGGACCCGGTTCAGGAACCGCCACGCACCGACGACCCCTTCCTCCGACCACTCCGACTCCTTCTCGGGAGGCCCGATGAAGAGCGTGTAGAGCCGGATGGTGTCGGCCCCGTATCGGGCGATGAGCTCGTCGGGCGACACGGTGTTGCCGCGCGACTTGGACATCTTCTCGACCTTGCCGGTCGTGGGGTTCAGCCTCGTGATCATTCCCTGGTTGAAGAGGCGGGCGAACGGCTCCTCGACGGAGACGAGGCCCATGTCCTTCAGGACCCTGCAGATGAAGCGCGCGTAGAGCAGGTGCAGGATCGCGTGCTCGATGCCGCCGACGTACTGGTCTACCGGCATCCAGTGAGCGACGCGGGCGGGATCGACCATCTTCGCGGCGTCGTCGGGGTTCAAGAACCGCAGGTAGTACCAGGAGGAATCCACGAACGTGTCCATCGTGTCGGTCTCACGCCGCGCGGGCCGGCCGCAGCGCGGGCAGTTCACCCGGACGAACGCCTCGGACTTCTCGAGCGGGTTGCCTTCGGCGCCGCGGAACGCGACGTCCTCGGGAAGGAGGACCGGGAGGTCCTTGTCCGGAACCGGGACGACCCCGCACGCCTCGCAGTGGATCGCCGGGATCGGCGTACCCCAGTAGCGCTGGCGGGAGATCAGCCAGTCGCGCAGGCGGTAGCCGACCTTCCCCTGGCCCACTCCCTTCGCCTCGACCCATGCGACGGCCTTGCGGATCGCCTCGGGACCCGCCGGCGTCCCATCCCAGTCGCCGGACCGGTAGAGGTAGCCGATGTGGGTCTCGGCCTGAGTCATCGCCGCAGGGTCGAGCTCCTTCTCCGCGGTGCGGTAAACGGGCCGGATCTCCGCGCCGACCTTCCGCGCGAACTCGAAGTCGCGCTGGTCGTGGGCCGGAACGCCCATGATCGCGCCCGTACCGTACTCGGGGAGCACGAAGTTCGCGAGCCAGATCGGGATCTCCTCGCGGGTGGCCGGGTTGATCGCCGCGAAACCGGCGTCGAGGCCCTGCTTCTGCGCCCCCTCGGCCTCGCGCTCGAGGCGCGACTCGCGCCGGACCCGCTCGATGAACGCGAGGATCTCGTCGCGCCTCGGCGATTTCGCGGCCAGCGCCGAGGCCGCCGGGTGCTCCGGCGCGAGAGCCAGGAACGTCGCGCCGAAGAGCGTATCGGGGCGCGTCGTGAAGACCGCGACCGGCTCCGCGAGCGCCGGGACGCGGAAGAGGATCTCCGCGCCCTCGGAGCGGCCGATCCAGTTGCGCTGCATGGTCTTGACGCGGTCCGGCCACTCCAGCCCCTCGAGGCCCGCGAGCAGCCTGTCGGCGTAGTCCGTGATCCGGAAGAACCATTGCGTGAGGTCCCGGATCTCGACCGGGTCGTCGGAGCGATCGCAGCGCCCGTCCACGACCTGCTCGTTGGCGAGCACAGTGCGGCATCCGGGGCACCAGTTGACGGGCGCCGTCTTGCGGTACGCCAGGCCTCGCTCCCACATCCGCAGGAAGAGCCACTGGTTCCACTTGTAGTAGCGCGGATCGCAGGAGGCCAGCTCCTTGGACCAGTCGTAGAGCAGGCCCAGGCTTCGAAGCTGCTCCTTCATCCGCGCGATGTTGGCCATCGTGTACTCGCGCGGATGGACGCCGCTCGCGATCGCGGCGTTCTCGGCAGGCAGGCCGAAAGCGTCCCACCCCATCGGGTTGAAGGAGACCCGTCCACCCATCCGCTCGCGCCGGTAGAGGGCGTCTCCCAGGATGTAGTTGCGCCCGTGCCCGACGTGGAGGCGGCTCCCCGACGGATACGGGAACATGTTGAGCATGTAGAACTTCTCGCCGGGCGACGCGGTGTCCACGTAGGCCACCTTCCGGTCGTCCCAGCGCCGCTGCCACTTCCCGTCGATCTCCGCCGGGTTGAACTTCTCGCTCATGGAACCGCGCAATATACATTGGGAACCGCCAAGCGGTCAGTTCGCGGCGCGGATGTGGAGGGTCTTTTCGCCGGCCTGGACGGAGTCGTACCGCAGGGCTCCCTCGAGGGAAATCGGGGTCAGGCGCAGATCCTTCGGGCGCGAGAGCGCGCGCTTTCCGAAGGGGATGTAGCTCGCGTCCACTCCGTTGACCGAGCGCATCGGGTCGGAGAAGACGTAGCCGCGGTCCGGGTAGAACACCTCGATCCACCGGTGGTACACGCCGCCGATCGAAGCCTCGTAGCGGTCCGCGCCGGGATCCGTCCGGAGGACTCCTTGCACCGTGCGCGCGAAGATCCCGGCCCGCCGCAGCAGGTCCACCGCGAGCTCGGCGAACCCCACGCAGTAGGCGCGGCGCGAGGCGAAGACCGCGGCGGGATCCTGCAGGCGCAGCCGGTCCGGGTCGTAGCGGACCTCGGCGGCGATTCCCCGGAGGATCCGGAGGACCGCTTCCTGCTCCGTGCCGCTGCCGGCGGCGAGACTCCCCGCGAAGGAATCGCGTTCCGGCGCGGGGAGAATCGAGGCGTCTCGCCGGCCGCGCGTGGGAAACGGGGCCGCGCTCTCGAGCGGGCCGTCGGAGACGCGGACCTCCAGTCTCGCCGAGCCGTCCGCGGCGGTCCGCACCTCGAGCGTGTAGCCGTCGTTGTCGTACTGGTCGAAAAGTCGGACGTCGGCCCCGCTCGCCCGGTAGACCGCCCGCTGCTCGCCTCCTGACAGGGGGGGCGGCAGAACGGCAGTCGCCAGGAAAGCCGCCGCGAACGCCGCGAGCGGCGCCTTCAAGCCCGCTTCCCCTCGCTCTTCCGGGCCTTCAGGACCCCGTCGAGGATCCCGTTGATGAACTGGGAGGAGCGGGGCGTCGAGAACCGCTTCGCGATCTCCAGCGCCTCGTCGATGACGACCGGCCGCGGGGTCGCCGGCTCGTGGAGCAGCTCGAAGAGAGCCAGCCGCAGGATGTTGCGGTCCACGATCGGCATCCGGGAGAGCCTCCAGTGGTCCGCCTGCTTGGAGATGATCTCGTCTAAGTCGTCGCGGTGGGCCAGGGTCCCCGAGACGAGCCTCTCGGTGAAGTCCCGAACGGATTGCGGGGCCTTCTTCAGGTCGGTGGAGCGGTGGAACATCTCATCCGCCTTGGTCCCCGCGATGTCGTTCTCGAAAAGCATCTGCAGGGCGAGCTCCCTCGCCTTCCGCCGGGCGCCCATCAGCCCCTCCCGGTGCGGCCGATCCGGTTGAGGTTGGCCATCTGGATCGCGGCCTCCGCGGCCTCCGCTCCCTTGCCCGAGCGCCGCCTCGCCTGGTCCATCGTGTCGCAGGTCAGGATCCCGAAGCCGATCGGGAAGCCCGTCTGCGCCGAGAGCGTCGCGAGCGCGCCCGCCACCGCGTGCCCGAGCACGTCGTGGTGCGTCGTCTCGCCCTTGATGATCGCTCCGAGCGCGATGATGGCGTTCGGCCGGCGGCGCGCGATCGCGACGCCCGCGCCGGAAGCGAGCTCGAAGGCTCCCGGCACGCGGACGACCGAGACGTCCGCGCCCTTCGCGCCGTGGCGCTCCAGAGCTCCGAGCGCCGAGCGCAAGAGCTCCTCGGTGACCGTCGGGTTCCAGCGGGAGCAGAGCACCGTGAACCGGAGCCCCGCGGCGTCTAGATTCCCTTCGACTTCCACCGGCTGGAAGGCGGAGGAGAGGCGGCGAGGGGCACGGCGGCTGCTCAAGGACCGGTTCTCGTATCGACCAGTTGATGCTACCACTGAGGAATTTGTGATTTGTGATTTGTGATCTGTGAACAGGACTGAAAACACCCTTCCGCCCTAATCACAAATCACAAATCACCATTCACAAATTCTCCAAGACCGCCTCGGTGCCGAAGTTGCGAAAGTACCGTTCGCGAAACTCCTGCTTCGAGTAGCGGCCCGGCTGCGGTCCGAGCGCTTCCAGCGCGTACACCGCGGCGACGCTTCCCATCCGTCCGGCGATCGGCCACGGCGAGCCGATCCGGAGCCCGCGGATCAGGCCGGCCCGGAAGGCGTCGCCCACACCCGTCGGGTCCAGCGCCTCGCGCTCCAGCTTCGCCGCGGGAACCCGCTCCCGCCGAGATCCGCCCTTTTCCGCCACGGAGATCGTCGAGCCCTCGGCCCCGTGCGTCACGACCAGGACCGGGATCCTTTCCTCGACCTCTTCCGGCGAGAGGCCGGTCTTGTTGGTGAGGATCCCGAACTCGTAGTCGTTGACGATGACGATCGAGGCGCCGTCCATCCCTTCCCGCAGCTCCTCTCCGGTCAGGCGGGCGACCTGCTGGCTCGGATCGTACAGAAACGGGACCTGCAGCGTCCGGCACTCCGCCACGTAGCGGGCCATGGCGGCCGGGTCGTTGGGCGAGACCACGACGAGGGCGATCGTTGCAGCGTCGAGGGACCCGATCGAGAGGTCTCCCGCGCGGGCCATCGCGCCCGTGTAGAACGACGCGATCTGGTTCTGATCCCGGTCCGTCGAGACGAAGAAGGAGGCGGTGAAGACATCCTCGTAGAGCCGCAGGCCGGAGACGTCCACGCCGTCGCGGGCCAACCGGTCCCGGTATTCGCCGGCGTCCCGGCCGGCCGCGGCGAAGAGGAGCGGCGTCTCCCCCAGAAGCACGAGGCTGTAAGCGATGTTGGGCCCGCAGCCTCCCGGCACCCGGCGCATCTCGTCCACGAGGAAGGAGACCGAGAGCCTCGAGAGCCGGTCGGGGATCAGGTGCTCGACGAACTTTCCCGGAAACCTCATCAGGTAGTCGAAAGCGACCGAACCGGTCACGACGACGCGCCCGGGCCGGGAGAGCGCGGCGCCGCTCACAGGTAGCGCCCGGCGATGGGGCGCAGCCGCTCGCGGGCGGATTCCGGGATGGCGGCGTGGTCCGTCAGGATCGCGTAGCGAAGGGCGTCGCGGCAGGTGCAGGACCGGGCGGGATCGACTTTCCCTACCGCGTCGGCCAGGGCGCGGCGCGAGGCCTCCGCGTTCTCCGAGAGAACGGCCAGGACCGCCTCGACGGAGACCGCCTCCGTCTCCTCGCGCCAGCAGTCGTAGTCCGTGACGAAGGCCAGCGTGGCGTAGCAGATCTCGGCCTCGCGGGCGAGCCGCGCCTCGGTCAGGTTGGTCATCCCGATGATGTCCGCGCCCCACGACCGGTAGAGGGCCGACTCCGCCCGCGTGGAAAACTGGGGCCCCTCCATGCAGACGTACGTTCCTCCGCGGTGGACCGTCAGTCCGCGCCCCTCCGCGCTGTCCGCGAGCACTTTCGAGAGGGCCGGGCAGACGGGATCGGCCAAGGAGATGTGGGCGACGATCCCTTCGCCGAAGAACGTGTCGGGACGGTGCCGCGTGCGGTCGAGGAACTGGTCCGGGACGACCGCGTGCCGCGGCGCGTACTCCTCCTTGAGGCTGCCCACCGCCGAGACGGAAAGGATCGCGTCGCAGCCGAGCATCTTGAAGCCGCAGATGCCGGCGCGGTAGTTGACCTCGGTCGGCGAGACCACGTGCCCGCGCCCGTGCCTCGGAAAAAAGGCGACCGGGACTCCGGCCAGGACTCCGGTCACGTACGAATCCGACGGCCGGCCGAACGGAGTCTCGGGCCGCTCCTCGCTCGCGCCCTGGAGCTCGGCGAAGTCGTAGACGCCGCTTCCGCCGATCAGCCCGATCCGGCCGCGACTGGCGCTCATGCCCGGACGCCGCCGGCGGCCTGGCGGTGACGATCGATCGCCCGGAGGACGTCGGTGGCGAGCGCGAGGGCGGCGCGTCCGGCGCTTCCGTCCACCAGCGGGGGCCGGCGCGACCGGACCGCGTCCACGAAGTCGGCGAGCTCACGGGCCAGCGGCTCCTCGTGAGGCACCTCGACCTCCTCGGTCGAGATCTGCGGATCGGGGCCGGCGCGAGTCAGCCGCACGGCGCTCACCGTCCGGGCCTGCATGTCCACCGACAGGTAGAGCGCCGGGGCGAAGATCCGGAGCTTGCGGACCTTCTTCCCGGAAACCCGCGAGGCGGTCAGGTTCGCGACGCAACCGCCCCGGAAGGCGATCCGCGCGTTGGCGATGTCGAGCAGCGGGGTCAGAACCGCCAGCCCGGCCGCCCGGATCTCCTCCACCGGCGTCCCGGCCAGCGACAGGGCCACCTGCAGGTCGTGGATCATCAGGTCGAGCACGACGTCCACGTCGAGACTGCGGCGGGTGAAGATGCCCAGCCGGTCCACCTCGATGAAGATCGGCGAGCGGACCATCTTCAGCGCCGCGTCCACCGCCGGATTGTGCCGCTCGATGTGGCCGACGGCGAGGACGCGCCCCTTCGACCGGGCGAGCGAGACCAGGTGATCGGCTTCCTCCAGGCTCGCGGCCATCGGTTTCTCGACCAGGACATCGAGCCCCCGCTCGAGAAGGTCCGACGCGATCTCGGCGTGCGAGACCGTGGGGGTGGCGACGATCGCCGCTTCGGCCTCGCTCGCCACGTCGCGCAGCTCCGGCAGGACCTTCAGGCCGAACTCCCGCGACACCTCTCCGGCCCGCCCGTCGTGGTGGTCGTGGATCCCGACGAGGTCCACCCCGGGGAGCGAAGCCGCGACCCTCGCGTGGTGGCGGCCGAGGTGGCCGATCCCCACGACCGCCAGCCGGACCGGGCGATCGCCCGAGATCACCGGTGGAAGCCCCTCTTGCTCTCCCGGATGAAACGAACCAGGTAATCCACGTCCGGCTGGCCGGAAAGCTCCTCCTCGATCTTGGCGAGCGCCTGCGTGGTGTTGAGCCTGGATTTGACAAGGAGCCGGTAGGCGCGCTCCAGTGCCTTCAACCTCTCCTCCGAGAAGCCGAGGCGCTTCAATCCGACGACGTTCAGCCCGTACGTCTTCGCGTCGGACCCCTCCGTGCGGCAGAAGGGCAGGACGTCCTGGCGGAGGGCCGAGTAGGCCCCAATGAAGGCGCTGTCCCCGATCCGGATGAACTGGTGCGCCCCGGCGAAGGCGCCCAGGATGGCGTGGTCGCCGATGTCGACGTGCCCGGCGAGCGACGCGCAGTTCGCCATGACGTTGAACGACCCGATCACGCAGTCGTGCGCGACGTGGCTGTTGGCCATGAAGTAGTTGTTGTCGCCGACGACTGTCTCGCCGTGTCCTCCCGCGGTGCCGCGATGGACCGTGGAGAATTCCCGGAAGACGTTTCGATTCCCGATCTTCAAGCTCGACTTTTCTCCGCGGTACTTCAGATCCTGCGGGTCGAAGCCGATGACGGCGTGGGGGAAGACACGGTTCGCGGCGCCCATGACCGTGGGCCCCTCGATCGTGGCGTGCGCGCCGACGGTCGTCCCGTCTCCGATCTCGACGTCGGGGCCGATGACGGCGTAGGGCCCGATCTCGACGTCGGCGCCGAGCCGGGCCCCGGGGGACACGATCGCGGAGGTGTGGACCGCCGTCCTCATGGCCGGTCCACCAGAGTGGAGAGAAGCTCCGCCTCGGCGCAGAGGGCGCCGCCGACCGTCGCCGCGGCCTTGCACCGGCAGGCGCGGCTGCGCAGCTGAACGATTTCGGCCTCGATGCGAAGCTGGTCGCCGGGAAGCACCGGACGCCGGAACTTGCAGCGATCGACACCGGAGAGGTACAGCAGCTTCTTCTCGTGATCCGGCACCACGCCGAACAGGCCGATCGCCGCCACCTGGGCCATGGCCTCGAGGATCAGCACGCCCGGCATCACCGGGTTGCCCGGGAAGTGTCCCTGGAAGAACTCCTCGTTGTAGGTGACGTTCTTGATCCCCACGATCCGCTTGCCCTTCTCGACCTCCAGGATCCGGTCCACGAGGAGGAAGGGATAGCGGTGCGGCAGGATCCTCAGGATTTCGGTGATTCCGATTTCCACGCTGTTCCCCCTTCGCCCTTGCCGGGCTCCCTCGCCTCGAGGCGCTCGACCCGTTTGGCCAACTCCGGCAGCCGCGCGTACCATGCGGCGCTCCGCAGGAAGTCCCGGTGCCGCTGGGCGGGCATTCCCGAGATCACGGTCCCGGCTTCGACGTTGGCGCCGCGCACGATCCCGCACTGGCCCGTGGCGATGACCCCGTCGCCCAGCACGACGTGGTCCGAGACGCCGACCTGGCCCGCGAGCGTGACTCTTTTCCCGATCCGCGCCGAGCCGGCGACTCCAGCCTGCCCGCAGAGGAGTGAATGCTCCCCGACGACGACGTTGTGCCCGACCTGGACGAGGTTGTCGATCTTGGTGCCACGGCCGATGATGGTCTCGCCGAGGGTCGCACGGTCGATCGCCGCGTTCGCGCCGATCTCGACGTCCTCCTCGACCCGCACGATCCCCATCTGCGGGACCTTGCGGTGCCTCTCGCCGTCCCAGAGGTATCCGAACCCGTCGGAGCCGACGACCGCGCCGGCGTGGAGGATTCCCCGCGCGCCGACCCGGCAGCGCTCGAGCACGGCGGCGTTGGGATGCAGGAAGCAGTCTTCGCCGACGACGGCGTCCTTCCCGACGTAGGAGCCGGAGCAGAGGACCGTCCGGTCGCCTACGACCGCCCCGGCCTCGACCGTGGCGCCCGCGGCGATCGCCACGCCCTTGCCGAGCTTCGCCGCGCGATCCACTCGGGCCCCTTTCGAGACGCCGGGAGCCGGGCGCGCCGGCGGCCGCCACACCGTCAGCCACGCGGCGAGGGCGAGCCCGGGGTGCTGGCAGAGGACCGCCGGCTTGCCGCCGGCGAGCTCTTCCGAGGGGACCATGAGGGCGCCCGCCCGGCTTTCCGAGGCCTGGCGCAGGAGACGCTCGTCGGCAACCCAGGAGAGGTCCGAGGGTCCGGCTTCGGCGAGGCCCTGGACACCGGTCAGGCGGAGCGAGGCGTCTCCGAGGACGCGGCCGCCGACCGTTTCGGCGACCTGGGAGAGGGTGAAGGACGATGAAGCGGTCCTTCGAGCGACCGGGCGTTTTGCCGCTCCCGCCTTCCGTGGTGTCTTTTTCACGCGGACGTGGATACTACCCGACTCGGCCTCGCGTCAGGGTCCGGGGCGGGAGGGCGCTAGGCCCTCCCCTACGAGGCCTTCTTGGCGGCGGGGGTCGGCTTGGGTGCCGCCGGCGGAGCGGCGGGCTTGGGCGCGGTCGTGGTCGTGTTGGCGGCCTTGTTGTCGGCGGCGGGCTTGGGCAGCGCGACGTTCGTGTTGATCCGCTTGAGCACTTCGTCCGTCACGTTGACCGCGTCGTCCGCGTACATGATCCCGGCGCGCGAGTCGAGGACCAGGGCGTACCTCCGCTCCTTGAAGAAGTCCTTCACGATCGGCCCGATGCGGCTCTCGAGAGCCTGCATCTCTTTGCGCTCGGCCTCCTGCAGGTCCTTCTGGGCGTCCTCCTGCATCCGCTTCCAGGCCTTCTGCTTGTCGTCGGCCTGCTTCTGGAGCTGCTCGAGCTTGTCGGCCGGCATGGAAGAGCCCTGGTCGGTCAGCTTCTGGACGAGGTCCCGAGCTTCCTTCTCGACCTTGTCGAGCTCGTCCTTCTTCTGGGCCTGCATCTTCTGGAGCCGGCCGTAGGCCTCCTTGCCGGGGGCCGATTCGAGGGCCAGCCTCTGCGCGTCGATGATCGCGACCCCTCCGGCGGCCAGGGAGGAAGATGTCGCGGGGGCCTGGGCGGGCGCGGTGCTCGCCGGGGCCGTCTGAGCCGTCGTCTGAGCCGTCATGGCCGCCGCGAAGCCGGCCGCCATGGTCGTGAGCAGGATGCGTCTCATTGAGTCTCCTTCTTTGCGAAGCCGCCAATAGTAGCAAAAAACGACCGGTCAACAAGAGAACCGGAATGCAGCCCAGCTCATTCCTTTGAAAGCGGGGCCGTTGAGAGCCGAGAGTTTAGGGGCAAGCGTAGCCGGCCGCGTGACTGCGATTGCCGCTCAACCCTCGACTCTCAACTCACTTCAGAACGTTCTCCCGATCGAAAAATCGAATCCGGATTTCCTCTCGCTGAGGCTGTTGATCGGGAAGCCGAACTGGTCGATCGGCGTGATCGGGTGGAGGTTCCACGAGTAGATGAAGCGCAGCGGCGCCTGGAAGATCGGCAGGAAGACCCGCATCTCGACGCCCACGGAGGACCGGATCCGCGAGAGGTCGAACTTCTGGGTCTCGTGGTAGACGTTTCCGACGTCGGAGAAGACCAGCAGCTTCGCCGGACCGAGCGAGAAGAAGACGTACTCCAGGTTCATGACGAAGAACTTGTTGCCGCCGAGGATGCGGCCGAACTCGTCGGTGAAGACCTGGTTCTTCTCGGTCAGCGGCAGGACCGCGCCCGCCCGGAAGCCCCGGAGGCTCTGCTCGCCGCCGATCTGGAAGCGCTCGAAGATCGGGATCCCCGCGCCTCCGTAAGACGTGACCCATCCCCCCTCGAGGTTGACCGCGATGTAGGTGCGCTTGGGCCAGCGCAACGGGAAGTACTTGGACGTCCCCAGCAGCGGCTTGACGAAGTTGTCGGTGCCGCCGAGCGCCGTGCCGGCGAGCTGGACGGTCGTGTAGTAGCGGAACCCCTGGTTGGGGTCGAAGGGATCGTTGCGGCTGTCCCACCGGTAGCCGGGGGTGAACGACGAGGTCTTGCCGGTCGTCTCGGTGAACTTGTCCGGCGGGATCGGCTGTCCCGGCGGCGTCTGGGCGCCGCGCACTGGGAAGTTCGCCTTTACGTCCTCGTACTGGTAGAGGACCGACCAGCTGTCGAAGAGCGTGATTCCCCTCCCGAAGAAGAGGCTGCCGCCCTTTCGCTTCTCGTCGATGTTCAGGTAGTCGACGCTGCGCGAGTAGAGGGAGGCGCCGACGGACTGGTTCTTGTCCATGAACCACGGGATCGTGTAGGAGATGTCGTAGTAGTTGGAGACCTTCCCCAGCTGCGCCGACGCCCCAAGGATCTCGCCGCGGCCGAGGAAGTTCCTCGTCTGGAACGAGAACTGGCCGAAGAACCCGTCCAGCGCCGAGTAGCCCGCGCCGAACTGGATCTCGTTGCGCGAGGTCTCCTGGCCCTTGAGCGTCAGGTCCACCTTCTTGTCCTGCGGCCGGACTGCGAACTCCGGCTCCTCGTTGACCTTGAAGTAGCCGAGCTGCTGGAGCTTCTGGAGGCTCTTCTTGACCGCCTCCATGTTCATCACGTCACCCTCGTCGAGCGCGAACTCCCGGCGGATGACCTTGTCACGCGTCGTTGTGTTGCCGGTGACCTCCAGCCGCCCCAGGAAGAACTTGTCCCCCTCGAAGAGCTTGACGTCCACGTCCACGACGTGGTTGCCCACCTCGCGGTACTGCGGATCGGCGAACCAGTAGATGTAGCCCTTGGACTTGTAGCGGCTCTCGACCCGGGAGAGTCCCTCGATCAGGAGGTCGCGGTTCAAGACCGAGCCGGTCTTCAGCTCCCGGAATTCCGAGAGAATCACTTCGCGCGGGACCACGAGCGGGGCCTCGGCGCTGTCCGGCTGCCCCGTCTGGTCCACCTTGACGATCTGGATCTTGCCCGTGAAGAACTGGTCCCCCTCCACGAGCGGGATCGTGATCTTCACGCGCTTCTTCTGCTTGGCGGCGGGCTTTTTCGGGTTCTTGATGAAGACGTCGAGGACCGGGTCCTTGACGACGACGTCCTTGTACCCGACGGAGTGGTAGAGCGCCTTGATGTTCTCCACGTCGGCGTCGTAGTTGGCCTGGTTGTAGACGGTGCTGGTGTCCGAGAGGATTCGGAACCAGGTCGCGATCTTGGTCTTCTGCATCGCGTTGCGGAGCTTCTGCTGGCCGAAGATGTGGTTGCCCTCGAACTTGATGTCGTCGATCTTGATCTTGTCGCCCTCGTCGATGACGAAGATCAGTTTCTTCTCGGTCTTCGAGACGTCCTCGATGCGAAAGTCCACCGTCGCGCTCCGGTAGCCGTTCTCGACGTAGTAGTCCGCGATGCCCGACCGGACCTTGGCGATCTCCCTCAGCGACATCGGGGCGCCCGAGTGGATCTCGAGCTTGGCTTCCTTCAGGCGGTCCTTGATCTGCGTCGTCGAGAACTTCTTGTTGCCGGTGAACTCGACCTCCTTCAACGTCGGCCTCTCCTCGATCGTGATGATGAGCGTGACGCCCGCCGGGCTGCGCTCCGCCTCGACGGAGAGGTTCTCGAGGAGGCCGACGTCCCAGAGGCTCTGGAAGTTTTCGCGGATCTTGTCGGGGTCGTAGGGGTCGCCGACCTTGACCCCGAGGTAGTGGCCGATCGTCTCCGGCGACACCGTCTGATAGCCGATGACGCGGATGCCGACGATCGTCTCCTTCGGGGCGGAGGGTGCGGCAGGTGCAGCAGGAGCGGACGGCGTGGCTACGCCGGGCGTTGGAGAAGGCACGGGCGCAGGCACAGCCGTCGTCGCGGCCGTTTGCGCCGACACAGAGTAGGCGCAGAGGAGCGCGATCAGCGTGAGACTTTCGGAAAACCGGAGTTTCGCGCCGCCAGCGCGAGAACGCCGCGCCCGGCACGGCCGGGCCGGCTGGGAGTTTGAGGGCAAGGCCACGTCTTGCTGGGACTCGGAACGCAGAGGCGGACTCCTTCTCTTCCCGGAATCTGGGTTTGGTCCGTGGTCCGTAGTCCGAAGTCCGCAGCCGATCGAAGCCTGACTACGGACCAGGGACCAGGGACTAAGGACTTCTCATCCCTGGGCGATCGGCTCGGGCTCCCGGGCGGCGACGGTCAGGCCATCCGGTCCGACGCGGACCTCGATGGCTTCGATGCGATCGTCGCGCGAGGCGATGAGGATCTCGGAAACGGGATCTTCGACGTACTTTTGGATCGCCCGGCGAAGCGGCCGGGCTCCCATGTTCGGATCGTCGCCGCTCTGCCCGAGCAGCCACTCGATCGACGCGTCATCCACGTCCACCGTCGCGCCCTTGGGCGCGATCGTCGCGTTGACGTCGTCCACCAGCAGGCGGCAGATCCGAGCGAGCTCGGCGCGGCCGAGCGGGTGAAACACGATCGTCTCGTCGATGCGGTTGATGAACTCGGGGGAAAAGTCCTTCTTGAGCTCCTTCAGGACCATGTCCTCGAGCTCCCGGGCGCTCTGGATCTCCTTCGACCCGCCGAACCCCATGCGGCTCCGGTTGACGAGGTGCTTGGTCCCGATGTTGGACGTCATGATGATCAGGGTGTTCTTGAAGTCCACGAGGTTCCCGTAGGAGTCCGTCAGGATCCCGTCCTCGAGGATCTGGAGGAGCAGGTTCGCGATGTCGGGGTGCGCCTTCTCGATCTCGTCGAAGAGGATGACGCTGTACGGATTGCGGCGGATCTTCTCGGTCAGCTGACCGCCGTCCTCGTGGCCGACGTAGCCGGGAGGAGATCCGATCAGCTTGGAGACCGCGTGCTTCTCCATGTACTCGGACATGTCGAAGCGGACGAGCGCCTTCTGGCTTTCGAAGAGGAACTCGGCGAGCCGCCGTGCGACCTCGGTCTTCCCCACGCCGGAGGGCCCGAGGAAGATGAACGATCCCATCGGCCGGTTCGGGTTGTTGACGCCGAGGCGCGAGCGCCGGATCGCCTTGGAGACGCCGATGATCGCGGCCTCCTGGCCGACGATCCTCCGCCGAAGCGCGTCCTCCATGTGGAGGAGCTTCTCGGCCTCCTCCATCGCCAGCGAGGCGACAGGGATGCCCGTCCAGGAGGAGATGATCTCCTCGATGTCGCGGCGAGTGACCTCCTGGGTGGCGTCGCTTCTCTCGGCCGTCTGCGCCTTGGTCCGCTCGATCTCTTCTTTCAGCTCGATCTCGCGCTCGCGCAGGAAGACGGCCTTCTCGAAGTCCTTGTCCGAGATCGCCTTCTTCATCTCCTTGACGATCTGGCGCGTCTCGATCTCGAGCTTCCTCAAGTTCTGCGTGTCGGCGACGCGCTTCAACTTGACCTTGGCGCCCGCCTCGTCGAGGAGGTCGATGGCCTTGTCGGGAAAGAAGCGGTCGGTGATGTAGCGGTTCGACTGGTAGACCGCGGTCCGAATCGCCTCCGGCGAGTACCGCACCTTGTGGAACTGCTCGTAGCGCTCCTTGACGCCTTCCAGGATCTCGAACGTCTCGGTCTCCGTGGGAGGCGCGACCGTCACGGCCTGGAAGCGCCGCAGGAGCGAGCGGTCCTTCTCGATGTACTTGCGGTACTCCTTCAGGGTCGTCGCGCCGATGCAGGAGACCTCCCCCCGCGAGAGCGCGGGCTTGAGGATGTTG
>DATFQY010000088.1:0-63905 GCA_035263845.1 Thermoanaerobaculia bacterium | reverse complement strand
AAGTGAGGGCCGCACATGGAGCAGAAGTGGGCAAGCTTGGCGCCCTCGGCGGGGAGCGTCTCGTCGTGGAACTCGCGGGCGGTCTCGGGATCGAGCGACAGGTTGAACTGGTCCTCCCAGCGAAACTCGAACCGGGCTTTCGACAGCGCATCGTCCCAGGCCCGCGCGCCGGGATGCCCCTTCGCCATGTCGGCGGCGTGGGCGGCGATCTTGTAGGCGATCACGCCATCCTTGACGTCCTTCTTGTTGGGGAGTCCCAGGTGCTCCTTGGGCGTGACGTAGCACAGCATCGCGGTGCCGTGCCAGGCGATCATCGCGGCACCGATCGCCGAGGTGATGTGGTCGTAACCGGGCGCGATGTCGGTCACGAGCGGCCCGAGCGTGTAAAACGGGGCCTCCCTGCAGATCTCGATCTCCTTGTCGATGTTCTCCTTGACCTGGTGCATCGGGATGTGTCCGGGCCCTTCGATCATGACCTGGCATTCGTGCGACCAGGCCTTCTCCGTCAGCTCGCCCAGGGTCGCGAGCTCGGCGAACTGCGCCTCGTCGTTGGCGTCCGCCGTGGAGCCGGGCCGCAGGCCGTCCCCCAGCGAGAAGGAGATGTCGTACGCCTTCAAGATCTCGCAGATCTCGTCGAACCGCGTGTAGAGGAAGGACTCCCGGTGGTGCGCCAGGCACCACTTGGCCATGATCGAGCCGCCGCGCGAGACGATCCCGGTCACGCGCTTCGCCGTCAGCGGGATGTAGCGCAGCAGCACCCCGGCGTGGATCGTGAAGTAGTCCACCCCCTGCTCGGCCTGCTCGATCAGCGTGTCGCGGAAGATCTCCCAGGTCAGGTCCTCGGCCTTCCCGTCCGTCTTCTCCAGGGCCTGGTAGATCGGCACCGTCCCGATCGGGACCGGTGAGTTCCGCAGGATCCACTCCCGCGTCTCGTGGATGTTCCTGCCCGTCGAGAGGTCCATGACCGTGTCGGCGCCCCAGCGGATCGCCCAGGTCATCTTCTCGACCTCTTCCTCGATGGAGGAGGTGACGGCGGAGTTGCCGATGTTGGCGTTGATCTTGACGAGGAAGTTCTTCCCGATCGCCATCGGCTCGGACTCGGGGTGGTTGATGTTGGCGGGAATGATCGCCCGGCCGCGCGCGACCTCGTCCCGGACGAACTCGGCTGCGACCTTTTCCCGGATCGCGACGTATTCCATCTCGGGAGTGATCTCCCCCCTGCGCGCGAAGTGCATCTGAGTGACGGAGCCGCGGCCCCGGAGCGCCTGCCGCGGCCGGACCAGCTCCAGTCCAGGCCGGTTGCGGCGAACCGGCTCGGAGCGGTCGTACTCGCCGCGCGCCAGGATCCACGAACGGCGCAGCTCCGGCAGGCCGGCGTGGAGGTCGATGGACGCCTCGGGATCCGTGTATGGCCCCGAGGTGTCGTAAACGCGGAAAGGAGGATTCAACTCCGTCTCGCCTCGCATCCCCTTCGTCGGCGACAGCGCGATCTCGCGAAACGGCACCCGCGTCCCGCCCGGACCGGAGACGTAGACCTTGCGCGACCCGGGAAGCGGCGAGCGGTTGGCGACCTCCGTGGACGGAATGGAATCGCGGCGAACGCTCATGGTCATCTCCCTACGGCGGCATTACCCGCATCAGGTCCCGGGGTCTCCGCCGGAGATCCGGCGGACTCTCAGCCGTCCGTCCTTCGCGCGCCCGGCGCGTGAGAACGGAGTGGGCTCCCCCGCAAACTCCGCCATTCTATCGCCGCGTAGAATGGTCGTGAGGAAGGCGAAGCGATGAGTTTCCGGGTCTGGAAGGGAGAGGCTCCGGCGTCGCCGCGCCAGCCCGCGGCCTCGACACCGCCCCCCTTCGTCCCGCCGGACCTCGCCGACGCGGGCGCCAACCGGCTTGCGGTCTTCGCGCTGCTGGCGGGGATGATCTCGCTGCTCCTCGCCGTCGCCGGCCGCCATGTCTTCGCGCCCGTCGGCTCGGCATCCGTCAACCCGACGATCTGGCTGGTATCGACGAGCGCGTCGCTGCTTCTCTCCTTCTCGACGGCCTGGGTCGCGTGGAGGAGGATGTTTCCTGCTTCCACCCTCCTCGACCTCGGGCTGGTCTACCAGGTCGCGCAGGCGTTCTGCATCTCCCTGGGTTTCTGGCAGGTGCCGGTGCAGCCGGAACTTCCGCCTCGGGGCTGGTCCGGAGTGGCGGTGCTGATCCTCGTCTATCCGCTCATCGTGCCGGCGACCCGCGGCAAAACGATCCTCGCAACCCTGGCCGCCGCCGCGATGGACCCGCTCGGGCTGCTCGTCCTCGTCGCCCTGGGCAACCCGGCGCCGCCGCCGGGGTTTCTCTTTCCGATGTTTCTGCCGACCGCGCTCGCGGCGGGAGTCGCGCTGGTGCTCTCGCGGCTCATCTACCGGATGACCGTCGAAGCCGAGCGAGGCCACGAGATGGGGAGCTATCACTTAGAAGAGCTCCTCGGACGCGGCGGCATGGGAGAGGTCTGGCGCGCGAACCATCGTCTCCTGGCCCGGCCGGCGGCGATCAAGCTGATCCGCCCCGAGTCGTTCGGCAGCGACGGTCGCGAGCTCGTCCGGCGCTTCGAGCGCGAGGCGAGGGCCACGGCCGCGCTTCACTCCCCGCACACCGTGGACATTTACGACTTCGGCACCACGGAGGACGGGACGTTCTATTACGTCATGGAGCTCCTGGAAGGCTTCGACCTGGATACGCTCGTCTCGACCTTCGGTTCGCTTCCCCCGGAGCGGACTGTCCAGATCCTGATCCAGGCCTGCCACTCGCTGGGCGAGGCGCACCAGGGAGGGCTCATCCACCGCGACGTCAAGCCGGCCAACATCTACGTCTGCCGGTACGGCCTGGACTGGGACTTCGTGAAGATCCTCGACTTCGGCCTCGTGAAGAACCAGCAGTGGAGCGCCGAGGAGAAGCGGCCCCTGACGGTGACCGGCGTCATCGCCGGCACTCCGGGCTACATGGCGCCGGAGATGGGCCTCGGCAACCCCGACGTGGACTGGCGCGCCGACATCTACGCGCTCGGGTGCGTCGGTTACTGGCTCCTGAGCGGAAAACCCGTGTTCGACTCCGGCCCCTCGCCGATGCAGGCCGTGATGGACCACATCCAGAAGCCCCCGCCGCCGGTGTCCACGCGCACGAAGGAGAGCATTCCGGAGGAGCTCGACTTCATCCTGCTCCAGTGCCTGGCCAAGCAGCCCAACGAGCGGCCGCAGACGATGCAGGACCTCGCCGAGAGCCTGAGCCGAATCCATTTCGAGAACGGGTGGACGGAGGAGCGGTCACGGCGCTGGTGGCTCGAGAACGGAGGCCGCCGCGAGACCAAGCCGGCCGAGGAGGGCGGTCCAGCCCCGCGCGCCGTCTCCGTCGTCGGGAGCGTCGAAGGACGCTGAAGACGTCCAAGGTCCCTCTCCGTTGGGCCTAATTCGCTGAACGGATGTCCCGCAGGTCGTTGTCTGCCATCACGAGCTTGACCCGGTCGCCCTCGTGGTACCGGTTGTACTGGTCGCGGGTGACGGGGAAGCTGTAGTGGACCGTCGCCTCGCCATCCTTCGCCTCGAAGTCGAGGCTGTACGAACCCGAGCCGCCCATCGTCGTCCCGGGGCTTCCGGGAGGCGAGTACAGCCGGCCGACGACGACCGCCTCGAGCGTCCGGAATCCCTTGCCCGATTGCGACGGGTTGTTCGACGGCTTGCTCGACGCGCAGCCGGCGGCCAAGACGGCGGCAACGGCGATCGACAGGGCGAAACGGCGCAGCCTCATTTCTTCTCTCCCGCCAGTCGCTCGATCTCCTCGCGCGCGCGGTCCACGACTCCGCGCACCGAGCGCAGCAGCTCGACCGAGATCGTCCGGCTCTCCTGGAACATCGTCCTGCCCAGCGCCGAGAAGGACTGGCCGAGCTGACGCAGCTCGTCGGCGAGGGGGGAAGGCGGCGGCGGGGGTGTTCTGTCTTCCATAGTTCGTTCCTCTGTCACGCTTGCCGGGAGGGCGCAAGGCCCTCTTCTACAACGCGGTCGCCGGCTGCAAAAATCCTATCGGACTCGGACCCCGTTCTTGACGACGATGTCCACGCGCTGGAGCAGGTCGATGTGCTTCAGGACGTCGCCGCGCACCGCGATGATGTCGGCATAGTGGCCCGGCGCGATCGTCCCGATGTCCTTCTCCTTCTTCAGCCACGCCGCCGGCCACCGCGTCGCACCCGCGATCGCCTGCATCGGCGTCATGCCCAGGTCCACCCAGGTCGCGAGCTCGCGCCACGTGGAGTCCGTGTGGAAGTTCCCGGGGATTCCCGAGTCGGTTCCGACCAGGAGCGTCACGCCGGTCTGCCGGAGCTGCTGGAACTTCCTCGGCAGGGTCGGGATGCGCCGGCGGACGAGCTGGAAGTACGGGAGCGCGCCGACGTTTCGCAGCGACTCTCGGATGTCGCGGATCAGGTCCGGAGCGAGCCCCTCCTGCCACCTCGGATCGTTCAGCCTCTCCGGAAAGCCGTCGGCGGTGTACTCGGAGAGGTAGAGGCCCTCGATCGTCGGGCACCAGGCGAGCGTCTGGTTTCGCTTTCGGATCCCCGCGAGGATGTCCTCGGGATACTCGGGCTCGGTCGCGAGGCCCGTGTGCTCGAAGCTGTCCACCCCGACCTTCAGGCCGATGCGGATCTCCTCCTCGCGATGGGCGTGCGCGACGACCGGCTTTCCGGCCTTGTGGGCCGCGTCCACGATGGCGCGGACCTCCTCGTCGGTCATCTGGTCCTGGTCGATCAGCTTGATCAGGTCCACGCCCGCGTCGACGACCTTCTGGACCTTGGCCCGCGCGTCGGCTGCTCCGGAGACTCCCCAGCGGAACTCCTTCTCGTAGTCGAAGTACGGCTTGTGCTGGAAGAAGGGGCCCGAGACGAAGAGGCGCGGCCCGGGGATCTCGCCCTTCTCGATTCGTCGCTTGACGTCCAGGATGTCCTCGAGCGGGGCGCCCAGCTCGCGGGCGAAGGTCACGCCGGAGACGAGTAATTGCTTCGCGGCGGCCGGCATGATCTCCGAGCGGAAACGCTTTTCATGCGCCGTGGTCCAGTGCTCGTAGTCGCCGTGGCCCAGGATCATCAGGTGGACGTGCATGTCGGCGAGGCCCGGCAGAACCGTCATGCCGCGCGTGTCGATGACCGTCACGCCGGGCGGCACCGCGACCTGCGACCTCGTGCCGACGGCGGAGATCCGCTCGCCGGAGATCAGGATGACGCCGTCTTCGATCGGCCGTCCCTCGTACCCGTCCACGATGCGGCCGCCGACCAAGGCGAGCGTGACCGCCGAGGCCCCGCCCGCGGGCGGCGAAGGCGCCTGCGCGGCGGAGGAGGAAACCATCGAGAGAAAAAGAGCGGCCGCGACCCACACTCGCATCATGGTTCTCCCGGCGTTGATGCGTATATCCTAATGCGGCTGCCGGCCCATCCCGCCGCGGCTGGCGGCCCAAGACTGCAGCGGGAGAGGAGCGTATGAACAAGACTTCGCGCGCGCGCGTCGCGCTGGTGGGCCTGGGACCGATCGGAATCGAGGTGGGTAAAGCCGTCGTCGGGCGCGCGAACCTGGAGATCCTGGGAGCGGCGGACCCCGCGCCGCAGATCGCGGGCAAGAGCCTCTCGCAGGTCCTGGGAACCGGGCCGGCGACGCCGGTGGACGCCTCGGCCACGGGCCTCTACTTGCGGACGAAGGCGGGCCGCCAGAAGAAGGACGTCGCGGTCCTCTGCACCGGCTCGCGGCTGGAATCCGTGATGCAGCAGATCCGCGAGGCGGTCGAGGCGGGCCTGCACATCGTCTCGACCTGCGAGGAGCTGGCGTATCCCCAGTTGAAGCACGCGGTGCTCGCCCACGAGATCGACCAGCTCGCGAAGAAGCACGGCGTCGGGGTGCTGGGGACCGGCGTCAACCCGGGGCTCGTCATGGACCGCCTCGCCCTGGCGGCCGCGGCGGCGTGCGTGCGGGTGGACCGGGTGAAGGTCACCCGGATCGTGGACGCGGCGAAGCGGCGCGGGCCGCTGCGCGCGAAGGTCGGCGCCGGCCTGACGCGCGACGAGTTCATGAAGGGAGTCGAGGAGAAGAAGCTCGGCCACGTCGGCCTCTCCGAGTCGGCGGCGATCATCGCGTAGGGGCTCGGCCTCCCCATCGAGGAGATCACCGAGACGATCGAGCCGGTCGCGGCGAAAGAGGAGACCGACGGCATCGCCGCCGGACGGATCCTCGGCCTGCACCAGATCGCGCTCGTCCAGGCGGGGGACGAGGCGAAGGTCGTGCTCGACCTGACGATGGCCGTGGGCGTCGCCGACCCCTCCGACACGATCGACATCGACGGAGATCCGCCGGTCCACATGAGGGTGTCGGGAGGTTTCCACGGCGACCGCGCGACGGTCGGCTGCGTCGTCAACGCGGTCCCGTTCATCGTGGGAGCGAGTCCCGGTCTTCATACGGTGGTGACACTGCCGCTGTTCGGGCTTTTTCCGGAAGCGTAGCCCTCAGAAGAATCGGGTGATCAGGTGATCGGTCCATCGGGTGATCCGTGACCGATCCGCTGAGGCCATTCCTGGAATCCCGGCCGGAGGGACTGTACGCACCGGCGTTCGGGGCACTCGTGGACCCGCCCGCGGCCGCCGGCCGCGCGATCCTCTCCCACGCGCACGCGGACCACGCCGCGCCCGGTCACGGGGAGATCCTGGCGACGCCCGAGACGGTCGCGCTCTACCGGAGGCGCAACCCCGATTGGAACGGGACCGCAACGCCGCTTGCGTACGGCGAGCCTTTCGGAGAATCCGGCGCGACCCTGGCGCTGCTGCCGGCGGGGCACATCCTCGGTTCCGCCCAGGTCTACTTCGAGGCGGACGGAAAGAGCCTCCTCTACACGGGCGACTTCAAGCTCGCCCGCGGCCGCACGGCGGCGCCGGCGGAGTCCCGGCGCGCGGACGTGCTCCTGACGGAGACGACCTTCGGCCTGCCGGTCTTCCGGTTTCCACCGCGCGCGGACCTCGAGGAGCGGCTCGTCGCGGCCTGCCGCGACGCGATCGCGGAGGGAGCCATCCCCGTCGTTCTCGCCTACGCGCTCGGAAAGTCGCAGGAAGCGGCGCTCGTTCTGACCGAGGCCGGAATCCCGACGGTCCTCCACGGCGCAGCCTGGAAGCTCCTGCCGGAGTATGAGAAGGCGGGCCACGCCTTCCCGCTCTCGCGGGCGTACGAGACCGGCCCGCCGCAGGCCGGAGAGGCGCTGATCGCCCCACCCAATTGCGCCCGGACCCCGATCGTCCAAAAGATCAAGTCTCGCTCCGTCATCTACACCTCGGGATGGGCGCTGCGAAGCGCCTCCCGGGCGGACTTCGACGCGGACGTCCTGCTGCCGCTCTCCGACCACGCGGATTTCCAGGAGCTCCTCGCCCACGTCGAGAGCGTCGCGCCGAAGCTGGTCGTGGCGCTGCACGGTTATGCCCGCGACTTCGCCCGCATCCTCTCGGAGAAGGGCGTGTCCGCGGGTGTCCTGGCCGACTCGGCGGAGAGGCGCGAGGAGGACGCCTGAGCGAGGGAGGCTACCGCCTCGTCGCGGAGGCGCTCGAGGGCGCGGCCGGCGAGAGGGGAAAGCTCGCGAAAATGGCGCGCCTGGCGGAGGCGCTCGCTCCGTTGGACGGCGCGCGGCTGGCGATCGCCGCGCGGCTTCTTTCCGGGTCGCCCTTCGCCGAATGGGAGCAGCAGGTCACCTCGGCGGGCTGGGCCACGGTGGCGAGGGCCGCTTCCACGGTGACCGGCTGGGACCTCGAGACGCTGGGCGCCTGCGCGGGGGCGATCGGGGACCTCGGGGAAGCCATCGGGCTTCTCGTCGATCCGAAAGACGATTCGGCCGAGCCGTTGACCATCCTCGAAGTGGACGAGACGCTTCGCGGGCTCGCGAAGCAGCGAAAGGCCGTGGAGAAGCAGAAGACGATCGAAGGCTTGCTGGCGCGGGCCACGCCGGTCGAGGCGAAGTACCTCGTCAAGACCCTCTCCGGCGGCCTTCGCACCGGAGCGGACGTGCTCACCATCGAGGAGGCGATCGCGAAGGCGTTTCAGGCGGATCGCGAGGAAGTCGCCCGCGCCCGGAGAGACTGCGGCGACATCGGGGAGACCGCCGTCGCCGCGCGGCAGGGACGCCTGCCCTCGATCACCTTCCGGCTCTTTCACCCGATCGGGTTCATGCTGGCGACGCCGATCGAGGACCCCGCCGAGGTCGAGGCGGAGCTGTCGGAGTTCGCCATCGAGGAGAAGTTCGACGGCATCCGGGCGCACGCGCACAAGTCGGGCTCGCGCGTGGCCCTCTTCTCGCGGACGCTGGACGACATCACGAAACGCTTCCCGGAGATCACCCTCGCGATGGCCCTGGCCCCGGGCGAGTTCCTCCTGGACGGCGAGATCGTGGCCTGGAAGGACTCGCGCCCGGACTCCTTCTTCCGCCTCCAGCGGCGGCTGGGGAGAAAGGAGCCTCCCGACGAGATCCTCAAGGAGATCCCGGCCGCCTTCATCGCTTACGACTGCCTGGCGCGCGACGGGGTCCCTCTCTTCGAGACGCCGTGGAGGGAGCGCCGCCGGCACCTCGAGGAGATCGCGGCGGCCTGGGAGCGGATGCATCTGTCCCGGGTCTCCCGCGCGTCGAACGCGGAGGAGCTCGAGGCGCTCTTCGCTAGGGCCCGCGCCAACGGCAACGAGGGGTTGATGCTCAAGCGCTTCGACTCGACCTACCAGGCGGGCAAGCGCGGCAAGCAGTGGCGCAAGTGGAAGAAGGCCCTGGCGACGCTCGATGTCGTCGTCACGGCCGTCGAGCAGGGGCACGGCAAACGAGCGGGGATGCTGTCGGACTACACGTTCGCGGTTCGGGATGGCGACCGGCTCGTCAACATCGGCAAGGCGTACTCCGGCCTGACGGACGAGGAGATCCGGACGATGGGCGCGCACTTCCGAAAGATCACGACCGGCCGCTACGGCCCGGTCCGCGCCGTCGCGCCCGAGGTCGTCATCGAGGTCGCCTTCGACACGATCCAGAAGTCCAACCGCCACAAGTCCGGCTTCGCCCTGCGCTTCCCCCGGATCGTCCGCCTCCGCCCCGACAAGACCCCCGCCCAGGCCACCACGCTCGAGGAAGTCCGCCAGCTCTACGCCTCGATCGTCGGGGCCCCCTCCCCCGGGTCGGACTGACAACTTCCGATCCTGGAAGGGCTTAGCGGCCCGATGCGGCGGCGGGTCAAAAAGTCCCTACGACTTTCGTCCAATTGACGATCACTTGTCCAAGAGACTACAAAAGCAGCACACCCGGGGCCCGAATGCCGACAGATCTACCAATTAGTGTCTCTTTTTCTTCCGAAAGGGATGGTGGAGGACCATGACGGCGATCTTGAGAAGGATGCCCGCCTGGAAGAAGTGTCTCGCGGCGGCGGCGATCCTCGCGCTCGTGTTCGTTTACGGAGGCCCCCGACTGCGCGCGAGCGCCGCCTGCGCGCCGACCTTCGCCGAGGCCCTCCAGACCGACAAGTCGAGCTACTCGCCCGGTGACACCGTCTTCGTTACGGGATCGGGCTTCGCGGAGTCCTGTGCCGTAACGGTGCGCGTCGTCCGTCCGGACGGCAGCACGGTGCTCGACAGCGCCGGCACGGACTCGGCCGGAAACCTGGCCTACTCGTACACGCCGGGCGCGCCGAACGGGAGATCCGTGCTGGACGTTCTCGGACAGGACGACTTCGCCATGGCCGGAGTGGCGTTCCTCAGCGGCCCGGCGCTCGCGTCGGACAAGGGCGATTACCGCCCGGGCGAGCGAGCGAGCCTGACCGGTGAGAATTTCCAGCCGGGCGAAAGCGTCACGATCGTCGTCAGCCCGGCCGGGGCGGGCAACGCAAGCGCGCGCTTGCTGTCGGCGACTGCCGGCCCGGACGGCAGCTTCGTCAACACCGATTTGACCTTCAGCGCGGGGGACGCCGGTGTCCTCTTCGAGGCGACCGCGACCGGCCAGTCCTCCGGGCTCTCCACGAAGGCGAGCTTCACGGACGCGGGCGCGTTCGTCGGAAACATCGGGATTGCGTCCGGCCAGTCGTCCGGGCTGCACTCCCTGACCATCAACGCGACGGGCGGCGTGACCGGGGGCCACAGCATCATCGTCGCGTTCGCGACCGGCGGAGGCACGGCGTCCGCTCCCCTTCCGAGCTGTGCCGACAGCGTGGGGAACAGCTACAACCTGGATCTCGACGTCAGCAACGGAACCAACCCGAGCCTCTGGATCTGCTCCTCCCACAGCGTCGTGGCTCTCTCGACGACCGACACGATCACCGTGAATTTTCCGGCGACTTCGAACGCGGCCCGAGCGACCGCCAACGAGTTCTCGGGACTGATCTCGCCCCTGGCGATCGATCAAATCCAGAGCGGCGGCGGGAATTCGGCGTTTCCCAACTCCGGTGACACCCCGGCGACGTCGCAGGCGGATGAGATCCTCTTCGGCGCCTTCACGTTCAACGGGACCAACAACGGGGTAGTCAACTCCGCCGGATCGGGATACACCCTGGCCGGACCCGTCGTCCAGCCCTCGGTCCCGAGCCGGGGGCTCGCCGCCGAATACCGGATCGTGAGCGCCACCGGCACGTACCATGCGGACGGCACGCTCTCGACGGGAAACTTCTGGGTCGCCGGCATCGCGACGTACAAGGTCGCGACCGCGCCGCCGACCAGCACGCCGACGAATACTCCGACCAACACGCCGGTGCCGCCGACCAACACGCCGACGAATACTCCGACCGACACGCCGGTGCCGCCCACCAACACGCCCACGAATACTCCGACCAACACGCCGGTGCCGCCCACCAACACGCCCACGAACACGCCGACGCCGACGGCCACACGCACCAACACGCCCACCAACACACCCACCCCGATCCTGTCGGGGACTTCGGGTCTCACGATGGGCTTCTGGCAGAACAGGAACGGTCAGGGAATCATCAAGGCGGACGGAACCACGGCAGGCGTCTGCAACCTGACGACGTGGCTGCGACAGTATGCTCCGTTCCAGGACCTTTCCGCGACGGCGACGTGCACGCAGGTCGCCAACTACGTGAACAACGTCATCAAGGTCGCCAGCGCCACCGGCGCCTCGATGAACGCGATGCTCAAGGCCCAGATGCTGGCCACCGCGCTCGACGTCTATTTCAGCGATCCCGCCCTTGGCGGCAACAAGATCAAAGCGCCCGCGCCGATCGGAGGGCTCACGATCGACCTGACGCAGATCTGCAGCGCGATCAGCGGCTCGACGTGCGTCGGCCCCTACCAGGACGTCAGCTCCGCCTTCGGGGGCGCCACGAGCCTGACCGTGTCGCAGATGCTGACCTACGCGGCGAGCCAGTCCAACGTCGGCGGCAGCACCTGGTACGGCAACAACAAGGTGACGCAGCAGCTCGCCAAGAACGCGTTCGACGCGATCAACAACAGAGTGGCGTTCATCATCTGACCGGGATCCTTGACCCAAACGCCGGCCCCGCCTCACGGCGGCGCCGGCGTTTTTTTCTCGCGCTCGAAAATGAGGATCGGCTACTTCAGCATCATCCAGAGGTAGGCGTACTGGAGGGCGGTTACCTGCGCCGTCTGCTTGTTGACCGCGCCGCTTCCGTGCCCCCCTTCGGTGTTCTCGAAGTAGTAGACCGGGTGACCCTGCGCCTCCATCTTCGCCACCATCTTGCGGGCGTGCGAGGGGTGGACCCGGTCGTCGCGCGTGTTCGTCCAGAAGAAGGGCGTCGGGTACTTCGCGTCGGGCTTCAGGAGTTGGTACGGCGACCACGTCTGGATGTACGCCCAGTCCTCCGGCTTGTCCGGATCGCCGTACTCCGCCATCCAGCTCGCGCCGGCGAGGAGGTGATTGAACCGCTTCATGTCGGCCAGCGGGACTTGGACGACGACGGCGTGGAAGAGGTCCGGGTATTGAACGAACGTGCTGCTAACGAGGAGCCCGCCCTGCGAGCCTCCCATGATCCCCAGGTGGCGCGTCGACGTGATCTTCCGCGCGACCAGGTCGCGCGCGACCGCGGAGAAGTCCTCGAAGTTGTGGATGTGCTTCTCCTTGACCGCAGCCTTGTGCCACGCGGGACCGAACTCTCCCCCGCCGCGGATATTGGCCAGGACATAGACGCCGCCGCGGACGAGCCAGGCGCTGCCGATGGTGCCGCTGTACTTCGGGACCTCGGAGACTTCGAATCCCCCGTATCCGTAGAGGAGCGTCGGATTGTTTCCGTCGGCTTTCGCGCCCTTCGGCCAGACGACGAAGTAAGGGATCTTCGTTCCGTCCTTCGAGGTCGCTTCGAACTGCTCGGTCCGCATTCCGGTGCCGTCGAAGAAGACCGGCATCGTCTTGACCTTCACCGGCGGCTCCCGCCCCCCAGCCTGCCAGAGCGAGGCGGGAGTCGAGAAATCTTCGTACTCGAAGAAGAACGTGTTGGTCGCGTCGCTGGTGGCGGTCAGGTCCGCGGCGCCGAGCGTCCCGGGCAGCGGCACCTCGGTCCTCTTCCAGGCGCCGCCGTCGAGAGACAGCGCCGTGATCCGGCTCCGGACGTTGTCGAGGGTTTCGAGGAGCACGAGGTCCTTCGTTCGGTCGACGGCGGCCAGCGAGACCCGCTCGCTCGGCTCGAAGAGCACGTCGAATCGCCGAACTCCCTTCAACACGTCCTCCACGGCTCCGGACAGAAGCGATCCTTCCTTGTAGGTCTTTCCTCCCACGTTCCAATCGCTGCGCAAGGAGAAAAGGAGCCGGCCGCGAAAGAGCGTCCGGATTCTCGAATCCTCGGGGATGTCGAGCTTGGAGAGTTTGCCGGCATCGAGGACGTAAGTTTCCTGGCGGAAGAAGGCCGGGACGCGAACGACGAGGTCATACCGGCCGTCGCTGGCGATCTCGCTCGATCCAGCCGATGCGACGTCCTCGGTCTTTCCTTCGAAGACCGTGGTCGCCGAAGAGAGCGGCGTGCCTCGCTTCCACAACTTCACGATCCTGGGATAGCCGGACTGGGTCAGCGATCCGGCGCCGAAGTCGGTCCCGACCCAGAGCGTATCGTCGTCGCGCCAGGAGAGGCTCGACTTGGCTTCCGGAAGGGTGAATCCGGCCGAGACGAACTGCTTCGTCCCGGTGTCGAACTCGCGCTCCTCCGCCGCGTCCGAGCCGCCCTGCGAGAGCCCGATCATGCATTTGACGTAAGCCGGCGCCAGGCACTCGGCCCCATGGAACGTCCAGCTCTTGCCCTCGGCTTTCGCCAACGCATCGATGTCGAGGACGGTCTCCCACTGCGGCGCTGCCGTTTTGTAGGACGCGATCGTCGTCCGCCGCCAGATCCCTCGCTCGTGCGCGTCGTCCTTCCAGAAGTTGTAGACGGCCTCGCCGTAGAGCTTCGGAGTCGGGATCTTTTCCTTCGAGTCGAGGATCTCGAGGGTCCGCTTGTAGATCGGCTGGTACTCCGGCCTCTTCTCCAGCACCGCCGTGGACTTCGCGTTGTGCTCTTTCGCCCACGCCAGCGCCTTCTCCCCCTGCACGTCCTCCAGCCACTGAAACGAATCGTCCGGCGCCAGTGCCGTCTGGGCGGCCGCCGAACCGGCTGCAGCCGACAGGGCCACTACCGCAAACGCTCTGAGAAATGTCCTCATGTTTCTCCTTCTTGCGAACTGAGGATCATTGCACAGGCGTCGGGTCAGCGTGGAATCGGGAGAATGCGGGCAGGAGGGCGGGCTGCTTGCGGGCGCTCGAGGAAGGTCGTGACGAAAAGTCCTTCTGCCGTTCCCGCGTAGACGGTTGAGGGGTCCCCCGGCGCGATCTCGAAGAGCGTTGGGGAGGGAAGGTTCGCCGTGACATCGGCCCAGCTCTGTCCGTCGTCGGTGCTGCGGAACAGGCGGTTCCCGTCTACCGTTCTCACGAGGGAATAGACGGCCGCGGGAGAGGAAGCCGCAACCCGAACCTGCATGACATCTCCCGACGGCTGGCCCGCCACCAGGCTCCAGGTCGCTCCCGCATCGACGGTCTTGAAGAGTTGGCGCGACGAGGGAAGCGGAAGAGGTCCGGCCGAAACGTAAACGACCCGGGGGTTCCCTGGATCGATCGCGATGGAGTCTGCGGAGACTCCATCACCGATTCCAGCGGACACCGAGGTCCACGACGCGCCTCCATCGCGGCTTCCGAAGACTCCGAAGCTCGAACTGGCCGCATAAACCGCCGATGGGTTCGAGACGTCCAACGCAAGATCGGCGACGTTCCCCGGTCCCGACGGCGGGCCCCACGTCGTGCCCAGGTCGTCGGAGTGGCGGACTCCGACCGAGGTCCCCAGGTAAAGGACCGAAGCCGATGGATCGATGACGATGGGGCCTGCTTCGACGGGGAGGGGTTGCCAGGCCGAGCCGCCATCCAGAGTCCGATAGAGCATCGTCCTGCCTAGTTGGGAGAACGGAGGCAGGAACTTCTCTCGCCAGCCGATGAAGGATGTCAGCGGATTTGCCGGATCGACGACGAGCGGAAAGAAGTCGATGAGCGCACCATTCGGTCCTCCCGGAAGATCTCCGGCCGCGCGCATCCAGGACTGGCCGGCGTCATCGGTTCGATAGACCTCGCCGGCCCGCTCCGTGGAGGCGTACACGGTTCGAGGAGAAGACGCCGCCAGACCGATCGCGGTGATGGGGCTGCCGTTGGATCCCAGGTTCACCCATCCTCCCCGCTGGAATGGACGTGCGTCGGGTGTGGGAGTCGAAGAAAGAAGCAGGATCGAGGACACAATCGACAACCACCAAGAAACCATGGATGACTCCCCGGACAAGATTACGTCTCCCGTGGTCAGACCGTCAGGGCACGACCGGGCGGGAGGGGACTCCCGAGCGTCGTCGACCGCGGATAGCGGCCGAGGGACGCGACATGCGGCGGATTCGCCGCCGCAAACCCCCTCCCCTGCGGCACGACGAAGAGGGGCCTCGGAGCCAGCGCGTCGCGAAGCGACGCCAGGGTGCCTTCGGGGCGGAGCGACGGTAAAAAAAGGCGGCCCCGGCACTAGGCCGGGGCCGGGAAGGAAGGTATCGCGTGCTGACCTAAAGAACAGGGGTATAGGGGGAATCCATTCCCGTGCTGGGTAGAAAAAGTTAATTGCTGAGATAGAAAGAGTTAAAGGATTTCGTAGTCCGTTGGCTCGAGTGTGTCATCCTCGATGAGCTGGAGTCGGATCCCGAGGCGGGTCTCGATCTCTGAAACGAGCTCGTTTTGCTCCTCCGAAAGGAGCTTCGCCAGCGACGACCGGACCCTCAGTCGGACCGTTTCGCCGGCGGCATAGAGGACCGCGCCGGCCAGGAGGTCCCGGCGCAGGTCGAGGGCAACCGAGAGGTCGGTCTTGACCCGCCCGGTCCCGCCGCAGCACGGACAGGACCGGGTCAGGACCCGCTCGAGGTTCCCGCGGGTGCGCTGGCGGGTGACTTCGACGAGGCCGAACTCGGAGATCTGCAGGAGGCGCGTCCGGGCGCGGTCGCGGCCGAGCTCCCGCTCGAAGCTCTCGAAGACCTCGCGGCGGTGCTCGGGGTCCTCCATGTCGATGAAGTCCACGACGAGGATGCCGCCCAGATCCCGCAAGCGGATCTGCCGGGCGACCTCCCCCACGGCCTCGAGGTTCGTCGCGAAGACCGTCTCCTCGAGCGCGCCGGTTCCCACGAACTTCCCGGTGTTGACGTCGATGGCGACGAGGGCTTCCGTCTGCTGGACGACCACTGAGCCTCCCGACTTCAGCGCGACGCGGTTTTTCAGCGCATTCTCGATCTCCGCCTCGACGCCCAGCCGCTCGAAGAGCGGCGGGTTCCCCTCGTCCAGCTCCACGCGGCCGGCGAGTCCCGGAGCCGCGGCCGAGAGGAACTCGGCGATCCGGTCGCGCACCGCCGCGTCGTCCACGCGGATCGCGGCGAAGTCCGGGGCGACGAGGTCGCGGATGCTGCGCAGCGGCAGGTCGAGCTCGCGGTGGATCAGCAGGGGCGCGCTGGCGCTCTCCGCCTTCCGGCGGATCCGCGCGGCGAGCTCCTCCAGGTAGGCGCGGTCTGCCAGGAAGTCCCGGAGCTCGCACCCCTCGGCGGCGGTGCGGGCGATCCAGCCCGAGCCCGGCGGGAAGCCCTCGAGGATCGTCCGGAGCCGTTCACGCTCGGCGTCGTCGGTGATCCGGCGCGACACACCGACGCCGCGCGCCCCGGGTAAACACACGAGGAGCCGGCCGGGCAGAGCGATGTTCGCCGTGACGCGAGGGCCCTTGCCCGAGAGCGGGTCCTTGGTGACCTGGATGACGAGCTCCTGTCCCTCCCGCAGGAGGTCCTCGATCCTCGGCCGGTCGTTGGAGGCGCTCCCCTCCGCGTCGTCCCTTTCCTCGCCGTCCGCTTCGACGGTCCGCGGCAGAACGTCCTCGACGTAGAGGAACGCGTCGCGCTCCAGGCCGATCGAGAGAAACGCGGCGTGCATTCCGGGCAGCACCCGGTGGACGCGGCCGAGGTAGACGTTGCCGACCAGGCCCTGGCGGGCGCGACGCTCGTGGAGCACCTCGACCGTCCGGCCGTCCTCGAGCAGGGCGACCCTGGTCTCGGGCGGAGTCGCGTTGATCGCGAGCTCGCGTCTCACGCGTTGGCGAAGCGCCGGTAGTCCACGGAAAGCACGAGCCCGATCGCGAGGAAGGTCGTCGCGATGGAGGAGCCGCCGTAGGAGACGAGCGGCAGCGGGATCCCCGTCGTCGGCAGCAGGCCGATCATCATGGACGCGTTGACGGTCACGGAGAAGAAGAGGACGCCCGCCACCGCGAGGATGAGAAACACTCCTCCCCGGTCCCGCGCGGTGCGCGAGAGCGTCAGACATCGCAGGACGAGCGCGGCGAAGAGGCCCAGCACCAGGATGATCCCCAGGAACCCCCACTCCTCCCCGATGACCGCCAGGATGAAGTCGGTGTGCTGGACCGGCAGAAAACGCAGCTGGCTCTGCGTTCCCGCCCGGAACCCCTTCCCGGAGAAGCCGCCCGAGCCGACGGCGATCTTGGACTGGTGGACCTGGTAGCCCGCCTTCAGGACGTCGCGGTCCGGATTCAGGAAGGTCTCGATCCGCTGCTTCTGGTAGTCCTTGAGGAACAGCCAGCCGGCCCCGGCGAGCACCGCGACCGCGATGGTGATGGCGATCCAGCCTTTCAGCGGGAGGCGGCCGAAGAAGAACCCGACGATCAGCAGCGGCAGGAACGTCAGGGCGAGGCCCAGGTCCGGCTGCGCGAATGTCAGGAGGAACGGCACGCCGACGATCGCCCCGAGCTTGACGAAAGTGGAGAGACGCAGGTGTCCCTCGTCCTCGTTCTCGAAGAGGTACGCGACGAGCAGCGCCGTCGTGATCTTCGTCAGCTCCGCCGGCTGGAACTGGAAGCCTCCGAATCGGATCCAGGACCGTACGTTGGCGATGCGCTGGCCAAAGAGGATCAGGTAGATGAGGGGCACGAGGCTGACGAGGTACAGAACAAAGGACGCCTTGAGCAGAGTGCGGTAGTCGAAGAGGACGGCCGCGAACATCGCCGCCAGCCCGACGCCGATCCAGATCGCCTGCCGGGTCGCAAGCCCGTCGTGCCGCCCGGCCCCGATCGTCGTCGAGGCGATGAAGGTCACTCCCACCGCCGCCAGGGCGACGGAGCAGAGGATGACCGTCAGGTCCAGCCGCCGCGGGTGAGGAAGCACGCCGCGGATCATGGGGCGCCTCCCGGGGCCGGAACTCGGGACTCGGAACCCGGGACTCGAGACGAGCCGCCCGCCACCTTCGTTGCGCCCGCCGGCGGTTTCGGGGTCTTCCCGAAGAACTTCGCCAGGATCTGCTGCGCGAGAGGGGCGGCGGCAAGGTTGCCGTGGCCGCCGTTCTCGACGAACACGACGACGACCAGCCGTGGGTCGTCGATCGTGGCGAACCCGGCGAACCAGGCGTGGTCCTGGAGCGTCTTCTTGTCCACGCCGGCCCGGGCGACCGCCTCGCGGCCGACGACCTGCGCCGTCCCGGTTTTCCCGGCGCTCTCGAGACCCGGCACCCGCGTGCCGTAGGCCGTGCCTCCCGCCTCGTTCAGCACCGCCCACATGCCGCTCTTGATGATCGCTAGCTTCGACTCGTCCAGCGGGATCCCGGGCTTCGTCTCGACCTTGTAGCGCAGCGGCTGCCCCGTGCGCGGATCCTGCGAGGCGAGGAAGAGGTGCGGCGTGGGAAGGTTCCCCTGCGAAACGAGCGCGGAGAGCCCCCGGGCGACCTGGAGCGTCGTGACGAGCACGGGCCCCTGCCCGATCGCCACGGAGATCGTCTCGCTCGGGTACCAGCGGGCGTGGCGCTTCTCGCGCGCCCACTCCTCGGAGGGGATGAGCCCAGACTTCTCGAACGGCAGATCCACGCCGGTCGGCTCGCCGAAGCCGAAGGAGTGCATGATCTCGGAGATGCGATCGACTCCGAGCTTGCGGCCGAGGTTGTAGAAATAGACGTCGCACGACATCTTGATCGCGTTGCGCAGGTCCACCAGGCCGTGTCCTTCTTTCTTGTGGCACCGGAAGGTCCGCCCGTAGAAGGTCGCGTACCCGGGGCAGAAGATCTTCTGGTCCGGATCCACGAGCCCCTTCGACAGCGCGCCGTACGCCTCGAAGACCTTGAAGACGGAGCCGGGAGAGAAGGTGTTCTGGATGGCGCGGTTCTGAAGCGGATGGTGAGGGTCCATGAGCAGACCGGCCCACTCCGCCCCGGACACTCGCCGCGTGAACCAGTTGGGGTCATACGAGGGCGACGAGACGAGCGCCAGGATCTCGCCGGTCTTCGGGTCCATGGCGACGACCGAGCCGACCTTGTCCTTGAAGTAATCCTCGGCGATCCGCTGAAGATCAAGGTCCAGCGTCAGGAAGACGTTCTGCCCCGGCCGCGCCTCGACGCGCTCCTCCTCCGCCATCTCGTGGCCGTGCGAGTCCACGACGACGCGCCGCTGCCCGTCGATGCCGGCTAAAAGCTTCTCGTAGGAGCCCTCGATCCCCTTCTGCCCCATCCAGTCGCCGAGGCGGTACTCGTTCTCCGTCTGCTTGATCTGCTCCGGGCTCGCTTCCGACAGGTAGCCGAGCGCGTGGGCCGCGGCGGTGCCCAGCGTGTAGAGCCGCCGCTGCGACACCGTGACGACGAACTCGGGATGCTCGGGCGCCCGGGCCTGGATCGCGGCGACCTCTTCGACTCCCAGGTTCTCTCCGAGCGTGATCGGGAGGAACTCCGGGTCCCTCAGCCCGCGGTCCACGCGCGAGCGGACCTGCTCCCGCGGGACCTTGAGGACCGCGGAAGCGAAATCCACCGACGCGTTCAGGTTCTTCGCCTCGCGCCGGTAGAGCTGGAGGGTGTAGCCGGGCTGGTTGTCCACGAGGATCGATCCGTTGCGATCGAGGACGTAGCCCCGCGGCGCCATGATTCGGACCGAGCGGATCCGGTTGTTCTCGGAGAGGCCGAAGTAATACTCGCCGCGCAGGATCTGCGTGTACCAGTACGACGAGGCGAGCAGCGCGAAGACCGCGCCGACGATGATCCGGGCGGCTTCGATGCGCTGCAGCAGCCCACGGCGGTCCTCCCGGATCTTCAGGACCACAGCGTCACCTCAGCCTTCTCAGGCGCCGCCGCTCCCACCAGTCCCGCCAGGGGAAGACCCGCGCGGCCTCGAGCAGACCGCCGGTCACTCCCGTGGCCGCGGCTCGCCAGAGCGACTCCGGCGAGAAGAGGACCAGCGGCGATCCCAGGAGCAGCACGGACAAGAGCGCCACGACCACGTCGTTGACGAGGGACGCGGCTGCCAGCGCCGCCCCCACCGCCCACGATCCCCCGAAGACGACGCGCACCGACAGCACGGCGAAGAGGTAGCCCAGGGCCGCCTTGGCGAACGCGTTCATCCCGAGGAGACCCTGCGAGAAGGCGTCCTCCAGGAACCCCATGGCCGCGCCGGCGAGCACCGCGCGCGAGGCGTTGCCGCCGCGGGCCACGATCGCCGTCGCGATCAGGAAGCAGTCGATAGGCCACGCCCCGCGATGGCCGGAGCCGCCGACGAAGAACTGCAGGGCCGTCGCCGCCACCAGCAAGAGGGCGACCCGGCCGAACTTCACGGACCGCCACTCCCTCCTCCTCCCACGGGGCCCGCGATCGCGGGCGAAGGCTCGAGCACCAGCACGTCGGTCAACCGGGAAAACGGAGCCGACGGCGCGACGCGGATCTCGAGAAACATCGGGCCGCGCGAAACGCTCTCCACCCGGCCGATCGGAACTCCCCGGGGATAGATGCCGTCGATGCCCGCCGACTCGATCGCATCGCCGGCCGCGACCCGCGACGTCGTGGCCACGTTGTTCAGCTTGAGCCCGCCGCGGCCGTCTCCGCGGATGACGCCGAGCTCGCCGGTCTTGACGATCCGCGCGCCCGCCGCGGCCGTGACGTCCAGGAGGAGCTGAGCGCGGGAGACCGTCGCCCCGACGGTGACGAGCCGCCCGACGAGCCCTTCGGGCACGGCGATCGGCGAGCCCGGGACCAGGCCCGAGGAAGAGCCCGCCCCGATCAGCGCGTTCTGCCCTCCGGCCCGGCCCTCGACGAGCAGGACCGGCGCCGCCATCTTCACCGAGGGAAGCGACGCGCCCGCCGAGAGGAGGAGCTTCTGGCGGTCCTCCTGGGCCAGCCGCGCCCGAAGCTGGAAGAGCTCCTGGTCCTTTCGGGCCAGCTCCTGTCTCAAGCGGGCGTTCTCCTCGCGCGCGGTGAAGGACTCGGCCGTCGAATCGGCGAGGCCCGAGACGCCGCGGGAGAACGACGACACGGCGCGGCCGATCGGCGCGGAGACCGACAGGATCCAGGACTGAAGCAGCGACCCGCGCGGCCGGCCCGCGCCGGGCGCCTGGGCCGACAGGACCAGCACGCAGAACGCGAGCACGCAGACGAGCAGCAGCCCGCTTCGCCGCGGGCGCCCCTGGAGGATCTCGTTGGCCGAAGTGCTCATGGGAAGAGTCGGGCGCCCCGGTTAAGTGATGGAAATCTTCCGCAGCAGGTCCATGTCCGTCAGCATCGCGCCGGTGCCCAGCACGACCGAGGCGAGGGGGTCCTCGGCGTAGGAGATCGGGAGCCCGGTCTCCTCGCGCAGCCGCCGGTCGAGGTTGCGCAGCAGCGACCCTCCTCCCGTGATGATGATTCCCTTGTCCATGATGTCGGCCGAGAGTTCTGGAGGCGTCCTCTCCAGGGCCACGCGGACGCTCTCGACGATCGCCGCGACGACCTCCGCCAGCGCCTCGCGCACCTCCTCGTCGGTCAGCGTCAGCGTCTTGGGGACGCCCTCCACGAGGTCGCGCCCCTTGACCTCCATCGTCAGCGGCTCGTCGAGCGGATGCGCCGAGCCGATCTCGATCTTGACCTGCTCGGCCGTGCGCTCGCCGATGAGCAGGTTGTACTTCCTCTTGATGTACTGGATGATCGCCTCGTCCATCTCGTTGGAGGCGATCCGAACCGACCGGCTGTAGACGATCCCGGCGAGCGAGATCACCGCGACGTCGGTCGTCCCGCCGCCGATGTCCACGATCATGTTGCCGGCCGGCTCCGTGATCGGGAGCCCCGAGCCGATCGCCGCCGCCATCGCCTGCTCGATGATGAAGACCTCCGAGGCGCCGGCTCGCAGGGCCGAGTCCTGCACCGCCCGCTTCTCGACCTGCGTGATGCCGGAGGGGACCGAGATGACGATCCTCGGGCGCACGAAGAGCGAGCGGCCGTGCGCTTTCTTGATGAAGTGATCGAGCATCTTCTCGGTCACCTCGAAGTCCGCGATGACGCCGTCCTTCATCGGCCGGATCGCCGCGATGTTGCCGGGCGTGCGGCCGAGCATGTCCTTGGCCTCGGAGCCCACGGCCTCGACGCGGTTGGTCACGGTGTTGACGGCGACGATGGAGGGCTCGCGGACGACGATCCCCTTGCCGCGGGCGAAGACCAGCGTGTTGGCCGTGCCGAGGTCCACCGCCAGGTCGTTGGAAAAGATCGAGAAGAGAGATTTGAAGGCCAAAGAAAACTCCTCAGTCGCGAGATTTCAGAGGGATTCTACGAAGACTTTCACCTGCTTGACGGTTTCGTTGCCGGCGGCGTCCACCGACTTGACGACGATCACCGCCGAGCCCTCGCGGGACAGCGTGATCGTCTTCTTGAAGCTGCCGTCCTGCTCGACGTCGGCCGGCTCGGAGTTGACCGTCACGACGCACCCCGGGTCGGTCTTGCCGAAGATCAGGAAGAGGTTGCCCATCTGCTGCGGGGTCGAGACCGTCAGCCTCGGCGGCGAGCCCCGGTTGGCGGCCACGGAGGAGACGGGCTCGGCGGTCATCTTGAAGTGGCGCGACGGGCTCCAGCCCGACGGCTTGCCCGAGGCGTCGATCGCGGAGACCCGCCAGAAGTAGGATCCCTCGCGCGAGACCTTGACCCGCGCGCTCGTCCCGGTGCGGTCGTCCAGGTCCACGTCCGTCGCGTCGGGCACGAAGAGCCGCGAGCGCGAGATCTGGATGCGGTAGCGGGCGGCCTTCGCCACGGGAGACCACTTCAGGTCGATGGCCTCGGCCGACTTCAGGTCGTAGATGCGGTTGTCGGGCGGCGTCTGGAGCTCCGGCGAGTCCGGGATCGACACCTTGGGAGAGAGCTGGTGCGTCTTGACGCCCGCCGCGATCTTCTCCCGCTCGCCCAGGACGACTGAGTCCGAGCCCGTCGAGACCGTCGCTTTGCCTCGGAAGGTGGTGATCTCCGTCTTCTCGCCCTTATCGACGTCCACGGCCACGCGGGACTCCCGGTCGATCGACGCCGTCGCGGCCTCGGTCGAGACCGTCGAGCTTCCCGCGGCGGTGTAGACGTTGACGGCGCCGGAGACCATCTTGATCTGGCTGCCGCCGCCCTCCGGAGAGTTCGGGCGGCGCACCTCGAACAGCGAGCCGGGCCGGATCGTGTAGAGGGTCCCGTCGGAGAACATGATCTCGGCCGACCCGGTGCGGCCCGTCTTGATGAAGTCGCCGTCGAAGAGGCTCTGCCTCTGGCGCGCGGGGCCGAAGGCGTTCTTCCCCGCCGTCTGGATGGACACGTCTCCCTCGACGGAGATGAGCGACGCGTCGCCCGGCTCGTCGGGGCTCCGGCCCCCCAGCGCGCGGCGGGCGGAGGACTGGGAGTCGACGGCGAGGCGAAACGCGCTGTCCCAGTTCTTCTTCGAGAAGGCGTCCCGCGCCCCCAGCAGGAACTCCCGCGCCTGCGCCAGGTGCGAGTTCGTCCTTCCGTTGCCCGACGACGACTCGGCCCGCTTGACCAGATCCGTCGCGCTCGCGATCTCGGCGGAGGCGCGGTTCTCGGGAGACCCGCGCGTCTTGGAGCGAATCACGATCGCGGCGGCAGCGACGATGATCAAGACGAGCAGGAGCGTTCCCCAGAGACGGATCGTCCGAATTGGAATGACGAACCAGTCCAGATCGGTGCCGATCGGCTGCCCGGGCGTGCTGCGTCGCTTAAACATCGAGATTTGCTGGACTTATCCAGATCGCTTATAGCACAGGCCGACTGTACGGTCTTGAGTCTCGGATGGCAGGGACCGCGGAATTCTAGCGCATTCCGGCCCACCTGCTATATTCGCCTGTTTCAAAAAACCGGTTCGGGAGGCTCCCTCGATGCTCAAAACCATGCGCAACAGTTTCCACCAGCTCAAGTGGACACTGTTCGCGGTCATCATCGTCTTCATCCTCGGCTTCGTGTACTTCTCCGGCTCGGGGACGAGCACGGCCGACGTGTCCAATCAGGTCGTCGCGAAGATCGGCGGCGAGACCATCAGCGCCCAGGAGTTCGACCGGCGCTACCGGGCGGAGCTGGAGCGCCAGCAGGCCCAGTACCAGGGCAAGCTCTCCCCGGAGCTGATCCGGGCCCTGAACATTCCCCGCCAGGTCCTGGACGGCATGATCGACCGGAGCCTCCGGCTCGAGGCGGCCAAGCGCCTGAATCTCCGGGTCACCGATGAGGAGGTGGCGCAGGCCGTCCTGGCGTTCCCCGAGCTCCAGGAGAACGGCCACTTCATCGGCAGCGAGAAGTACGAGCGGGCCCTGCGCGCCAGCGGCTACACCCCCGAGCGGTTCGAGGAGGAAGTCCGGGAGGGGCTGCTGCTCCAGAAGTACTCCTCCCTCATCAAGGCGTCCGTGCTCGTGCCCGACAAGGACCTCCAGAAGGAGTTCTCGGCGCGCAACGACAAGGCATCCATCGAGTACATCAAGATCCCGTCGGCCAAGATCGAGACGACCTTCAACGCGACCGACAAGGACCTGCAGGCGTTCCTGGACAAGCACAAGGACCGCTACCACACCGCTGAGCAGCGCAAGGTCAAGTACCTCCTCGTGGACAAGGGGAAGGTGCGCGCGAAGATGAAAGTGCCCGATTCGGACCTGAAGGCCGAGTACGAGCGGCGCAAGGCGAGCTTCGCGGTTCCCGAGCAGGTCACCGCGTCGCACATCCTGATCAAGGTGGATCCGGACAAGGGGCCGGCGGCGGACACCGAGGCGAAGCAGAAGGCCGACGCGCTCTACGCGCGTGCCCAGAAGGGCGAGGACTTCGCCAAGCTCGCCAACGAAAACACGGACGATCCCTCCGGCAAGGGCAGCGGCGGCCAGCTCGGCTCCTTCTCCAAGGGACAGATGGTGCCGGAGTTCGACGAAGCCGTCTTCTCGATGAACCCGGGCGAGATCAAGGGGCCGATCAAGACGCAGTTCGGCTACCACGTCATCAAGCTCACCGCGAAGACCCCTCCGCACACGAGAAGCTTCGAAGAGGTCAAGGAACAGTTGAACGCGGAGATGTCCGAGACGCGCGCGCAGGCGGAGACCGAGCGGCTCGGCCGCGAGCTCGCCGAGAAGATGAAGGGGAAGAAGAACGCCACCGACGACGAGCTGCGCAAGCTCCAGGACGACGTCGTGACGTTCAACGAGACGCCCTGGGTCGCCAAGGGAGACCCGGTGCCGGGGATCGGCGCCAACCCGAAGTTCACCGACGAGGCCTGGACGACCAAGATCGGCCAGCTCTCGACGACTCCGATCACGACGAACCGGGGCACGGTCTTCGTGAAGCCATCCGAGGAGCGCCCGGCGGGAGTCCCGCCGTTTGCCGAGATCAAGGCGCGCCTGACGATGGACTACCAGGCCGAGCGGCGCGACGAGGAGGCGATCGGCAAGCTGACGCCGGCCGCCCAGGAGCTGTCGTCGGGGACTCCCCTCGCCACGCTCGCGGCCCGCTACGAGACCGAGGTCAAGACGACGCCGGAGTTCTCGCCCGGAGGATCGATCCCCGAGATCGGCGCGGCGCCCGAGCTCTCGACGAAGGTCTTCGCGACGCCCAAAGGGCAGGCTGGGCCGCCGGTCGGTGTGCCGGGCGGGTTCGTTCTCTTCCGCGTCGTCAACAAGACGACGGCCGACCCGAAGACCTTCGACACGCAGAAGAACGAGATCCTGGAGACGCTCCGCGCGCGCGAAGCGGACCGCCTGCTGAGGGCGGAGCTGTCGCGGATGCGCGCGGACCGGAAGATCCAGATCAACGAAGACCTCCTCAGGACCTTCCTGCCGGAGCAGGGCGCCCAGCGGCGCGGATGACCCAGAAGCGGACCTTCCGCCCCGAGACCCTGGCCGTTCACGCGGGCAAGCAGGGGACCTCGGCGGGAGGCCCGCTCGTGGACCCGATCTTTCAGACGGCGCCCTTCTTCTTCGCCGACCCGGCGGCGCTGGCGCGAGCTTCGGAGGGGCAGCCGCCCGACGCCTTCTACACCCGGGAGGGAAATCCTTCGATCGCGGCGGCCGAGCGCAAGCTCGCCGCGCTGGAGAGCTGCGAGGACGCGGTCCTCTTCGCGTCGGGCATGGGAGCGATCTCGACGGCGTTCCTCGCCCACCTGAAACCGGGCGATCACGTCGTCGCGACCGAGGACCTCTACGGCGGGACGATCCGTCTCTTCAAGGACGTGCTCGAGCCGATCGGCGTGACCACGACGCTCGTCCCCACCGCCCCTCGGCCGGCGATGGAAGAGGCGATCCGCAGGGAGACGCGGTGGCTCTACGTCGAGACTCCGACCAATCCGCTGGTCAAGATCGTGGACCTGGAGTTCGTCGCCGCGCTCGCGAAGACGCGCGGGCTCTCCGCCGTCGTGGACGGCACGTTCGCCTCCCCGGTCCTCCAGAGCCCGCTCGCGCTGGGGTTCGACCTGGTCCTCCACTCGGCGACCAAGTACTTGAACGGCCACGCGGACGTCACCGCGGGCTTCGCGGCGGGATCGAAGGCGATGCTCGCGCCGATCCGCGAGCGGCGGATCCGCACGGGAGCGATCCTCGATCCGCTTCCGGCATTTCTCCTGAACCGCGGAATGAAGACCCTGGCGCTCAGAGTCGAGCGGCAGTCGGAGAACGCGATGCGGCTGGCTAAGGCGCTCCAAAAACATCCGGCGATCGAGCGCGTCCACTACCCGGGCCTTCCCGAGCACGCAGGTCACGACGCGGCGCGGCGCCAGATGAAGGCGTTCGGGGCGATGCTCGCCTTCGACGTGAAGGGAGGGCTGGAGGCCGCGAGGACGTTTCTCGGCCGGCTCCGCGTCATCGCGCTCGCGACCTCGCTCGGGTCCGTCGAGACGACCGCCGACATGCCGTGGCTGACCTCGCACCGCCACGTCGTCCCCGAGAAGAAGCGCGCTCTGGGGATCCAGGACGGCACGATCCGCCTCTCCGTCGGCGCCGAGTCCTTCGACGACCTCTGGGAGGACGTCTCCTCGGCTTTGTGAACCGGAGGCGGGCGGGCTCAAGGCCCGCCCCTACGGCCCCCTCGCCTGCGCGGCTAGAATCACGCGAAGATGATCGGCCGGCTCACCGGGCGCCTCGCATCCAAAGCGCCGGACCAGGTTCTCCTCGACGTCTCCGGCGTCGGCTACCTCGTCCACATCCCGCTCTCCACCTTCTACGAATTGCCGGACATCGAGAGCCCTGCCTCCCTCTGGATCCACACGCACGTCCGCGAGGACGTCCTCGCGCTCTACGGCTTCCTGACCGAGCGGGAGCGCTCGCTCTTCCTCCTCCTGCTCGGCGTCTCGGGAATCGGGCCGAAGGTCGCCCTCACCGTCCTGTCGGGGATCCCGCCCGCGGAGCTGGCCGCCGCGCTCCACGGCCAGGACGTGCGCCGGCTCGTCGCGATCCCGGGCGTGGGCAAGAAGACCGCCGAGCGCATGGTCCTGGAGCTCGCCGAGAAGGTCGCCGGGTTCGCCGCCGAGGCCCCCCCGCAGGCTCCTGCTGCCGTCGCCGCCGAGGACGTCATCTCCGCCCTCGTCAATCTCGGCTACCGCAAGGGCGAGGCGGAGAAGGCCGTAGACGGGGTCGCGCGCGCCGGAGCCCCCAAGGAGTTCGGCGATTACTTGAAGCTCGCCTTGAAGAAGCTCACCGGCGGATGAAGAATGGTCGCCTGCCATGACTGAAGACAAGGCCATCCTGAGCGGCAGCGCGCTGGAAGAGGACTCCGCCGTCGAGCCGAAGCTGCGGCCGCAGACGCTCTCGGAGTACATCGGGCAGACGAAGGTCCGCGAGAACCTCGCGGTCTTCCTCCAGGCGGCGAGGGGCCGCGGCGAGCCACTCGACCACGTGCTGCTGACCGGGCCGCCGGGCCTGGGAAAGACGACGCTCGCCCACATCGTCGCGCGGGAGATGGGCGCCGGTCTTCGGCTGACCTCGGGGCCGATGATGGCGCGCGCCGGAGACCTCGCGGGGATCCTGACCAACCTGCAGGAGAAGGACGTCCTCTTCGTGGACGAGATCCACCGGCTCGCGCCGGCGGTCGAGGAGATCCTCTACCCGGCGATGGAGGACTTCCGCCTCGACATCGTCATCGGCGAAGGCCCGATGGCCCGGACGATCAAGGTGGACCTGCCCCCGTTCACTCTGATCGGCGCGACGACGCGGCCGGGGCTTCTCTCCCAGCCGCTCCACGCCCGCTTCGGGATCCCGCTGAGGCTCGACTTCTACGACGTCGCCGCGCTGACCCGAATCGTCGAGCGCTCCTCCGGCATCCTCGCGATCCGCATCGACCCGGATGCGGCGAAGGAGATCGCCTCGCGAAGCCGCGGCACACCGCGCATCGCCAACCGCCTGCTGCGAAGGCTGCGGGACTTCGCCGACGTGGCCGGCAAGGACTCGATCGATCTCGCGACCGCGCGCGAGGCCCTGGCGCGGCTGGAGGTGGACGAGCACGGGTTCGACGAGCTCGACCGGCGGATCCTGGCGACGATCATCGAGAAGTTCTCCGGCGGCCCGGTCGGGATTGCCTCGATCGCCGCCTCGATGGGCGAGGATCGGGGGACCCTCGAGGACCTTTACGAGCCGTACCTCATCCAGGCGGGCTTCTTGCAGCGCACGCCGCGGGGAAGAATTGCGTCCGCGCTGGCCTACCGCCACCTGGGGATCGTTCCACCGCGCCGGGAGGGATCGTTGTTCTGATTTGTGATTTGCGACTTGTGATCAAGGCTTGAATTGAGCGTCCAGCGCAACGATTCTCGAAAGGGCGGTCCGGGGGCAGGGAGCAAGCCATCTCGGAAGGGGCTCCTCGTCTACAACCCGACGGCGGGGCAGAAGGACCGGCGCGAGCAGATGCGGGAGCTTGCCGCGACCCTGGAGGAACGCGGCCTCGAAGTCATTCACGCGCCGACGGGAGGCCCGGGACACGCGACGCAGATCGTGCGGTCGCACCTGTCCGAGGGGCTCGACGTGGTCGCGGTCTGCGGCGGGGACGGAACGATCTCGGAGGCGGCCTGCGGCCTGGCGGGATCGGACACTCCGCTCGCGATCCTGCCCGGCGGGACCTCCAACGTCCTCGTGCGGGAGCTGGCGATCCCGCTCGATTTGGGCAAGGCCGCGGACCTCCTCTTCGAAGGCGTTCCGCGCAGGCTCCGGATGCTCGTCGCCAACGAGCGGCCGTTCCTCCTGTGGGCCGGGGTCGGCCTCGACGCGCGGATCATGGGCAACATGATGCCGACGTTGAAGCGGTGGTTCGGCCGAAGCGGGATCTTCGTCACGGTGGCGCGGGAGTTCTTCCGGTACGAGTTCCCGCGCCTGGAGGTCACCGTGGACGGCGTGGTCCACGAGGCAACGTTCGCCGTCGTCTGCCACGCGACGCGCTACGCCGGCGACTGGATCATTGCCCCCGAGGCCTCGCTAGAGTCCGACGAGATGGACGTCGTCCTCTTCTCGGGCCGGGGCCGGTGGAAGTTCTTCAAGCTTTTCCGCGAGATCCAGCTCGGAAAGTCCGGCCACCTGCTCAACGGCATCGCCAGGATCGTCCGTGGAAAACAGATCTCGATCCGGTCGCTGGAGGACTATCCGGTAGAAGTCCAGGTGGACGGCGATTGCGTCCTGAAGACGCCCATCACCTGCCACGTCGCCGGCGAGTCCGTCTCGATCCTGGTGCCCGGGGAGACTATTTCTTCCTGACCGCCGCCTCCACGTCCGCGATCTCCCTCGGAGCATCACACGACAGGCAGTCATAGCCGTCCTTCGTGACCAGGACAGTGTCCTCGATGCGGACGCCGATGTTCCACCACTTCTTGTCCACGTTCGGGGTGTCGGCGGCGACGTAGATGCCGGGCTCGATGGTGAAGACCATCCCCGGCTCCAAAGTGCGCGAGGCCCCCGAGGCGTCCTGGTTGCGCCCCGCATCGTGGACATCCAGGCCCACCCAGTGCGAGACGCCGTGGAGGGTGAATTTCCGGTGGACGTTCTGCCGGATCAGGCCCTCCGCTTCGCCCGAGAGCAGCCCCAGCCGAATGAGGCCCTCGGTCTGGATCCTCGCGCAGGTCTTCTCGATCTCGTCGTGATGCAGTCCCGGCTTGACGAGCGCCATCGCCGCCTTCTGGGCCGCCAGCACGGTCTCGTAGATCGCCCGCTGCTCGGCGGAGAACTTCCCGTTGACCGGATAGGTGCGGGTGATGTCGGTCGCGTAGAGGTCGTACTCGGCGCCCGAGTCGTTCAAGACGACCTCGCCGTCCTTCATCTGGCGGTCGTTCTTCTCCCAGTGGAGGAAGACGGAGTTGGGCCCGGAGCCGACGATCGAGGGATACGCCATCCGGCGGACTCCGTTGGCGAAACAGTAACCGTCCAGGGCCTCCTGGACCTCGAACTCGTACTTGCCGGGCGCGGCGGCCCTCATCGCCAGGATGTGGCCGCGGGCGGAGATCTGGGCCGCTCGCTTGAGGAGCGCGACTTCGTCGGCGTCCTTGACGAGGCGCAGCTCGTGGATGATGTCCCTCGCGTCCACGGTCGTCGCGGGGCCCGCGCCGAACCGGCGGAACCTCTCCATCTCGTCGCGGAACTTCCCGCCCCACTCCGTGTCGCCGCCGTCGAAGAGGTAGATCTTGTCGACGCCGGCCAGGTAACCGCTCATCGAGCGCGTCGCGGGGTCGAAGCGAAGGAGGCTCTTGGAGAACTCGTCCACCGTGAAGGCGGCGTCGGCGCCGTAGCGCGACATGGCGCCCTCCGGGCCCGGGCGCTTGCCCTCGAAGGCCTCGCGGCGCTGGTCATGCCCCTGGACGAACAGGATGAACTTCTTCCCGTCGGTTGCGCCGGGGCGCAGGATCGCGACCGTGTCCGGATCGTCGAACCCGGTCAGGTAATAGAAGTCCGAGCTCTGACGGTACGGGTAGTCCGTGTCGTTGGACATGAGGCGCGTCGGCGCGGACCGGAGGATCGCGATGGAATCCGGCGGGAGCTTGGCCAGGAACCTCTCCCGGTGCGCCTGGAACATGGACGGGGGCGCGCTGATCGGCGGAAAGTCGATCGCGCAGAGCGCGACGGCCGTCAGAAAGCCGGCGGCCAGGGCGAGCTTCTTTTTCATCTCGTCGCCACTTTTCAGCGCTTCGAAATGAAGGACCAGGGGGCCGGCGTCGAAGCCAGCGCGGACGGCGCCGAGACCCGATCGGGCCGGACGACCGCGCGGATTCGCTCCTTGTGCGTCTTGACGAGCCGCCGCACCGGGACGCCCGAGGCGGCTTGCTCCAGGATGTCGGCGCCGGACTCGTCCGCCTTGGCGAGGAACGCCTCCCAGACGGCTTCCGTGACGGACATCCCACGCAGTTGCACGTTGCCCATTCTTTCGAACTCCCTCTGGAGAAACGCGAGTTTCTCCTTCAAGGTCTCCTCGTCGGCGAGCGACTCGTCCTCGTAGGGGGTGTGCGGCTTGGGAATGAACGCGTTGACCGAGGGGACGAGCTGGGGAACGTGACCGCTTCGCCGCCCCTCCGCGAGCGCGATCTCCCGCAGGTCCGCCACGAGCCGCACGAGGTCGGCGACGTCGGCGTCGGTCTCGGTCGGCAGCCCGACCTGGAGGTAGAGCTTCAGCCGCGTAAAGCCGTGGGCGAAGACCCTCGCCACCTTCTCCCGGAGCACACGATCCGAGACCTTCTTGTTGATGTGCCGGCGCAGCCTCTCGTTGCCGGCCTCAGGCGCGATCGCGAGCGCCTTCTCTCCCTGCCGCGCCAGGACCTCCAGGATCGGGTCCTCGATCGCGTCGATCTTGATCGAGGAGAGCGCGATGTGGAACTTCAGCTCCGCGAGCCCCGTCAGGATCTCCGTGATCTCGGGATGGTCGCAGACCGCCGTCGCGATCAGGCCGGTCCGGTCGGTCAGGGGCCGGGCCTCGCGAGCGACCTTCAGGATGGAGGAGGCCGGGTACTGCTTGATCGGCGCCATCGCGTAGGCCGCCCAGCAGAACCGGCACATCTCGGTGCAGCCGCGGGAGATCTCGATCAGGAGCTTGTCGGCGAGCTCGGTTCGCGGCGTCAACACCGTCGAGTGCGGGACCTCGAAGAAGGGAGTGATCTCCTTCCTCGACATCGGCTGCTGGATGACGACCTTCGAATCCCGGGCCGCCTCCGCCCTCGCGCCCTGGACGGCGGGAACGAAGAAGCCCGGCAGCGCCGCGGCCGACTCGAGAAACCTCTCCCGCGTCAGCCCGGACTGGAGCAATTCCGCGATCGCCGGCACGAGCCTCTCGCCGTCGCCCAGCGCGAAGACGTCCACGAAGGGGGCGAGCGCCGCCGGGTTCATCCGGGCGATGTCGCCGCCGACCAAGAGGATCGGGTCCGCCTCGCCCCGCTTCTCGCGCCGCGCGGGGATGCGCGCGGCCTCGAGGGTCCGGAGGATGTTGACGATGTCCATCTCCCAGGAAAGCGACCACGCCAGCATGCCGAACTCCGAGAGGGGCGTCCCGGTCTCGAAGGAGACGGCCGGCTCCCCATCCTCGAAGAAGAAGCGCTCGCAGACCATGTCCGGTACCCGGTTGAGGAGGCGGTACACCCACTGGAAGCCGAGGTTCGACATCCCGATTTCGTAGCTGTTCGGGAAACCGAGGGCCATCCGGTAGGCGCCGAACCGGCTGGGCTCCTCGGTGAACCGCTCCAGCGCGGCCAGCTCACGGTTTTTCTCCGTCGGCTTCATGGTCGAACCGGCGATTATAGCCGCCGGAGCGCGAAGGCCCAGTCGCAGACGTTCGTCCCGGTCGGGCCGGTCACGACCAGGTCTCCGAGGGCGGCGAAGAAACGCTCCGTGTCGTGGCGGGAAAGCGCGGCCTCCGGATCGAGGTCGAGACGCCTCGCTCGTCCGAGCGTCTTCCCGTCCGCGACGGCGCCGGCCGCGCGCGAAGTGCCGTCGATGCCGTCCGAGCCGGCGGAGAGAACCGCGATTCCCTCGGTGCCGGCGAGCTCCGCGGCGGCCCCCAGGGCGAATTCCAGGTTGCGGCCCCCGCGGCCGCGAAGGCTCCCCTTCGCAATCGCCACCGTGGTCTCGCCGCCCGCGAGAAGGGCCTCGCCGGGTTCCAGGCGGCGAGCGCTCCAAGCGAAGCGAGCCCCCTGCTCGCGCGCCTCGCCCGATAGGCGGCGGCGGAGGATTCGAGGGGCGAGCCCCAGGTCGGCAGCCTCGCCCGCCGCCGCCTCGAGACCGCCTCGGTTGGATCCGACGACGAACGCGAGGTCGCCCGGGCGATTCCGAATCGTGGGGCCGGACCCGACGAGGGCCGGATCGTCGCCGGGCACGTCGGAGAGAACGAGCGTCGCGAGCCGCGCCCTGGTCCGGCGGCCGAGCTTTCCGCCCTTGACCGCCGAGAGCTTCTTGCGAAGCCGGTTGATCTCCACGATCGACGCCCCGGACCGCATCAGCCGGCGCACCTCGCGCCGCTTTTGCTCCAGCGAGAGCCCCGGGCGCGGGAGAGCGACCAGCGAAGAGGTCCCGCCCGAGATCAGGCAGAGGACCAGGTCCTCGCGCCCGTAGCTCTCGAAGAACGCGATCGCGCGGCGCGCGGCAGCCAGGCTCGAGGCGTCGGGCTCGGGGTGCGCCGAGTAGAGAACCTCGCAGCCTTTCAGCCCTCGCTCCGAGTAACCACGGGGCAGGACGACGAGGGCGCCGGTCCGAACGTCTCCGGGAAGTCCCAGGATCATCCCGGCTCCCGCCTTTCCGCACGCGAAGACCCCGACACGCCGGGCGGCGGTCAGCGCCCGCGCCAAGTCGGGCCGGATCAGAGCTTTGGACACGCATTGGCGCGGGTCCACTCCCCCAAGGGCCGCGCGGAAGAGCCCTTCCAGGACTCGCCGGCCCGGTCTCCCGTTCATCCGCCGTTCACCATTCAGACGTATATGATTTTGCTTCCCGGATCACCCGGGACGCTCAGAAAAAGGAGAGGGTATGAAGAAACTCGTGTCTCGGATTCTCGTCCTGGCCATTGTCGCCGGGTTCGGTTTCGCCGCTCTCGCTACGGCCGAGGATGGGACCTGGACCGGTTGGGTGACGGATGACCACTGCGCCGCCGCCGGCGCGAAGGCCGCTCACAAGGATTGCGCCGCCAAGTGCGTCAAGGAGAAGGGCGCCAAGGTCGCTCTCTACAACACAACCGACAAGTCCACGTTCATCCTTTCGGGCGACGACGCGAAGATGCTCGAGATGGCCGGCACGGAAGTCACCGTCAAGGGTTCCATGGACAAGGCGACGAAGACGATCAAGGTCACCTCGATGGAGCCGATGGCCAAGAAGTGAGCCAGCCCGAAGGGCGAGCGAAGGATCCTGGTGGTTAAACCACAGAGCCCCGAGAAATCGGGGCTTTTTCATTTGCGAAGCTAGAATACGAAGTCCGGCAGCGCGGTTTTCGGCTGCCGCACGCAACATGAGCGCGAACCCCGCCGCCCCCCCGCCCGTCCGCCCTGAGGAATACCCCCCCATGGGCGGCGATCACCACTGGGCGAAGGCCACCCACGACCTGCGCGCCCGGCTGGCGAAGGCGATCCCCCACGACGTCCTCAAGGACCTCCACCGTAAGAGCCCCGCGCGGCACCTCGCCATCGCCGCCCGGCAGTTCGCGATCCTGTTGCTGGCCTCCGCCGCCGCGTGGCGGTTCCACCAGCCCTGGATCTGGATCCCGGCGGCGCTCGTGTCCGGATGGACGCTCTTCAACTTCACCGTCCTCCTCCACGAGGTCGTGCACCGGGCGGTCTGGAACGGCCCGAATCCCAGGGGAGACCGCGTCCTGGCGCTCCTCTACGCGATCCCCTCCGGCATCTCGGCCCTCCAGTTCACTCGCTGGCATCTGACGCACCACGCGGAGCTGGGCGACGCGGAGGCCGACCCCAAGCGCCACTACCTCTCTCCGAAGATCAACCGGGCGTGGTTCAAGCTCCTCTACTTCACGCCGGCCCTCTTTCCCATCTATTTCCGCGCTGCGAAGAAAGAGACGGCGAGCTACCCCCCCACGCTCCAGCGACGGATCGCACGGGAGCGAATTGCGACGATCCTGCTCCATGGGACGGTCATGGCAGTCCTCTGGTGGGTCGGAGGTTTCGGGGTCCTGGCCCGCGTCTACCTCGTCCCCTACTTCCTGGTCTTCCCCATCGCCTTCGCGCTGAACCGCCTGGGCCAGCACTACGCGATCGATCCCGAGGACCCGGCCAAGTGGGGAACGGTCCTGAAGCCTTCGCGGTGGTGGGACTTCTGGTACCTCTACTCCGCTTACCACCTCGAGCACCACTATTTCACCGCGGTGCCGTTCTACAACCTGCGCAAGCTTCACTTCGCGCTGCGGCCCTTCTTCGACTCGATCGACTGGAAGCCGGTGACCTACGGGCGGCTCTTCCGGCTCTGGATCTTCGACAACAAGGCGCCTCACACGGATTGGCACCTGGCTGGATAAGGAGAATTTGTGATTTGTGATTTGTGATTTGTGATCGGGGCCGAAGGGCCACCTTTGCGCCCTGATCACAAATCACAAATCTCCAATCACCAATTGGTCTTGAGCGGAACACTCTTGTGGAAGAGACAGAGGACATCAACCGGCTGATCCGCGAGTTGAACGCGGAGGGGCGGGGGGCGGTCGCGGGCGAAGACTCGGTCCGCCTCGACCGATGGCTGGAGACGCTCCTGGAACGGCGGGGCAGCGACCTGCTCTTGGTCGCCGGCTCGCCGCCGTGCATCCGCGTGGACGGCGCGGTCCTGCCCCTGAAGGAGGGTCCGGTTTCCGGCGAGGAGATCGAGGAGTCCGTCCTGCCGGCGCTTCCGACCCACGCGCGGTCGCGGTACGCAAACGAGAAGATCGCCGACGCGTCCTACAAGCTGCCCGGCCGTGGAAGATTCCGCGTGAACCTCCACCGCGAGCGCGGGCGCGCGGCGGCGACGGTTCGCGCCCTGCCGACCGAGCCCCCGCGGCTGGCGACGCTGGGCATGCCTCCCAGTGTCGAGAACCTGACGAAACTTCCCCGGGGGCTGGTGCTCGTGGGCGGGCCGACCGGCTCGGGCAAGACGACGACGCTCGCGGCCCTGGTCGAGGAGATCAACCGCCGGGACGCCCGGCATATCGTCACCATCGAGGACCCGATCGAGTACGAGCACCCGCACCGCAACAGCCTCGTCGAGCAGATCGAGGTCGGGGCGGACACGCCGGATTTCGCGACCGCTCTCCGCGCGGCGATGCGGCAGGCGCCGGACGTGATCGTCGTCGGCGAGATGCGCGATTCCGAGACGATGCGGATCGCTCTCGGCGCCGCGGAGACGGGCCACCTGGTCTTCTCGACGGTCCACACGACCGACGTCGCCTCGACGGTCTCCCGTGTCGCCGACTCCTTCCCCGCCGAGCGCCAGCCCACGATCCGCCAGGAGCTCTCGATGGGCCTGGCCGCCGTGCTGACGCAGACACTTCTCCCTCGCAAGCGCGGCGCGGGGCGGGTGCCGGCGGCCGAGCTCCTGATGGTCGGGTACGGCGCGCGCCAGCACATCCGCAAGAACGCGCTCCAACACCTCCACCAGGAAATCACGCTGACACGGAAGGATGGGTCGATCACGCTGGAGGAGTCGCTGGCCAGACTGGTGCGTGAGGACCTGGTTGAGGCGGAGGAGGCCAGAGGCCGCGCCGCCCATCCTGAGGAGTTTGAGACCTATCTCCGGAGCGCTTGACCGGTCACAAGGTCCAAGGTCAGTCGAAAGTCCAAGGCCGAAGGTCTGGCGGGTCTAAGGTCCAAAGTCCAAAGTCCAAGGTCGGTCGAAAGTCGAAGGTCTAAAGGCGGGCACCTGACCTTTGACCTTGGACCTTGGACGTTAGACCGACCTTGGACATTCGACCTTGGACTTTGGACCCACTAGACATTGGACTTTGAACCTTAGACGGTCCTTGGACCTTGGACCTTGGACCTTGGACCTTGGACTCGGTCTGGACCTTGGACTCGTCGCCCTCAAACCTCTCGTTTGAACAGGACGCGCGTCAGGATCCCGCACACCACGGTGAACGTCGCCAAAAACACCCAAGGCGGGTAACAGGAGGAAGCATCCTCCCCCCGGAGCAGGACGTCCCGCAGCCCGCGCAGTCCGTACGTCAGCGGGTCCACGTTGGAGATCGCCCGCAGCCACTTCGGGTACGACTCGACCGGGTACAGCGCGCCCGAGGGAAAGAACAGCAGCGCGTTGATGATCCCGAACATCCCTCGCAGGACGCTCGCGCGCCGGGCCCGCGCGAAAAGCAGGAACCAGATCGAAGAGATCGCGAGCGACGTCAGGAAGACCGTCACGAGCGCCGCGACGACCGAGCCCGGGCCGGCGATGGGAAGCCGCGTTGTCCCGAGAATCGCCAGGAGCACCACGTCGCCCGCCACCGACGCGACCAGCGCGCCCGCGAGGATGTGGCCGGCGACGAGCGTCCCCGTCGAGATCGGTGTGACGAGGTATCCCTCGTGATACCCGTACATCCGGTCCTCGATGACCTGCAATCCGCCCGCGACCATCGAGCCCATGAAGATGGCCAGGCAGACGACAGCCGGCGCGAGGTAGGTCAGGTAATCGAGGTAGGGATACGCCTCGAGACGCACGGCGGGCGATGCCCGCACCGTACCCGTCGATGCGAGAGCGCCGTTCCAGACGTCCCGCAGCGCCGCGTCCACGGTCTCGAAGGAAGGACGGTCCGTGTTGTCGCCGATGAATGACGGCGCGGGCCCCTGGCGCGAGAGCCCGAAGGGGAGGACCCAGATGGCGCGGTAGCGTCCGCGCCTCAGCCCCCGGACCGCATCGTCCCTGTCGGCCACGGGGAAGATGCGCACCAGATCGCGTCCGCTCTCCAGGGCCATGGCTCCGCGCACGCACTCGGCCGCCAGCCCGTTGTTGGCCTCGTTGACGATCGCGAGCGGCAGGGTGCGCAGGTCCCGGTTCAGGGAGTTGCCCAGGATCAGGAGATAGACGACGGGGAACAACATCGTCGAGATGATCAGGACCGGCTGCCTCCACAGCGTCACGTAGGCGCGCTGGCAGATGGCCGCGATCCCGAGGACGGCAAGCCAGGGTCCCCGGGCGCGCGCGGGACGGCTCATGTTTCCCGCAGGGCGTGCCCGGTGTAGGCGAAGAAGACGTCCTCGAGCGTTACCGGGGCGATGGTGAGCTGCCGGACGCGGTAGCCGCGCTCCTCGAGAAGCTCCGCGGCCCGGCGGCCGATCCCCTCGCCCGGGCGGCTCTGGAATTCCGAGAGGGTTGGAATCCTGGACCGCCAGTTGACGGCGCCGAGCGCGAGGATCGCCTGCCGGTCGGCGTCGGCGATCTCGCGGTCGGTCTGGATCTCGACGCGCTCTCCCGTCGCGAGGCCGTGCTTCAGGCTCTCCGGCCCGTCCTCGCAGACGATCCGGCCCAGGTCCATGATCGCCACGCGGTCGCAGAGGTGGTCCGCCTCGTCCATGGCGTGGGTCGTCAGGACGATCGAGAGGATCGGATCGGTCTCGGTCATCTCCTCGAGCATCGACCAGATCGCCCGGCGGCTCTGGGGGTCGAGGCCCGCCGTCGGCTCATCGAGGAAGAGCACCTGGGGCTCGTGGAGAACGCCGCGCGCGATCTCCAGCCGCCGCCTCATTCCGCCCGAGAGCTGTCCCGCGGTCTGGCTGCGCCGGTCCCAGAGGCCGACCTGCTTCAAGCGCCTCTCGATGGGGCCCGAGAGGCCGCGTCCCGAGAGGCCGTACATCTTCCCCTGCACCGAGAGGTTCTCGTGCACGGTCAGGTTCTCGTCGGTCGTCACCGCCTGCGAGACCGTCCCGATCGCGGCCCGCACCGCGGGCCTCTCCGAAACGACATCGTGCCCCTGGACGCTGGCCCGGCCGGAGGTCGGCGGCAGGAGCGTCGTCAGCATTCGGATGAGGGTCGTTTTGCCGGCCCCGTTGGGCCCGAGGATTCCGTACGTCTCGCCCGGCTTGACTCGAAAGGACAGGTTGTCGTCGGCAATGAAATCGCCGAACTTCTTGGTCAGGTTCTCCGCTTCGATCGCCGGGGTCAGGTCAGCTCCTGCCCGCTTCGACGACGAAGGTCTGGCCCGAGATGACCGAGGTGTTTTGAGGAGCGAGGCGCACGGAGAAAGTCTTCAGGTCCCGGCTCTGGAGTCCCCAGTTCTTCCGCGTCGCGAACTCGGCGCGGGGCTTGACCGTGACGACCTTCGCCGCGAATCGCGCGTCGGGTCGGGCCTGCGGCCAGACGGTGACGCTTCCCCCGACGGGGAAAACCGAGAGGCGCTCCTCGGGGACCTCGACCCGCAGGTAAGGCGCCTCGACCTGGAGTGTGACGATCGGGTCTCCCGCCGCGATGAACTCTCCCTGACGGTGGTAGCGCGTCAGGACCATCCCGCCCGCCGGCGACACGAGGGTCCCTTCCTTTTCGAACCGGCGGACCTTGTCCAGCCGCGAGCCGAGAGACTTCTCCTGGGCCTCGAGGTTTCCCTTCTCGGCCTCCCGCGCCCGGATGTTCGCGGCGATCTCCTCGCGCTTGTGCTGCAGCGTCTCCAGGTCCGCGGCCGGTGCGAGCCCCTCGGAGGCGAGTCGCGACATTCTCTTCTCCTCGCTCATCGCCTGGGCGAGCTGCGCCTCGAGCTGGGCGACCGCTTCCTTGCGGCTCTTCTCCTGCGCGGCGATCTGGTCGCGCTGCCGCTCGTAGTCGGACGCGTCCTCGGTCAGCCCGGGCTCCTCGATGCGGGCGACCAAGCTCCCGGGCTGGACCGTCTCGCCCTCCTCCGGGACCTTCGTGACGAGGCGGCCGCTGCGGGAGAAGGAGAGATCCAGGTGCTGTTCCTCCGCGATCGCCAGGAGCTGGACGCGTCGGCCGTCGTCGTTTTCCTGGCGCATCAGCGCGCCGTAGCCCCAGGCGCCCGCGACCGCGATCGCGATCGCCATGGCCACCCAGATTCCCCTTTTCATCGGGTCAACCCACCTGTAGTCAATTTTAGCAGCACGCGTGTCCGAGGCCCCTCCCCTGTAGAATCCGCCTCCCATGCCAAGATCCGACGGGCCTCTCGTGGCCGTCCTCATGGGCAGCAAGAGCGACTGGGAAACCATGCGCCACGCCGGAGAGACGCTGACGAAGTTCGGCGTTCCGAGCGAGAGCCGCGTGCTCTCCGCCCACCGCTCCCCCGACGCCCTCGTCGAGTACGTCCGCTCGGCCGAGGGACGCGGCATCGAGGTCCTCATCGCGGGAGCCGGCGGCGCGGCCCACCTCGCCGGGTCCATCGCCGCCAACACGGTCCTCCCCGTCCTCGGGGTCCCGATCGACAGCTCGGCCTTGAAGGGCCTCGACGCGCTGCTCGCGACCGTCCAGATGCCCGCGGGAGTGCCGGTCGCGACGTTCGCCATCGGCAAGGCCGGCGTCGTCAATGCCGCCCTCCAGGCCGTCTCGATCCTCGCGGGAAGCCGGCCCGAGCTGCGGGAGAAGCTCAAGGCCTACCGCAAGGAGCAGGCGGCGAAGATCCTGGCCGAAAAGCTCGAGTAGCTGGCAGCTCTCAGCTGTCAGCTTCCAGCCCCATCACCCGCTCCAGCTGATCCAGGATGTCCTCGGCGCGGCCCTGGAGCGCCAGGTCCACTTCGTCGGACGCGGACGTGGCTTCCGGGTTGATCTCCACGGTGAAGGCGCCCCGGCTCTTTGCTTCCGAGGCGAGGGCGGCGGCGGGATAGACGACCGACGAGGTCCCGACGACGAGGCAGATGTCGCAGTCGAGCGCGCGTTCGGCGCCCTCGAGCGCGGCCGCCGGGATCGCCTCGCCGAACCAGACGACTCCCGGGCGAAGCGCCCCGCCGCAGTGCGGGCACGGCGGCGGCAGCGCCGGGAACGGGACCGTGTCGTCCGGCCAGGAGCCTTCGCGGCAACCGTCCCAGCAGGAGACTTCCCAGAGCGACCCGTGGAAGCGGACGACGTTCCTCGTCCCGGCGCGCTCGTGAAGTCCGTCCACGTTCTGCGTGATGAGCGCGAAGCCCCGGTAGCGGCGGCTCCAGAGTGCCAGCACCTCGTGGGCGCGATTGGGCTTGCACTCCGCCACGAGCCGCCGCCGCCAGTCGTACCACTCCCAGACCGTTTTCGGACTGCGCGCGAAGGCCTCCGGAGTCGCGAGCTCTTCGGGCCGGAAGTCCTTCCACAACCCTTCCGGCCCGCGGAACGTCGGGACGCCGCTCGCCGCGGAGACCCCGGCTCCCGTCAGGACCGTGATTCGGGATGCCTTCGCCAGCCTCGACGCGAGATCCCGGATCCCTGCGTCGGGCGTCATGGCGCAAGCTCCGTTCTTGGCGCCTCCGGGATGGGCCGCTCGAGGCGCTCTCCCCAGTCGTCCCGCTGCGAACCGAAAGGGATCGCGAGGATCTTCCCCAGCGTGACGTCTTCCTCCTTCCCGTAGCCGGGCACGCCGATGTCCACGGTGTCCTGCGGGACCGAGAGCAGCACGGTGCCGTGAAGGTAGTCCCACGCGGTGAAGAGGCTCGCCCAGTTTCCGTTGGCCTCGTTGCGGTAGTTGGAGTGGTGAATGCCGTGCATCCGGGGCGTCACGATGACCCGCACGATCGCCCCCTCGAGCCAGACGGGGAGCCGCGTGTTCGAGTGATGGAAAACGATCGACACCGCGAGCACGCCCTGCCAGACCCAGAGCGCGACCGGGTCCACTCCCAGGGCGACGACCTGCAGCAGCCGGTAGCCGACCGAGAGGCCCTGCTCGCCGAAGTGGAAGCGGAAGGCGGTCGAGGCGTCCATGTCGCGGTCCACGTGGTGGACCAGGTGGAAGCGCCAGAAGAACGGGACGACGTGGTTGATGCGGTGCCAGATCCAGAGCGTGTAGTCCAGCAGCACGATCGCGAGCGCGACCTCGACGGGACGGGGAAGCGAGACGAGATTCAGAAGGCCGACGTGGTGGCTCGCGGCCCACTGGACGGCGGGAAGGAGAAACGGCGTCTGGAGGAGCGTCACGACGGCCAGCGAAATCCCGCCGGCCGTCAGGTTGCGCGCGGCGCGGCGAACCCTCGGCTCGCGCCGGCGCCGTAGGGGACGCAGGGTTTCGAGGAGCGCAAAAAAGAGAAATGCCAGGGCGGTCGCGCCGGCCGCGCTCCAGAGCACCGCGCGCAAATCTCCCTTCGAGGTCAAAGAACTTCCGAGTTTACGGCTTTCTGGCTCGGTGCTTGCCTTCTCGACGGTCGAGGCACGGGAAATGAGCTCTGCGGCGTTGGTCATGATCGTCGCGCTCGTGATCTCTCTCCGAATGCTCCGCAAGCAGCAGGCCGAGAAGGCGACGAAGGCAGCGGACTAGGGAACTCGGGGGACCGCTAGGTCCCCCGCTAAGACCTGCCCGTCGCCGCGAAGAAGCCCGAGCGCTCCAGCAGCGATTCGATCTCGGAGCGGCCCACCCCGAGCTTGTGCGCCGCCGCGACGAGGTCGGAGGCGAGCACCGGATGCCAGTTGCGGCGCGTCCGGTCCGAGAGCCCGGCGACGTCGATCGGCTCGATCGCCGCGGCGATCTTCCCCAGGAGCTCCCGACGCTCCCGATTCGGCTCGAGCGCCGACCGGCAGCAATCTCGAAACGCCGGGCCGAAGACGGGGTGATCCGCGCACAGGAACGAGCGTTCGGGAGCGTGGTGCCCCAGGCGCCTCTCCGTCTCGGCGAAGCTCGCCGCCGCGAAGTAGAGCTTCGTCAGCTCCACGAAGAGCGGAAAGTCGCCGAGGCTGGAGAAGAGCGCGGCCACCAAGAGCGCGGAGGTATCGGCCTCGGACAGAGTCTGCCGGTCATAGGCGCACAGGTCCTCCTCGAAGGCCGGGCGACCCCAGGATGCCTCGACCGCTCGCGCCAGGCGCGCGACCCCAAAGAGCGTCAGCGGAAATCCCGTCGAGAGGAGCGGGTCCACGAAGGCGGCGGCGGACGGCAGCAGCGCCCACCCCGCGCCGGCCGCGGCCTCCGCCCGGAACGGAAGCTCGTGATGCACGAACGGGACGACGGCCCGCGATCCCTCGAATTGCCGGGCGACAGTGGGGAGCCTCGCGAGGAGGCGCTCCCACGCGGGCTGCCCCTCGGAAAGGCGCAACTCTTCCGCGAGCCGCGGCGTGGCGGAGACGCCGGCACTCGTGATCCCGTTGTTGAACCGCAGGACCCAGATCCACCCGCCCCCGAAGACGTGATGGACCGCCGCGTCGTCCGCGGGATAAGGCGGGCCGTGCGACGGATCCGCGAGACCGATTTCCTCCAGCGTCTGGACTCCGGCGAAGTGCGCATAAAGGCCGCTCGTCGCGGGCAGGTCCGGGAACCGCGCTTCCCGGAGTCCCAGGGCTCGATGAAGGAAGCCCCGGGGCCCGGACGCGTCGGCGACGAACCTCGCCCCGAGCCGGACGGGCCGGCCCAGCCGCTCTCCTTCGAGATCGAAGCCGCCGTCGGCGCGGCGCCGCACCGAATCGAGCGAAGTTCGATCGAGGTACTCCGCGCCCTCCTCTCGCGCCTCGCCGGCCAGGAACGCGTCGAAGTCCGCCCGATACCAGTGCGTGTCCGCCACCTCGTCGTTCGGGCTCGCCGCGACGAGGAGCTGGTCGGCGCGCCCTGGATCCGGCGAGAACGCGCGCCCGGGGCAATGGCCGTAGAACGTGAAGCCGCGCTTCAAGCCGCAGCCGATTCCCGGATGCACTCTTTGCCAAGAGCCCCACGCGGCGAGCGGCCGGATCCGATCCAGGCCGTACCTTTCGCAGATTTCTTCCAGCAGCAGGTTCGCCAGGGGCGAGGAGGACTCCCCGATCGCGAAGCGGGGATGGGCCCCACGCTCGACGAGGACGACCGACCGCCCCAGGCGCTGGCAGACGATCGCCAGGAGCGACCCGGCGAATCCGGACCCGACGATCGCGACGTCGAAGTCCGTCTTCAGGGGGCCGACCCTCCGCATGCGGCGCAGGCCAACGGCGCAAGAACCGACTGCGCCAGGTTCATCCGCCGGAGCCGTTCTTGCCTCTCCATCCGGCACGAGGCACAGCGCGCGAACCGGGAGAAGTCCCAGAGATCGGCCAGCACGCGGCCTCTCTTGGAGGCGATGCCGAACGCCTGGACCGTTTCGAGCGCCGCGAGATCGGGCGGCGAGAACTTCCCGCGCCGGAAGAGATCATCCATCGCTCCATTGCCGGTCCGGGTCGGAATCGCGGAGACGACCGAGGCGCCGCAGTCGAAAGCGAACTCGATCGAGCGGCATGCCCACTCGACGGATTCCTCGAGCGAAACGAACGGCAGGCCCACCAGGACGAACGCCCTCACCGCGATCCCGCCCTCCACGAGAAGCGCCGCCGCGCGGCGGAACTGGTCGAGCGTCATCCGCTTGTTGAGGAGCGGAAGGACTTCCGGGTGGATGGTCTCGAGGCCCATCGCCACCTCGAGCGATCCCGCCAGCGCGCCGCGGAAGGCCAGCGCCGGAGCTCCCACGAGAGCGGGATGCGACTCGACGATAACCCGGTCGAAGGGCTCGAGCTCCCTGGCGATCGAAACATGGTCCTCCGGCGGGATCGCCCTCGGGTCGAAGAAGCTCCCGGCGTTGTAGAGCTTGACCCACCGCGACGAAGGCATTTCCGCCACCGCGCGGGCGATCTGCGCGGGAATCGCGCCGGCTGGGACGGATTCTTCGAGCGTGTTGACCCAGAGGTCGCACATCAGGCAGCGCCACGGGCACTCCCGGTTGGCCAGGAAGATCGTCGAGACGGAGACAGGCCGGCCCGCATCGTCCGGTTCTTCTTCCTGGACTTGTCCGTAGGCTACCGCCGGGTCGAGCCGGTTGCGCGATCCGCGCCGGGCCAGGATCCAGCGGTCTCGCTCGGAGGCTTCGGCCGGGTACGCCGCGCTCACGCGTAGCGCGACAGCAGGTGCATCCTGTAGTCGGCCTCCCCGAACGGGAAGCGGCCGGAGAAATCTCCCGGCGAGAGGGAGCCGTGCTGGAATCTCCGCTTGGGAAAGACCGGCATCCGCAGGCCCGTGACCGCCTCGACGCCCTTCGACACGATCTCTCCCTTGAGCGCATAGAGCCGCTCGTGGCTTCCGCGGGTCAGCTCCGCAAACGGGATCGACTCTGCGGCGGCGATCACGCCCGGCCGCGTGAAGGGGCTGAACCCCTCGAAGCCCAGCAGCCGCAGCGGCGCCCAGGTCCGCGTGTAGGACCGGCTGTGCCCGCCCGAATACGTCAGGGAGTGCTTCATGCGCCCGACTCCCCAGCCTTCCTGGTAGAGGAGCGGGTTGTTGACGACCGAGACGATCGTCAGCTCCGGATTCTCTTCAATCGGGTAGTCCTTGAGGTTCTCGTCTCCCCCGTCGCCGTCGAGGAGGCAGTGCCAGTCGGGATACCGCGCCCGAATGCCGCGGAAGAGGGCCAGCGCGACCGCCGCGCACTCGACGTCGCGCGGCTTGTAGTCCTCGGTCACGCGGACGGCTTCGAATGGATCGAGCGAGCCGGGCTCGACTTCGACCGGCTCCAGGAACATCTCGAGGTCCAGGGCCTTCAGGAAGCGCCTCGCCTGGTCCAGGTCCGAGCCGCCTCCCGCCGAAAGCGTGAAGGCCTTCAGTCGCCCCGGGTTCATGCCGAGCTTCCCCATCCGGTGATACGCGACGAGGAAGGCAGCGCCGCTGTCCACGCCGCCGGAGAAACAGACCCCGATCGGCTCCCGCTCGGGAAGGCTCCTCAGCCACACCGCGATCTCGCGGTCCAGCTCCTCGATGTAGCGGCGGCCCAGCTCCGCCGTGTCCGCGGGCCCGGTCGCCCGCTCCGGGGTGAAGAACCGCGTGTAGCCCGCGTCGGGATCCGGGCAGCCGACCAGCCGCAGCTCCACGACGTGGTGCGCGGGGACCATGCGCGTGTAGGTCGGGTGGAACTGGCCGGCCAGGCCTTCGCCTTCGAGGTAAGCGTGGATCGCGTCGATCCGGTCGGAGGCGACGAGCGCGGGGCCTTCGCTCCTCTTGGCCAGGAAGTAGCGCAGCGGCCGGTCGAGCGAGCGAGCCAGACGCACGCTCTCGCCGTCCCGGGCGACGAGGGCGAAGGAGCCCTGGATCCCGGAGACCGCGCCGGCATCCCCCTTCGCGACTCTCTCGCGCGCGTCCTCGACCGTCAGGTTGTCAATCCGGTTGACTGCCGGATCGACCAGATCGACGACTCGTTGGACTTGTTCGTCGCGCATCGCGAACCTCCCGGTCATCCAAAATCCTAGTCCCCGCGAATCCTAGTCCACTGCGTAATGGCCGGCGCGCGGGCCGCGTCTGGTAAAAAGAGGTGACGGAGGTGGCCGATGAGGCATGCCCCGAGGACCCGGCGGGATTTCCTGGGCTTGACGACCGCGGCGGGAGCCGGCGTCCTTGCGGCCGGCTTCGCCCCTGCCGCGAAGAAGAGCAAGAAACCCGAGAAGGAGAAGGAGGACGGAGACGTCTCTCCCGCCGAGGACCTGATGCGCGAGCACGGCGTGTTGAAACGGGTCCTGCTCGTCTACGGAGAGGCGATCCGCAGGCTCGACGCCGGAGAGGAGTTTCCACCGGAGCCGGTCGCCGACGCCGCGAAGCTAATCCGCTCGTTCATCGAGGACTACCACGAGAAGCTCGAAGAGGACTTCCTGTTTCCCCGCTTCCGCAAGGCGAAGAAGCACGTAGACCTCGTGGATGTCCTGCTCGCGCAGCACCGGGTGGGCCGGACCCTCACGGAGACGACCACGCGGCTGTGTAACGCCGCCTCGCTCAAGGATCCCGAGAGGCGGCAGGAGCTGAAGGACTCGATGGCCGGCTTCATCCGCATGTACGCGCCGCACGAGGCGCGGGAGGACACCGTCCTCTTCCCGGCGTTGCGGAAGATCGTCACGGCCAACGAGTACGACGCCCTGGGCGACGACTTCGAGACGAAAGAACACCAGCTCTTCGGCTCCGACGGATTCGAGAGGATGGTGGACCGCGTGGCCGGGATCGAGAAGAACCTCGGGATCTACGACCTCGCGTCCTTCACCCCGAAAACGCCGGGCGCCCGATGAGCCGCCGTTTTTCGAGAGCCGGCGCGGCTCCACGCGCGATCGTCCTGATCCGCCTCCTGGTCGGCGGAGTGTTCCTGGCCGAGGGCATCCAGAAGTTCCTCTACCCGGCGGAGCTCGGCGCGGGCCGCTTCGCGAAGATCGGGATCCCCTGGCCCGAATTCTTCGGACCGTTCGTCGGCGTGGCGGAGACCGTGTGCGGCTTGCTGGTGCTCGCGGGCCTGCTGACTCGCGCCGCCGCGGCGGTGTTGCTGATCGATATCTCGGTCGCGATCGTCACGACGAAGATCCCGATCCTCCTCGGCCACGGCTTCGGCCTTTTCACGCTGGCGAAGCTGCCGCGCTACGGCTTCTGGAGCTTCGTCCACGAGGCCCGCGTGGACCTGTGCATGTGGCTCGGCTCTCTCTTCCTGATCCTCGCGGACCCGGGCGGCTGGCGATGGCCGCGGGGCGCCTAGGGAGGACGGGGGACCGCAAGGTCCCCCGCTCAGTAGCTCGGCTTCATCCGGCGCAGCAGGCCCCCGCGTCGGGCATGCAGCACGATATGGCGGCCGGCTCCAGCCGCTCCTCCTCGAGGTCCTCCAGGACGGTGTAGACCTCCCAGCGGATCCCGTCCGGATCGGCGACCCAGAACTTGTCCTGGAGGGCATAGCAGCAGGCCTCCTGCTCGACCTCCTGCGCCGGGAGCCCGCGCGAAGCGAGCGCGGCCTTCCACTCCCGGACGCGCTCGGTCGTCTCGACGCGGATCCCGAGATGAGAGAGCGTGCCCGCGCCTTCGATCGTCGCCGGCTGGAGGGCCAGGTGGATCTCGGGGTCGGCGGAGACGAACTTGGCATAGTCGGACTTGAGCTTCCTCGGCTCGCCCAGGAACCGCCGGTAGAAGTCGACGGACCGGGAGAGATCCGAGACGTTCAGGGAAATGTGGACCGCGGACGGCATGTCTTCCTCCAATCTCTTCAGACGGCCTTCGCGACGGCGTCGGCGAGCTCGGCCAGCGCCCCTTCGTTTCTCCGGTAGAACATCCAGCGGCCGCGCTTCTCCGCCTCCACCAGGCCGGCGCGGCGCAGCAGGTCCATGTGGTGGGAAACCGCCGCCTGGGAGAGCCCGACGGCCGCCTCGATGTCGCAGGCGCACAGCCCCTTTTCGGCGCGAGCGACGAGGTCGCAACAGGATTTCCCACGAGCCCGGAGCAGATCGAGGATTCTCAGCCGGGTGGGATCCCCGAGCGCCTTGAACGCGAGCACCAGATCCCGGGGTCTTCCCATAGATCGATAAATATAGATCTATAGATTAGAGTTGTCAATTGGCGGTTTTCTCCATCCCCGAGGCGCGAAGCGTCCCCTTCCGGCGGGCTCGCTCTTTCACGAGGAGAAAGATGACCGGGGTGACGAGGAGGACGTGGATCGTGGAGGTCACCATGCCCCCGACGATCGGCGCCGCGATCGGACGCATGACCTCAGAGCCCGCGCCGGCCGACCAGAAGATCGGAACGAGGGAGAGGATCGCGGCCGCGACGGTCATCAGCTTCGGCCTCAGGCGCAGGACCGAGCCCTCCCGCGTCGCTTCGAGTATGTCCTCCCGCGTCACGGCGCCCCCGCCTCTCGCCAGGCGCCGGTCGAGCGCCTCGTGGAGGTAGATCACCATGATGACGCCAGTCTCGACAGCAACGCCGTAGAGAGCGATGTAGCCGATCCAGACGGCGACGGAGAAGTTGTAGCCCAGCAGCCACTGGAGAATCACTCCTCCGGTCATGGCGTAGATCACGGAGAGCATGACGATCGAGGCCTCGGAGGCGGAACGGAACGTCATCGTCAGAAGCACGAAGATCGCGGCGATCACGATCGGCAGCACGACCTGGAGCGTCTTGCGGGCGTGGACCTGGAACTCGTACTGGCCGGTCCAGTCGAGCGTCGCACCCGCCGGCAGCTTCACTCGCTCGGCCACCCGTCCCTGGGCCGATCGGACGAATCCCACGAGGTCGGAGGCATCGGTATCGACGTAGACGACCCCCGCCAGCCGGCCGTTCTCGTCGCGATACATCGGGGGACCCGTCGCGACGCGGATCTGCGCGAGCTCCCCGACGGGGACCTGCGAGCCGGAGCCAGTCGGCACCAGGATCCGCCGGAGACTCTCGAGATCGCTCCGGAAATCCCGCGGGTAACGGACGAGGACCGAGAACCGCCGCCTCCCCTCGACCGTCGTCGTCGCGACCTTGCCCCCGGTGGCCGCCTCCAGCGTGCCCTCCACCTGCATCACGGTGAGGCCGTAACGCGCAGCGGCATCCCGGTCCACCGTGAAGTCGAGGTAGGAGCCACCGGTCGTCCGCTCGGCATAGACGCTGCGCGCACCCGGAAGGTCCTTCAGCGCGTTCTCGACGTCGAGGCTGACCTTCTCGATCGCCGAGTAGTCGGATCCATAGACCTTCACGCCGACCTTCGTCCGGACGCCGGTCGCGAGCATGTCCAGGCGGTTGCGGATCGGCTGTGTCCAGGCGACCGGCATGCCGGGGACCTGGAGCTTCTCGTTCATCGCGGCGATCAGCTCGTCCTGGGTCCGGGGCCGCGTCTCCGGCCAGATCGGACGGAAGGCCGGTTTGATCCAGGCGGGCCAATCCGAGTACCAGCGCCGATGCAAGGTCCTCGGCCACTGCTCCTGCGGCTTCAGGACGATGGTCGTCTCGAACATCTCGATGGGCGCGGGATCCGTCGAGCTCTCGAACTTCCCCGACTTGCCCAGGACCGATTGCACCTCCGGAAAGGTCATGAGGATCCCGTCCGTCTTCACCAGCACGTCTCGCGCCTGCTCGACCGCCATCATCGGGAGCCCGGTCGGCATGTACATGAGCGAGCCCTCCCGAAGCTGCGGCATGAACTCGGAGCCGAGCGAGAGAGCCAGTGGAAGGACGGCGGGAATGAGCAGGAGGTTCGAAAGAAGGATGGTTTTCGGAAAACGCAAAGCCCAGTTCAGGACGGGGGCATAAATGCGCCGGCTGTAGAGCGCCGCGGGATTTCGATCCTCGTGGCGAATCCGTCCCCGCATCCAGGCGCCCATCAGGATCGGAACCAGCGTGATCGACAGGACGGAGGCGGCAGCGATCGCGAAGGTCTTGGTGAATGCCAGCGGGTGGAAAAGCCTTCCCTCCTCCCCGGTCAGGAGAAAGACCGGCAGGAAGGAGACGATGATGATGATCAGCGAGAAGAAGATCGCGCGGCCGACCTGCTGCGCCGCCGAGACGATCGCCGCCTCCCGGGCAGCGCCCCGAGGATCTCCGGCCGCCGCCACGTGCCTGTGGGCGTTCTCGACCATCACGATCGACGCGTCCACCAGGACGCCGATCGCCAGGGCCAGCCCTCCGAGCGACATGATGTTGGACGACACGCCGAGAAGGGCCATCGGCAGGAAGGAGATGACGATGGCGACCGGCAGGACCGTGATCGGCACGAGGGCGGACCGGAAGTGGAAGAGGAAGATCAGGATCACGAAGGCCACGACGATCATTTCCTCGATCAGGGTGCGCTTCAACGTGGAGACGGCTCGCTCGATCAGGTCGCTCCGGTCGTAGGCGATTCGAAGCTCCACGCCTGGCGGGAACGAGGAGCGGACCGTCGCGATCTTCGCCTTGACCGCCTCGACGACGCGGGCGACGTTCTCCCCGGCGCGCACGACCACGACCCCGGCGACCGCCTCCCCCTCGCCGTTCCAGTCCACGATGCCCCTCCGCATCTCCGGCCCGAAGTGGACCGCCGCGACGTCGGAGAGGTAGACCGGAGTTCCGCTCTGGGGACGCGCCTTGAGCGGGATCTTGCGCAGGTCCTCGAGGCCCTGAATGTACCCGCGGCCGCGCACCATGTACTCCCGCCCGGTCCACTCGACCACACGCCCGCCGACGTCGCCGTTGGAGTCGCGGATCCGCTCGATCACCTCGTTGACGCCGATTCCGTACGACACCAGTTTCACCGGATCGACCTCGATCTGGTATTGCTTCTGGAATCCGCCGGCCGAGGAGACCTCGGCGACGCCGGGAACCGCGCGGAGCCAGTAGGACAGGTCCCAGTCCTGGAACGTCCGCAGGTCCGCCAGGGAGTGCCGGCCGGTCTTGTCGAGGAGAACGTACTCGAATCCCCAACCCACCCCGGTGGCGTCGGGCCCGAGACCCGGGTTCACCCCCTCGGGAAGCTGCCCCTTCAGGCCGTTTAAGTACTCGAGCACCCGGCTGCGCGCCCAGTACAGGTCGGTGCCGTCCTGGAAGATGACGTAGACGTAGGAGAATCCGAAGAAGGAGTAGCCGCGGACCGTCTTGACCTTCGGCGCCGAAATCAAGGCCGAGACGATCGGATACGTCACCTGGTCTTCGATGAGGCTCGGGTTCTGTCCCTCCCAGTTCGTGTAGACGATCACCTGGACGTCCGAGAGGTCCGGAAGGGCATCGAGCGGAATCCGTTTCAATGCCCACAGCCCGGCTCCGAACAGAGCGGCGACGAGGAGGGTCGTCAGGAACTTGTTGCGGACGCAGAGGGCAATGAGCTTCTCGATCATGGGCGCGGCTCCCCCGGCGTCGGCTTGACTCCCAGCGATTGCGCCGGCTGGCCGGCCGACCCGGCGGGCGCCGCTCCGATCGCGCCGATTCGGGACTCAGAATCGATCAGGAAGTTCGCCGAGGTCACGACGGTTTCTCCCTCGGAGAGCCCGGACCGGACCTCGACGTAGTCCTTCCCGGCGATCCCCGCCACGACCTCGCGGGGCGCGTAGACGCCGGGAGACTGCTCGATGAACGCGATCTGCCGATCGCCGGTCTGGATGAGGGCGGATCGCGGAATGCCGAGGACCTCTCGTCCCTTGCCGGCGAGAGACACCCGGACGAACATTCCGGGCTTGAAGAGTCCGTTCGTGTTGGGAAGGACGAGACGGACCTTCACCGTGCGGGTCTCTTCGGACAGGGTCGGATAGACGAAATCGACCCGGCCCTGGAACGTCTCGCCCGGAAGGAAGGAAGCCGATACCGTCGCCGCGTCGCCCTTCGAGATTACGGCCATCTCCGACTGGTAGAGGTCGGCGAGAACCCAGACTTCGGAGAGGTCCGCGACGGTGTAGAGCGGCATGCCCGCCGTGATCGCCATCCCGGCCACGGCCTCCTTCTTCAGGACGACCCCGGAGACCGGCGAATCGAGATTCAGATCCCTGGCGACCACCCCAGTCTTCTCGATGCGCGCGACTTCGGAGTCGGGAATCTCCCAGAGGCGCAGCCTCTGCCGCGTCGCGTCGAGCAGCGCCCGCGCGTCCGAGGCCGCCTCGGGACTGGAGGCGCCGGACAGCCGCCGAACGTTCTCGGCGGCTAGGAGAAGCTCTCGCTCCGTCGCGACCAGGTCCGGGCTAAAGACGGCGAGGAGCGGCTGCCCCTTGCGCACGGGCTGGCCCGTGCGATCGACGTACAGCTTTTCGATGTATCCGGAAAACCTGGCGTTGACCGCGTGGACACGGCCCTCGTCCTCAGCGACGACGCCGTTGGTCTCGACCGCTCCGGCGATCCTGCGCCGCTCGACTCTCGCCGTCGTCACGCCGATCTCCTGCCGGCGCTCGAGAGGGATACGAACGACGGAGAAGCCCGGAGGGAGCGCCGGTCCTTCGGCCGCCTGATCCTCCGCGTACCTGGGCAAGAGATCCATGTTCATAAACGGCGACTTGCCGGGTTTGTCGAAGTGGACCTCCGGCTTCATCGGGTCGTACCAGTAGAGAACCCGGCGCTCAGAGGTGGGGACCGGGGAAACGGGATTGGATGCGGACTCCATCTTCGGGATCAGGTCCATGCCGCAGATCGGACACTTTCCGGGCTTGTCGGAGGAGACCTGAGGGTGCATGGCGCAGGTCCATTTCCGCGCCGCCGCGGCCGGCGCTGGGGTCGCTGAGGCGCCGGAGGGCCTGCGCGAGCACGCGACCCAGGTCCCCAGCACGGCCAGGGTCATTCCCAGCGCGAGCGCTCGGCATACAGCAGCGCGGAAGGTCTTGTTAGTCCTCATGAGATCCTCCCGGCGCCGGAGTCCCCTCGATGAGAGGAAGACCCGAGGCTTTTTGCAGCGCGGCGACGGACCGCGCCGCGCCCGCCTCGCGCTCGACCGCCTCGGCCTCGTAGATGCCGAGGTCCGTGGCCGCCCGCACGTAGGTCAGGAAATCGATCGCGCCCACCTGGTACGCCTCCCTCGCGGCGCGGTAGTTGATCTCCGCCTGCGGAAGGATCAGCTCCCGGTAGAGCCGGGCCTGCTCGCGGTTGCGCGCGAGCTCGGCCGACGCTGCCTCGATGTCGCGCCGCAGCGCGTTTCGCGCGGCCGAAAGGTCTGCCCGCGCTCCCTCGAGGTCGGCCTCCAGCTCGGCCTGTCTTGCCTGGAGCCTCTTCGGATGGACCCACGGCAGACCGAAGGACACGGAAATCCCCGCCAGGTCTTCGAAACTGACCCGGTGGGCGTAGTAGCTCATCACCGTCCAGTCCGGCCGGCGCTCCAGGCGGGCGCCTTCCAGCCGCGCCTGACCGCGCCGCACGCCGGCGGCGGCAGCGGCGATCGCGGCGCTGTCCCGCTCGGCCCGCTCGAGCAGCTCCCCGGCCGGCGGGACGGGCCGGGACGCGATCCGGCTCTCCACGTCCGACCCGACCACGAAGGGGACAACCTGCGTGTCTGCAGGAAGACCCTGTAGAGCGTTGGCGCGCGCGGCCTCCGAGCGCCGCTCCGCCGCCAGCCCGGCCAGGCGGTCATCGAGGGCCGTCTTCTCCAGGTTCGCTCTCAGGACATCGGCCTGCGCTCCCTTTCCCACCGCGTAGCGCTCTCTGGCAGCCGTCAACGCGTCGGACAGGCGCTGTCGGGTCTCGCGTGCGATCGCGAGCCTTCGGTCGAGGGAGGCAATTCGGAGAAACGAATCGGTGACGTCCGCCGCGATCTCCACGACATGCCTGGCGTGCTCGGCCGCCATGCCCTCGAGCTCGGCCTCCGCCGCCCGCTTCTCCGCCGGAAGCTTTCCGGCCCCCGGGAAGCGCTGGCGCGCAGCGATCGTCTCCATCGTGAAATCGTCCCGGGAAAGGGACGGGCTGGAGACCGGCACGTCCTTGAGCGCGAGCTCCACCTCGGGATCGGGCAGCGCCGTCGCCTGATCGACGCGATGCCTCGCCGCCAAAATTCTCGCCTCCATCGCGGCGACCTCCGGATTCCGGGCGGCGGCACGGCTGATGGCTTCCCGGAGACGGCTGAGCCAGTCCGGCTCCGGGAGCGGCTCGAGCGCCCGCACCGGGGCCGGCCCGACCGCGGCCACAGCCGCCGCCGCGAGAAACAGGGCACCGAAGACGGACTTCGTCTTCATGACAATCTCCTGTGAAGAAGGGAACAGAGAACGCGGGCGCGCGCCCGCGGAGCCGAGGGCTCTAGATCCGGAAGAGCGAGATCCGGAGGTGCGTACCTCGGCCGTCGAGCGGAGGCGGATGGTGCCGGGAGGTCGAGAGGTGGGCGACCATCCGGGGCGCCGCGGCCACCGGATCCATGGCGAGCCAGTGCGTCGCGCCCATCTCGGGAGCCTTCTCGGCGGCGTCCCCCCGCGGGGTCTTCACGGACAGGGTCGCCTGCGCGTGGCCGCGCCTCTCCGAGCGGCAGCAATCCGGGTTGCCGCAGCAGTCCCGGATCTCAGAGTTGGCCGGCCGCGAGAGCTCCTCGAGCGAACAGCAGAGCGAGAGCTCCGCGATGCCGGTTACCGCGAGAACGCCGGCGCCCAGGAGCAGGACCAAAACCCTTCGAACCATCGCCAAGATCCTACACTCTAAGGCAATGGCCCCGGGGGGTCCTGATTCGAATGGATCAGGGAGCGCGCAGGGCTACGACGCCGATGTTGGCGACGGTGTCGCCCTTTTTCATCGAGGGGAGGGCGGCGACGTAGAGGATGACGCCGGTCGCGGGGGCCCGCGGCTCGGTGATCGTCTTCCCGAGATAGTCGGTCAGGAGGCCCATCTTCATCCCGGACTCGACGTAGTCTCCGCGGTCCACCCTCGGGTAGAAGATCCCCGAGTGGTCGGAGGACAGGGTGACCACCTTCTCGATCCAGACCGGCCGCTCCACGGGGTTCGGAGTGCCCGGGAGGATCTTCAGCTGCCGCATCACGCTGATGCAGCCGTTGAGAAGCGCCTCGATATCCTCGGAGTCGGTCCGGCCCGCCCGGCCCGCCTCGACGGTGATCGAAGGCTTGCCCCGGGTCGCCGCGGTCGTCTCGAGGTAGCGCGACGCTGCGGGATCCTTCGGCCGGTCCGTAGCGAGGATGATGTGGTCGAGCCCGAAGGCGAGGACCATGGCCCTGGAGATCGCGTCCTGCTTCTCGTTTCCGGTCCGTGCCCAGTAGCTGTACGGCCGCAGGTTCTCGTCAAGATCGCCGCCGTGCAGGTCGATCAAGTAGTCGCACCTCTCGACGACCTCGCGCGTGATGGCCAGAGCCGCCCGCTCCGTCTGCGTGCCATCCGCCTTCCCCGGGTAGAAGCGGTTCATGCTCTTGCCGTCCACGGGGTTGACGTGGGCGATCTTCCCCTCGAAGGAGGGAATGTTGACGAGAGGCACGACGATCAGCGTTCCAGAGAGCTCCGTCGGGTCGATCTTGCCGATCAGTTTCTCGAGCGCGAGGATGGACGCGTACTCCGTGCCGTGCGAGCCTGCGACCAAAGCAAGCACCGGCCCCGGCCAGGCGCCGTGGAAGACCGCGACCGGGATGTGGAGAGCGGCGTCCACTCCCGCGGGCACGTCGATCGTCCCGGTCGCCTCGCGACCTTCGGCCGCGGTCGCCGTCCCGACCGTGAAGCTGTTTCGCTCTGCACCGGCGGAGAAACCGCCGGTCGCGATCAGGAGGGCCAGCGCCGCGCCGGCCGCGCGTCTCTTGACCAAGTCGTTGCCTCCGGTGTTTCAACCGCGTTCGGCTGGACCGCGATCATATCGTCACTCGGCGGCTCGGCGCCCGCCCTCGACTCCCGCCGGCGCCTTCGGCACAATAGACGCCACCACCAATAGGAGGTCTCATGGCCGAGCGACACGTCCTCGAACGGGTCCACCTCTTTCGAGACCTTGGCGAGGAGCAGCGGAAAGCGCTGATCGCCTCGTGCGAACGGATGGAGTTCGAACCCGGCGCGACGATCTTCCAGAAGGGCGACCCCGCCGATTGGCTCTATGTCGTGGAGAACGGCAAGGTGGACATCCTGATCTCCTCCGAGGGCGAGGAGATCGTTCTCGCCTCGTTCGAGGGGGGATCCTTCTTCGGCGAGCTCGGCGTCTTCGACCAGCAGCCCCGCAACGCCACCGCGCGCGCCAACGAGCCGGTGTCCCTGGTCGGAGTTCCCGCGAGGGCGGTCGCCCACCTCATCGAGAAGCATCCCGCGGCCGCCCGCCACTTCCTGCGCGTGGTGACGCAGCGCCTGCGTGCCGCCGACGAGATGCTCTCGCGGTTGAAGATCCGCAACCCCAACGAGGAGATGGACGAGCAGCTGACTTTCGGCCAGAGGGTCGCAGACTCCGTCAGCAAGTTCGGCGGCTCCTGGACCTTCATCATCCTCTTCTGCGTCTTTCTGCTGGTCTGGGCCGGGGTCAACACGACCTGGATTCTCACCAAGCCGCCCGACCCGTTCCCCTACATCTTCCTGAACCTGATGCTCTCGATGATCGCTGCCCTACAGGCTCCGATCATCATGATGAGCCAGAACCGCCAGGCCATGCACGACCGGCTGCGCGCCGACCTCGATTACGAGGTGAACGTCAAGGCCGAGCTGGCGATCCAGGCGCTCCACCGCAAGCTCGACGAGCTGCGGGCGCTGATCGTCCAGTAGTCAGCGGGCGAGCCCCTCGACGATTCGAGCGCCGGGAATGCGGCGGAGGACATCGGGCTGTAACCGCACCTTCATGGACCGGCTGCCGCCGCCGATGACGACCGAGCGGGCGGAAAGGACGGCGCTGTCGATGAAGATCGGGAGGTCCGAGGGCAGCGCGAAGACCGTCACCCCTCCCATCATCATCCCGGTCAGCGCGGCCGTCTCCTCGCCGGTCGCGAAGGAGAGCTTGGCGTTGTCCAGCAGCGCGCGGACCGCGTGGTTGACGTCCAGCCGAGTCGTCGCGAGAACGAGGCACGCGGCGTAGCGCTTGGGCTCCTTCTTCGAGGCCACGACGATCGTGTTGGCGCTCTCGGAGGGATCCACGCCGTAGTGCGCGCAGAAGGCGGCCGTGTCCGCCAGCGCCGGATCGCACGGCATCAGCTCGAAGGAATCCGTCACGGCTTCGACCGCGGCCCGGACACGCGCCTCGACGGCGGCACTATTCCCGGCAGGAACGCTCAAGGCTGTCCTCTGCGGCGCTACTCAGACCAGGACTTCCAGCGCGGCGCGCTCCCTGGCGGGCGCCGGGGCCGGCGCGTAGGCCCTCCACGCCTCGGCGAGGAGGCGAACGCCTTCGCGGATCTTCGCCGACTCGAGGACGAACGGGAGCCTCAGGAACTCGGCACACCCGTTGGAGGGCGAGCAGATCGTCCCCGGAAGGATCGAGACGCCGTGCCGCTGCGCCACCCGCCCGAACTCGACGGCGTTGCCGCGCGGCAGTCGCACCCACAAGGACAGCCCTCCACCGGGGCGCCGCCAGGTCCACTCCGGAAGAAGCCGCGAGAGTTCTTTCTCCATGACGGCGAGGCGCTCGCTGATCTGCCGGCGCCGGAACTCGCGGATCTCTCCGGCCCGCGGGAGGAGCCGCGCGGCGACGACCTGGCTGACCGCGGAGTTGCCCAGGTCGCCCAGGGCCTTCTTCCGCGCGAGCCGCCCGATGAGCGGTTCGGGCGCCCGGATCCACCCGACTCGCAGCCCGCCCCACATCAGCTTCGAGAGCGAGCCGACCGACAGGATCGGCGCCGCCGGCGCGTACGAGGCGATCGGCTTCGGCGGCCGGTGTCCCATGTCGAGGTTTGCGAGCGCGTCGTCCTCGAAGATCGGGATTCCGCGCTCCGCGGCGATCGCGGCGATCTCGCGGCGGTGGCTCTCGGGGGTGACCACCCCCGCCGGGTTCTGGAAGCTCGGCATCAGGTAGATCAGGCTCGGCGCCTCGCGGGCCACGGCGTCGCGCAGGAAATCCATGCGCACGCCGTGATCGCTCACAGGCACAGGGGAAAGCCGCGCGCCGGCGGCGGCGAAAACGTCGATCGCGCCGACATAGGTCGGGTCTTCCAGGACCACGGTCCGCCCCGGCGCGAGGAAGAGCGAAGCGGCCAGCCCGATCGCCTCCTGCGCGCCGTGCGTCACGAGGATCTCCTCGGGGTGAGAGGGCAGACCCGATTTCGTCAGGTGCGTCGCGATCGCCGAGCGCAGCGCCGGAAGACCGACCGGCCAGTAGCCATGGTGCCCGACGAGCTTCGCCAGGTCCTCGCCGATGTGCTCCAGCGCCTCGGCGACGAACGGAGAGGCGGCGGGCAGGTGAAGCCCCATGAACTCGACTTTGGATTCGCTCGCCTCGACCAGGCTCCGCAGGATCGTGCTGCGCTCGAACCCGGAGCGGCCAGGGTCCGCGGCGGCCACCGCAGATCCCGGAGCGCCCGCGCGCAGCAGCCGGCTGCCGCTTCCCCGGCGGCTCTCCAGCCACCCTTCCTGCCGCAGCAGGTCGTACGCCGCGACGACCGTCGTCCGCGAGACGCCGAGCGCGTCCGCGAGGGATCGCTCCGCCGGAAGCCTCGTTCCGGCGGAAAGCTCGCCCGACTCCGCTCGCGAGCGAATCGCCGCCGCCAGAAGGCGATAGGCCGGACCCGAGCCGGCGGTCCAGTCGCCCAGCGCGCTTCCGAAGGTCCTCGACTCATTCAGGTGCATACCAGTCCAATTTTAGCAAAGTGGATATTGAATTGGAATCAATTTCAAGCGAATATTGAAGAGTGGGCTCTGGATTGGATGCTAAGTCAATCCACTTTGGACTGAGGTGAAAACCATGAAAAAGCTTCCTCGGTATGCCCTCTTCCGCGGTCGGATCGTTCCCTACGGCCAGGCCCGGCTCGGGGTCATGACGCACGGGCTGAACTACGGCACGGGCTGCTTCGCCGGCCTGCGCGGCTACTGGAACGCCGAGGAGCAGGAGCTCTTCGTCTTCCGGCCCCGCGACCACTTCAAGCGGTTCCTCGACTCGACCAGGCTCCTCTGCATGGAGGTGCCCGACACCGTGGACAGCCTCCTCTCGCAGCTCCACGAACTGCTCCGCGCCGAGGACCTCAAGACCGACTGCTACATCCGCCCGCTCGCTTTCTACTCCGACGAGACGATCGGCGTCCGCCTTCACGACTTGACCCCCGTGATCTCGATGGTCGCCCTCCCCTTCGGCAAGTACTTCGACAACGATGACGGCGCCCACGTGACGATCTCTTCCTGGAAGCGGATCGACGACAACATGATCCCGGCCCGCGGCAAGATCGCCGGCTCCTACGTCAACTCCGCCCTGGCGCGCTCGGACGCGCAGCGGGCCGGCTTCGACGACGCGATCACCCTGAACAAGGACGGCCACATCTCCGAGGGCTCGGTCGCGAACTTCTTCATGGTCAAGGGGGGCTCGGTCGTCACCCCGCCCGTCACCGACGACATCCTCGAGGGGATCACCCGCGCCACGTTCCTCACCCTGCTGCGCGAGGAGATGGGGGTCACGGTCGTCGAGCGGTCCATCGACCGGACCGAGCTCGCGCTCGCCGAGGAGGCCTTCCTCGGCGGGACCGGGGCCCAGATCGTTCCGATCACCCGCGTGGACCACCGGCCAATCGGCGGAGGACAGCCCGGACGGCTGACTCTCGCGCTGCGGGACCTATACTTCGACGTCGTGCGGGGCAAGAAGCCGAAGTATCGGTCGTGGTGCGAGCCGACCTACTCCGCGGCGCCGGCAGCCCGCGCGGCGGTCTGAGCCGGCGCCCCGGACGGCGCTTCGACGTCGTCACCTTCGACTGCTACGGCACTCTCATCGACTGGGAGGCGGGGATCGGGGACTGGCTGGAGACAGCCGCTTCGCGGGCCGGAGTCGCCCTGGACCGCCGGAAAGCCCTGGACCTCTACGGGCAGATCGAGCCCGCCGTGGAGGCGGAAACCTACCGCTCCTACCGGGACGTGCTCGCCGAGTCGGCCCGTCGCGTCGCGCTGGGTCTCGGCTGGAGCCTGTCGGAACAGGACTCGCGCGGGCTCGCCTCGTCGCTTCCCGACTGGAAACCGTTCCCCGACACGAACCCCGCGCTGCGCAAGCTGACGGCCGCGGGCTACCGCCTCGGCATCCTCTCGAACGTGGACGACGACCTGCTCGCCGGCACACGGCGCCACCTGGACGTGGCTTTCGACATCCTCGTCACCGCCGAGCAGGTCCGTTCCTACAAGCCCGCGCCCGGCCACTTCGAAGAGGCGCGCCGGCAGATCGGGCCGCTCCGGTGGCTCCACGCCGCGCAGAGCCGCTTCCATGACGTCGTCCCATGCCGCGAGATCGGCATCCCCGTGGCCTGGATCAACCGCCGCGCGGAACCCTCACGCCCCGACGTCCTGCCGGACATCGAGGTGCGGACCCTGGCCGATCTGGCGAACCGTTTCGCGGGGTAACTCCTCCGCCCGCTAGAAAGCGTTCAAGTCGGCGTAGCTCGCCAGCGCCCCCTGGGGGTTCGTGTAAATCCGCGCGAAGCCCGTCGAGAGGTCGGTCACGGTGACCGTGTACTGGACGTTCGTGGCCGACCCGATGAACACCCAGAACCGGTTATTGAACGGGCGGCCGTCCACGACCTTGACCATGAGCTCGATGTTGTTGGGGCTGAAGAACCAGAATAGCCCGGTGTCCGAGGTCAGGCCAACCGCGGACGCCAGGGTCGGAGGCGGCGCCGGCGGCGCCGGAGGCGGAGGAGTCGGCAGCTGGAAGGTCACCTGCACCTTGAAACGGCCTCCGTTCAAGCAGAGCGTGTTCGCGTCGGTTGCGCAGCCGGCCTGGAGCGACTGCGGCTCACCGTAGAGAAAGTCGTCCATCGCGACGACGTCCACGCCGGACCCGGGGTCGTCGTGGGGGCCGGGCGCGACGTTGCCGCTCGTGATTCGGACCCTCGCGACCTTCTCCCCGGCGTTGAAGGAGACGCCGAGGAACGACATGTTCTGGAACCCCGGACCCTGCGAGGGGACGGCGAAGGTCCCGAGCGACACCCCGACCGGGTCGAAGAACTGGATCGTCGTGGTCGTCGCGAAGTCCACGTCGGTGAAGACCGCGCCGAAGCCGCTCACGAAAGCGGTCGTCGTCGTCCCCGGCACGAAGAAGGTGACGTCGGTGATGTTGCTGTCGAGAGCGATGAAGAGACGCTCGGGAGAGAAGGTCTGGAACTCGTCCAGGTAATTCGGATTCAGGTTCCCGAACCGCAGCGCGGTGACCGTCGGGTTGCCGGTCTTCGCGCTGACCTGGAACCCGGTGCCGGGCGTGGAGAAGACCGCACCGCGCGGCGAGTTGACGTTGAAGAAGTTCGCCGGCAGGTTGTGGGGCGCCGCGAAGGAGTCGGGCACCCCGTCCCAGTTGATTTCGCGGTGTCCGGACGGGAAAGTCCCGCCGACGCCGTTGTTGGTGCTGCCGAGGTCCCCGCGGAACTGGTCCACCACCGCCTGGATCGAGGCCGGTGATGGACCGGACGCCGAGCGGACGCTGGCGCCGCCGAATGCCAGACACGGAACAAGAGCGAAGAGACCCAGGACGAGGAACAACCTGCGGACCATGACGCCTCCTTCCGCCGATCTCGAGGGGTGCGGCGGTATGCTCGGAGCGATTTTTTCATGATTGGAATCCGCTCCGCCGCCTCTTCGCGGGTGGTCAATGTCGAGGACTTCCGGCCGATCGCACGGCGGCGCCTGCCGAAGGTGGTCTTCGACTACCTCGACGGGGGCGCCGAGGGCGAGGTCACACTGCGCGAGAACTGCCGCGCCTTCGAGGAGGTGACGTTCCGCCCGCGTAACGCGATCCCGGTCGGCGAGGTCAAGATCGGCACCCGGGCGCTCGGCTTGGACCTCTCCTTTCCCGCGATGCTCGCCCCGGTCGGCTACAGCCGGCTGATGCACCCGGGAGGCGAGGTCGCCGCGGCGAGCGCCGCCGGGAAGGCCGGCACGGCATACATCCTCTCGACGATCTCCGGGCACCGCCTCGAGGACGTGAAGGCGGCCTCGACCGGCCCGGTCTGCTACCAGCTCTACCTCGTCGGCGGTCGGGGGGCCTCGGAAGCCGCCCTCGAGCGAGCGCGAAAGGCCGGCTACTCCGCTCTCGTCGTCACGATCGACACGCCGGTCGCCGGCCTCCGCGAGCGCGATTACCGCAACGGCATGAAGGAGCTCCTCTCCGGCACGCTCTTCCAGAAGATCCCGTTTGCTCCCCAGATCCTGATGCGCCCGGGCTGGCTCGCGGCATATCTGCGCGACGGCGGAGTTCCAGCGCTTCCGAACATCGTCGTGCCGGGGCGGGGACCGATGCCGCTTCTCGACGTGACGGCGGCGCTCGCCCAGTCGGCGTTCGTCTGGGAAGACCTGAAGTGGATCCGCCGGTCCTGGCCCGGGTCGATCGCGATCAAAGGTGTCCTGACGGGAGAGGACGCGCGCCGCGCGGTGGACGAGGGCGCGAACGCGGTCATCGTCTCCAACCACGGCGGCCGGCAGCTCGACGGAGTCCAGGCTTCGCTCCGCGCCCTGCCCGAGATCGTCGAAGCGGTCGGCGGCCGGGCCGAAGTGCTGATGGACGGCGGAGTCCGCCGCGGCAGCGACGTCGTCAAGGCCCTCTGCCTCGGAGCGCGCGCGGTGCTGATCGGCCGCGCCTACGCCTACGCTCTCGCCGCATTCGGCGAAGCGGGCGTCTCCCGCGCCCTCTCGATCCTGATGGAAGACGTCTCCCGCACGATGAAGCTGCTCGGTTGCCGATCCGTCGCCGAGCTCGACCGCTCCTGGGTCAACGTCCCTGCCTCCTGGCGCTCGGCGTGAGCTCCCTCAGGACTTAGACCCGCACACGACGCAGTCGGCGATGTATGTCGTCTTCGGCAGCTCCCGGTGATCGGCCGCGGCTAGTCGTTATCCTCGACGGGGGTCCAGGTGCTGTCCGGGTTGAAAAGCTCCATCGCGCGGAAGCTGTCGAGCGTCTTCGGCCCGAGGTCCTTCTCGTAGACGACGCCGTCGTTGCTCACGAGGAAGCTCTTGATTCCAGTCACGCCGTAGTCCGCCGGCGAGGCGACCATCGCGAAGCCCCCGATCATCAAACCGCGGACGACGTAGTCCATGCGGCCGAGCGGCGCCGCGGGCCCCTGCCCCTTGAGGATCTTGAAGAAGTAGCCGTGGTACGGCTCATATTTGTTGGAGTAGCCCTCGGCGATGGCGCCGGCGATCTTCTCGCCGATCGGTCCTCGCCACGTCCCGTCCTTGTCCCGCCAGGCCAGCCCGTCCTGCTTCTCCGCGCTCCCGATGACGCGCTGAGCGTACTGGGTGACGGTCGCGCCGCCGCGAGGCTCGGAAGCGTACTCCTCCTGGGCCTCCATGTAACCCTGGCAGACCTGGATCGCGTCGAGCTCGTTGCGTCCGATGCGCCGGACCAGGATCTCGTGCTGCCCGGCCACGGTGTCGAAGCTCCAGGCGCCGGCGCTCTCGACGAGCGGGATCGGAATCGGCCAGTCCTCCGCCCCCACGACGACCGTCGCCTTCTTCGCATTCTTCGGATCCGGGACTACGGCGAGCTTGGCCTTCGCCTGCTTCGCGAATTCCGCCGCGAGGTTCTTGTCGAGCACGGCGTCGCCGCTCTGGACCATGTCCTTCCCGCCGGGCCCCAGGATTTCCAGGAGGGCAGGAACGTCGTACTGTTCCGCCGCGGCGACGAGAGCGTCGGCCGCCGCCTTCGGCGAGGAGAACGTGCGATGTTTGACGGGCGCCGAAGCAGCACGCAAGGAGGACGCGGAGAGAACGGCCGCGCCCGCGATCCCGAGCAGCAACCGGAGATTCCGGGATTCGATCTTCATGGCCTACCTCCTCCCGCCGCCGCGTCCGCCGCCGCCGCCCCGCGATCCGCCTCCACCGCCGCCTCGGGACCC
>DATFQY010000087.1:0-6597 GCA_035263845.1 Thermoanaerobaculia bacterium | reverse complement strand
GCGGTCGTCGACCAGTCGAACGCGCGCATGCGAGCGCCCATCTCGCCGCCTCCGGCGAACACCGATTCGATCAATGACGACCGCTTGTTCAGATCCATGGTCGTACCTCCTCAACTCAGGATCCGCCGGTCACATGCCCATCGCCAATCGTCAAGCGGGCGGGGGCTCCGCCTCTCGAACCGAGAGAGCCCGCCAGTAGCGGTTCCAGGATCTCTCTCCGCACTCTTCGCTAACTCACTGATTACCTAGAATACCTTCGGTGCAGGGACCCTGTGAACGCCGCCCGGTTCGAAGCGCTGCTGCGAAAGACGGCGGTTAGTGGGAAGAGCCCTCAGCGGCGAGTCTCTCGAGCTATGTCGCTGTCAGGGAAGAACGTGGTCCGTGAGCTCGTCCGCGTAGGCAAAATGGGCGGGGCGGGCGCCAGCGATCGTGCCCAGGTCGCTGTACTTAGCAAAGTTGACGAACTTCACGGGTCTCGCTATCAGTCCTGCTTGACGTCTCGCGGGCTCATCCCTCGACGAGCTGCTGGCCGCCGTCGATGTCGAAGGTCGCGCCGGTGACCGCCGTGTTGACCATGAGGTGAACGGCCAGCGCGGCGATGTCGGCCGGACCGACGACCCGCCCGATCGGCAGCGTCTTGCGGAGCTGCTCGCGACGTGCATCGAGCTGGCCGCCCAGGATCGCCGCCGACAGCGGCGTGTCCACGAACCCGGCCGCGATCAGGTTCACGCGGACGGGGGCGAGCTCCCTCGCGAGGTTTTTGGTCATGGCGGGGCCGGCGGCTGTGAGCGCCGAGATCAACGACAGGCCCGGGGCCGTGCGGCGCCCGCCCGTGCCGCCCATGAAGAGCAGCGTCCCTCCCGGGCGGACTTTTCCCGCGGCATGCCTGGCAATCTGGATCGGCAGCAGGACATGGGCTTCCAGGTCAGGGCGGGCCTTTTCGACGTCGAAGTCCACCAGCGGCGCGTAGTAGGGGCCCGGGCCCGTCACCAGCACGTGGTCGATCGGCGCCGGCAGCTCGTCGAAGAACTTCCCGAGCCGCTCGAAGTCCGTGGCGTCGAAGGCGGCGATGCCGGCCGACAGCTCGGCACCGACGCGGCGCAAGCGGTCGGCGTCGCGCGCAGTCAGGATCAGCTCCGCGCCCTCGGCGCGCGCGAGCCGGGCCGTCTCGAGCCCGATGCCCGATGTGCCGCCAATCACGACAACGGTCTGCCCGGCCAACTCCGGCTCCCGGCCATGGGGAACGACACTGGATTCGGGGGACATCGCTCTTCCTCCTGCTCGAGCTAGGTCGGTTTCTGGCCCGAGCGCTTGTTCCAGCCGTGGAACGGCGAAAGGTCGCCCGAGTCCCATTTCTGGCGGAGACCCGGGAGGGCCAGGTCCCAGTCCGGGCGAATCTCGCTCATCACGAGGCGCAGGTCGTGCCACAGGTCGTAAAACGACGGCCGCCCCCAGAACCAGTAGCCGTTGTAGATCCTGTGGATCACCAGGCGGGGCTTCAACACGAACGTGTGCGGAATCATCGGATCGTTTTCGGGGTCGGTGTACTCCTGAATTTCGAGGTCCTTCTGGACCTTCCGTTCCGGGTCGGAGAGGAAGGGCCATTGGGCGCCGACCGAGGAGCGGAACTCCTGACTCGAATGGTGGTCATCGGTCGAGATCGTGACGATCTGCGTGTACGCCACGGCGAGCTTCGGGTAATGCTCGGCGACCTCGAGATGCTGCCGGTGATCCTTCGGGCAGTAGTTGCCCCGCGCGAGCATAAGGATCATCGGGTCTTCGCCCTGAAGCTCGGAGAGTTTACGGGGCGTGTCCGTGTGATCGGGCAGCTCGTAGTCGGGTAGGGTGGCTCCCGGGACGATGTCAGGACGCATCACCGGGCGCTCACTGGACCACCGTGAGGAGCGGCTTGCCCTTCTCGACGATATAAGTGGCGAGCTCCGCGCCGCGGCCGGTCCCGACGTTCTTCGCCGCGTGGATTGTTCCGGCCGGGATGAAGAAGACGTCGCCGGCCTTGAGCGTCACCGGCGGCTTGCCTTCGACCTGATACTCCAGCGAGCCCTCGAGGACATAGATGACTTCCTCTCCCGGATGCGTATGCCTCGGGGAGGTCGTTCCAGGCGCGATTTCGACGATCACCTGGACGGCCTCGCGTCCGGGAACGCTCAGATCGTGCCGCTGAAGGTCGGTGCGCCTGTTTCCCGGCTGTTGTGCCCAGATCACGTGCAACGCCAGGCCATTCGCAGCGATGATCGCCGCGACCACCATCATCCGACTCGGTTTCATCGGAACCTCCTTTCGAGGACTTCTCCTCTCGTAAACCAGGTCAGGCCCGGATTTGAATGCCACCTTCGACCCCTCAGACCTCGTACACGAGCGTCAGGCCCGCAACGGCGGCGGTTCCGTAGTTCATTGCGCCTGCCGGAGCGAACGGAACGCGGCGCGCAACTCGGACGCGAACAGCTCGGGCTGCTCCCATGCCGCGAAATGGCCGCCCTTGTCGGCCTCGTGGAAGTAGATCAGGTTGCGATAGGCGCGCCGGGCCCAGGTCTCCGGGGGTCGATAAACGTCCTCCGGGAAGATCGTGATGGCCACGGGCAGTGAGATCTCGGCGGTCTTCTGCGCGGCCGCGACGAGGACGCTGCCTCGCGCGCCGTTCTCCCAGTAGAGCCGCGCGGACGAGGCCCCGCTGTCCGTCAGCCAGTACAGGGTGATGTTGTCCAGCACGTCGTCCTTCGTGGGGGACTTCTCGGGATCGTCCCCGTACGTCCAGTTCGAAAAGCCCGGATGCACGAGAACCCACGCCGCGAGGCTGGCCGGGGAGTCCGTCATGCCGTACCCGACCGTCTGCGGCCGAGCGGTCAGCATGGTGAAGTAGGCGGAGTTCCCACCCTTGTTGTAAGCCATGAGCGCTGCGATCACCGCGCGTTCCTTGTCGGAGAGTTCCGGCGGCGCAGGCCCGCCGGCGAGCGCGGCGGCTACCTCGGGCGGGATTGTCGCCGGCAGATTGATGTGGATCCCGAGCAATCCTGCCGCGGCCTGACGCGCCATCGAGCTGGAGATGGGCGTGCCCCAGTCGCCGCCTTGGGCGACGTAGTGGGTGTAACCGAGGCGCTTCATCAGCTCCGCCCAGGCTCGCGCGATGCGGTCGGGGTCCCAGCCGGTGCTGGTGGGCTTTCCGGAGAAGCCGTAACCGGGTACCGACGGGATCACGACGTCGAACGCGTCCTCGGCACGACCTCCGTGAACGGTGGGGTCCGTGAGCGGGCCGATCACCTTGAGCTGCTCGATGACGGATCCCGGCCAGCCGTGGGTGATGATCACCGGAAGCGCGTTCTTGTGACGGGAGCGGACGTGAATGAAGTGGATGTCGACTCCGTCGATGGTGGTCGTAAATTGCGGCAACGCATTCAACCTCGCTTCGACTTTGCGCCAGTCGTAGCCGGCGCCCCAGTACTTCATCAACTCTTTGAGCCTCGCCAGCGGAACGCCCTGAGATTGATCGGTGACGGTTTCCCGGTCGGGCCACCGCGTCGCCTGAATCCGGCGGCGCAGGTCGGTCAGCGCCTCCTCGGGGATGGCAACGCGGAAAGGGCGGACCTCGGCGCCGGTTCCCCTAGGTGTCGGCTCCGCCCGGTCCGGGACGCCCGTCTGCCCGGTGGTCCAAGCAGCGGCCAGCCACAGGCCGAGCCCCGCCGCGGTCACGGCTGCGCGGGATCCTCCTGCCGTCATCACATCGAAGCTTCGAAGAATCGCACTCGGGTGGATAGGTAGACGAAGGTATTGGCGGCTCGAACCGATACCAAGGTACGATGGCCGTCCGCCCGGCAAGAGGCGCATCCTGCGCGATGGGCCCAGGCTCGGAGGTGAGACCGTGACCGAACGGGTCATACCCAGGAAAGAGGTCCTCATCGAGAGCTCCGTTCCCGGCGGCGGCGTCCCGCCGGCCTCGATGGACGAGCTCCGGCGCCAGATCCGCGAACGGGAGACGCGGGTCCGGGTCCGGACTCGGGAGCTCGAACGGAAGACCAGAGAGCTCCTGGCGGCCAACCGGGACCTGGAGAGAGCGATCGCGGAGCGCAAACGGGCCGGGGACCGCCTGAGGCGCAGCGAGGCATTGCTCGCCGAGGCCCAGCGTCTGAGCTCCACGGGCACCTTCTCCTGGAACGTGGCGACTGACGAAATCACCTGGTCCGAGCAGCTCTACCGAATCTACGAGCTCGAAGTCGGCATGCCCGTCACGGTGGAGCGAATCCGTTCGCGAGTCCATCCGGAGGACGTCAGCCTGATCGAGAAGATGAGAAGGGCCGCCCGGGAGCAGCGCGGCGACGCCGGTTTCGAGTGGCAATACCGCCTGCTCATGCCCGATCGCTCGATCAAGTACCTCCACGCGGTCGCCCACCCGACGCGGGACCGGGATGGCCGGCTCGAGTACATCGCCGTGGTGCAGGATGTGACGGAGCGCCGGCTGGCGGAAGAGGCGCTTGACAAGTCCCGGTCCGAGCTCGCTCGAGTGGCCAGGGCGTCGAGCCTCGGGGTCCTCACGGCGTCGATCGCGCACGAAGTTAACCAGCCCCTCTCCGGCATCGTCACCAACGCCAGCACCTGCCTGCGGATGCTCGCTGCCGACCCCCCGGACGTAGACGGCGCCCGCGAAACCGCGCTGCGAATGATTCGCGACGGCCGCCGGGCTGCAGACGTGATCGCTCGGCTGCGGGCCCTCTTCGGCAAGGAAGATGCCGTCACCGAATCGGTGGACCTCAATTCGGCGGTGCGAGAGGTGATCGCCCTGGTCGCCAGCGAGCTCTGGAGAAACCGGGTCGTGGTGCGGACCGAGCTCGCGGACGACCTTGGGCCCGTCACGGGCGATCGCATTCAGCTTCAGCAGGTCATCCTGAACCTGATCCGGAACGCCTCCGACGCCATGTGCGGCGTGGAGGATCGCCCGAGGCAGCTGGCTCTCCGGACCGACCGCGTCGCAGGCGATCGCGTGCGCCTGTCCGTTCAGGACGCGGGGGTGGGTCTCGATCCGGAGTCCTCGAGGCGGCTCTTCGAGGCCTTCTATACGACGAAGAGGGGCGGGATGGGAATCGGCCTATCCGTCAGCCGCTCCATCATCGAGGGTCATCGCGGCGACCTGTGCGCAACGCCGAACGACGGCCCGGGAGCCACGTTCTCCTTCTCGATTCCGTGCGGGAGCCGCGCATGAGGCTTCGGTGATCCCGGCGCCTCCGCTGGTCGCGGTCGTCGACGACGACGAGTCCGTGCGAGAGTCGCTCCCGGATCTGCTCCGGCAGTTCGGCTATGCCGTCCGGGCGTTCTCGTCGGCGGAGGAGTTCCTGGCTTCCGATGACCTCGCCCGGACCGATTGCCTCCTTCTCGACGTCGCGATGCCGGGCATGACGGGACCGGACCTGCAGCGGGAACTCACGCGACGCCGGCAGCAGATTCCGGTCGTCTTCATCACGGCCCATCGGGACAGGATCATCCGTCGGCGCCTCCTGGAGCTGGGCGCCGTGGACTGCCTGTTCAAGCCGTTCAGCGAGGGGGCGCTGCGCGTGGCGGTCGAAGCCGCGATCCGGGGCGAGGTCGCGGCAAGCCTCTTGCTGCCCGCCGGGACCTATTGATGCCGCCCGTGCGCGTCCAACCGATCGTCTTCATCGTGGACGACGACGTCTCGGTGCGCGAGTCGCTGGAGCCGTTGATCCGCTTCGAGGGCTGGCAGCCGGAGGCCTTCGCCTCCGCGCGGGAGTTTCTCGCGCGCAAGCCCGCGGAAGTCCCGAACTGCCTGATCCTGGACGTCGAGCTGCCTGGCTTGAACGGTCTCGACCTCCAGGAGCGGATTGCTGCGGAGCGCCGCGAGATGCCGATCCTCTTTCTCACCGGCCACGCCGACATTCCGAGGACCGTGCGCGCGATGAAGGCCGGCGCCGCCGAATTTCTGACGAAGCCATTCGATGACGACGTCTTGCTCGCGGCGATCCGGCGCGCTCTGAACCGCAGCGGCCGCGCGCTGGAGCGGCGAGCGCAGGAGCGCTCGCTTCGAGAGCGCTATCGCTCGCTGACTCCCCGGGAGCGCGAGGTCCTGACCCTGGTCGTCTCGGGCCTCCTGAACAAGCAGGTGGCCGCCAGGCTCGGAACCGCTGAGATCACCGTGAAGGCGCACCGGGGCCACATGATGCGCAAGATGAAGGCCGACTCTCTCCCCGACCTCGTGAGGATGGCGTCGGCGCTCGCCCTCCCGCTCGTCCTCCAGGCCTAGAGCTTCAGCGCAGGCCGCACCTCGACGACGCCGTCCACCTCGAGGATCGGGCAGCCCTTGGAGAGCTCGACCGCCTGGTCAATGTCGCGGGCCTCGATCAGCGTGAAGCCGCCAACGACGTCCTTGGTCTCGGCGAAAGGCCCGTCCACGACGATCTTCTGCTTGCCCTTGACCAGCTTGCCGGTGCGCTCGAGCGGCAGGCCCTGGTTCTTGACGTGGCCCTTCTCGGCCATTCCTTTGAACCAGGCCATCCACTTCTGCATGACCTCCTGCGCTCTCTCCGGAGTCCTGGCCGACGGGTCCCCGCCGCGGTAAAGAAACACGAACTCGCTCAT
>DATFQY010000086.1:0-21444 GCA_035263845.1 Thermoanaerobaculia bacterium | reverse complement strand
CGCCCAACAAGAATGCGCCCGCGAGCAGCCGGGCGCGCCAGCACGAGAGCGAAAGGGGTCGGTCTTCTACGTTGGTAAAAATAGCGGGGTCCAGGTAGGTCGACTCGAGAGCCGACACTGGCTCAGAGGCTAACCCTCTTCATAGCGCGACGGGCCCAGATTCTCCATGACCTTTCGGGCAATCGCTCGACCGGCAGAACTGCCTCGATGGAATCTATATTGGCGCCCTGCGGTGGAAGGAGGAATCGTGATAAGCGCACGCGAGCGCGGAATGCTGCGCTGGCTGCCCGGCATCGAGACGCTGCGTCATTACCAGCCCGCGTGGCTGATGAACGACCTCGTCGCGGGGCTCGTGCTGACGACCATGCTGGTGCCGGTCGGGATCGCCTACGCCGTGGCGTCGGGCGTGCCCGGCATTTACGGCCTCTACGCCACGATCGTGCCGCTCCTGGCGTACGCGGTGTTCGGTCCGAGCCGCATCATGGTGCTGGGCCCCGATTCCTCGCTCGCGGCGCTGATCCTCGCGGTTGTGCTGCCGCGCTCGGCCGGCGATCCGGCGCGAGCGGTGGCGCTCGCGGGCGCGATGGCGGTGGTCTCGGGTGTGGTCTGCATCCTCGCCGGAGTGTTCCGGCTCGGCTTCATCACCGAGCTGCTGTCCAAGCCGATCCGCTACGGCTACATGAACGGCATCGCGCTCACCGTGCTGATCAGCCAGACGCCCAAAGTCTTCGGCATCTCGATCGAGAGCGAAGGCCCGCTGCGCGACGTGCTTCAGATCGCGCGTCGGGTGCTGGGCGGCGAGGCGAACTGGATCGCGTTCGCGATCGGCGCCGGCACGTTCATCGTCATCATGGCCCTCAGGCGCTTCAAGCGCGTCCCGACGGTGCTCATCGCGGTGACGGGCGCGACCATCGTGGTGGGACTGTATCGGCTGGCGGAGACCGCGGGCGTCAAGGTGCTGGGACCTCTGCCGAAGGGCCTGCCCACGTTCGCGGTGCCGTGGATCGGCGCTGCCGACCTGGGCCCGGTGATCGCGGGCGGCGCCGCGATCGCGCTGGTGTCGTTCGCGGACACCAGCGTGCTCTCGCGAGTTTATGCCGCCAAGCTGGGCGCGAACGTCGATCCCAACCAGGAGATGGTGGGGCTCGGCGCGGCGAATCTCGCGGCGGGCTTCTTTCGCGGGTTTCCGATCAGTAGCAGCAGCTCGCGCACGCCGGTCGCCGAGGCGTCCGGCGCGAAGACACAGCTCACCGGCGTCGTGGGCGCGCTCGCCGTGGCGCTCGTGCTGATCCTGGCCCCCAACCTGATGCGCAATCTCCCCAACAGCGCGCTCGCGGCGGTTGTCATCAGCGCCGCGATCGGACTGTTCGAGTTCGGCGATCTCGGCCGGTTGTTCCGCATCCAGCGCTGGGAGTTCTGGCTGTCGATCGTGTGCTTCGCCGGCGTGGCGGTGCTGGGCGCGATTCCCGGCATCGGGCTCGCGATCCTGATCGCGGTGATCGAGTTTCTCTGGGACGGCTGGCGCCCGCACTACGCCGTGCTGTCGCGCGTCCCCGATCTGGCCGGTTACCACAGCGTCGTGCGCTATCCCGAGGGACAGCGGCTCTTCGGCCTCGTCATGCTGCGCTGGGAGGCGCCCCTGTTCTTCGCGAACGCCGAGCAGTTCCAGACCCGCGTGCTCGAGGCGATCGCCGCTTCTCCCACGCCGGTGCGCCGCGTGATCGTGGCGGCCGAGCCCGTCACCAGCGTGGACGTGACGTCCGCCGACATGCTCGCCGAGCTCCATGAGCGGCTCACGGCTTCCCGAGTCGAGCTGGGATTCGCCGAGATGAGCGATCGAGTGATGGACAAGCTCCGGCGCTTCGAGCTGATCGAGCGGCTGGGCGCGCAGAACTTCCATCGCACGCTCGAGGTCGCGATCCGGGCGTATCTCGCCGATCACCCGGCGGACTGGAAGTAGCGCAAGCCCAGCCGCGGCTCGGTCACCGTGCGGGGATCCATATTCGCGCTCTGCGGCGGACCGGAAATCTCCGTGATCTGTTACACTGCGTGAAGTCTTACCGCCCCTATCGACGTTACCCTTCAACCCCCGGCGAGCTCGGATTCCCGATCGCCCCCTTTCTGATCCTGGGAGATCACGTGACGACGACGAATGGCGGGTGCTCATCCGAGAAAGGCGGACGATTCAATCCTTTGCCGCGGTCAGGGTGCCTCCGGACCGCCGCGCCTGTCTTTCTTGCCGCAGCAATAGCAAGCCACGCCGCGGGACAGACCTTCCAGGAATTCCCGATTCCGACATCGCCCAGCGCGCCGTCGGGGATCACGGTCGGGCCGGACGGCGCTCTCTGGTTCGCCGAGCAGTTCGGCAAAAAGATCAGCAGGATCACGACCGCGGGCACCGTCACCGAGTTTTCGGTCCCGCCGTCAATCCTTCAGCCCCTGGATGTCGCCGCCGGGTCGGACGGTGCCCTCTGGTTCACTGACGGCGGCGGCTCTCGCATCGGGCGGGTCACAACCGCAGGCGCGTTTACCGATTTCTTCGTTCCAAACAGTGCGCCAGCCGAGATCACCGCCGGGCCTGACGGCGCCCTCTGGTTCACGGACAACGCCAACAAGATTCGCCGGATTACAACGGCGGGCATCCTGACCGAGTTTGCGGTCCCAACTGCAAACAGCCAGCCTTTGGGGATCACTAGCGGTCCGGATGGCGCGCTCTGGTTCACGGAGGCTTTTTCCAATGCCAACAAGGTTGGCAGGATCACGACCACGGGTGCCATTACCGAGTTTGTGATCCCGACCCCCAGTAGCCAGCCTTTCGGAATTACCGTCGGTTCGGATGGTGCGCTCTGGTTCGCGGAGCGAGCCGGCAACAAGATCGGCAGGATCACGACTTCCGGTACCATCACCGAGTTCGGGATTCCAACGGCCGGGAGTCAGCCCTCCTTCATCGCTGCCGGCCCGGACGGCGCCCTCTGGTTCACCGAAACCCTCGCCAACAAAATCGGCAGGATCACGACGGGAGGGGTGATCACAGAGTTTGTCATCCCGACCCTCAACCGCGAGCCTTGGTCGATAACCGCCGGTCCCGACGGCGCTCTCTGGTTCACCGAGTTGGGATTCGTGAACCAGATCGGGCGCCTTACTCTCCCGACCAGCACGCCGACTCCTGTGCCCGTCGTGCCGATGCTGGACGAGAGGGCCACGCGGATTTTTGGGCTGCTCATCGTGGGAGTTGGGCTGCTGCTTTTGTTGGTCCGCGGAAGATAGCTGGTCTACTGCACAGTTCGATGCGACGGCCTTGCTTCATGCGGGCGCCGGATCGCAGGTGATCCAGCGCCGCGAGCGCCAGGCCGTGACGATCCGTCTCTCCGCGTTGTGCAGGATCCCCCGGTTCCCCATCCACGAGCCGCGTGCCCCGGCGGCGTGGTCACGGCGCCCGTAGGCGCAACATGGGCGTAACGGCTCGGCCGGCAGTTCCCCAAAACCTATCCGCTTCGACGACGTATGTTTTATTGCGATATATGGCGAAGCCAGTCGATCGCGAGCTGAAGAAAGGGAGCGCGGAGCTCCTCATCCTGTCGCTTATCGCCGTTCGCCCACGGCACGGCTACGAGATCCACAAGCTGATCGAGGAACGCTCCGGGGGCATCCTCCGCTTCCACGCCGCGTCCTTCTATCCGCTCCTCTACCGTCTCGAGAAGAAAGGCCTCGTGGAGGGCCGCTGGGTCGAGAAGCCGGACACGCGGCGGCGCCGCTACTACCGGCTGACACGGCGCGGCAAGGCAATGCTCGCGGAGAGGCGGAGCCTCTGGAACGAGTTCGTGCTGGCGATCAACCGCGTCGCCGGAGTCGAAAATGCCTGACTGGAGGGAGGAGCTGCGCGCGCGCGTCGAGCCCGCGCATCTCGAGGCGACGCGCGAGGCGGAGATCGTCGAGGAGCTCGTGCAGCATCTCGAGGAGCGGTGGGAGGAGCTCGTCGGGCGCGGCGACGTCGCAGCGGACGCGAGTCGGACGGTCCTCGAGGAGCTCGACGACATGCTCCCGGCGCGTCTCGCGGCGGTCGAGCGTCGGGCTTCCAACGCTCCGGCGGCCGGCGAGCCGACGGCCGCGGGCCCGTTCACCGGCCTGGCGAAGGATCTCCGGTACGCTGTGCGGCAGCTCCGGAGGAACCCGTCGTTCACGGCGATCGCCGTCCTCTCGCTCGCGCTCGGGACGGGCGCGAACACTGCGATCTTCCAGCTCCTGGACGCAGTGCGCCTGCGGGCGCTCCCCGTCCCGGAGCCGCGGCAGCTCGCGACGGTGGAGATCCAGACGTACGGCAAGGGGCGCTCGGGCAGCTTCCACGGCCGCGCGCCCGGCGAGAGCCGGCTCACGAACCCGCAGTGGGAGGAGATCCGCGCCCGGCAGGAAGGCTTCCGCCAAATCGCCGCGTGGGGCGGAGAGCGGATGGACCTCTCGCGCGGCGGCGAGTCGCGCTGGGCGGACGAGATCTGGGTGAGCGGCGGCTTCTTCCCGATGCTCGGCGTGCGCGCGGCTGCGGGAAGGGTCCTCGGGCCCGCCGACGATCACCGCGGCTGCCCTGCAATCGGAGTGCTGTCCGAGCCGTTCTGGCGGCGCGAATACGGCGGCGCCGCGGACGTGGTCGGCCGGACGCTGACGCTCGACAGCCATCCGGTTCAGATCGTCGGGGTCGCGGAGCCCGGCTTCGGCGGCGTGGAGGTGGGCCGCGGATTCGACGTGGCGGTGCCGATCTGCGCCGAGCCGATCCTGCACGCGGAGGAGACGGAGCTCGACAAGCGCAACCACTGGTGGCTCGGCGTGATCGGGCGTGTGAAACCGGGTTGGAGCGTGGAGCGGGCGTCCGCTCAGCTCGCCGTCGCCTCCCGGCCGGTCTTCGAAGCGACGGTGCCTCCCGAGTACAACGCGCAGGATGCGAAGGACTACGTGCGTAACCGGCTCAGCGCGCGGCCGGCGGCGTCGGGCGTCTCACCGCTGCGACAAACGTACGTTAGCCCGCTCGCCGTGCTCCTCGTCATCTCGGCGGTGGTCCTCGTCATCGCGTGCGTGAACCTCGCCAACCTGATGCTCGCGCGGGCGAGCGCGCGGCAGCGCGAGATGGGCGTGCGCCTCGCGCTCGGTGCGTCGCGCGGGCGGCTCGCGCGTCAGCTCCTTTCGGAGAGCCTCCTCCTTGCCGCGATCGGGACCGCCCTCGGCGCGGCGCTCGCGCAGGTCCTCTGCCGGTTCCTGGTCGCGTTCCTTGCGGAAGGCCGCCCGAACCTCTCGCTCGACCTCGCGCCGAATCTCACGGTGCTCGGCTTCACGGCGCTCCTGGGGGTCGCGACGTGCCTCCTCTTCGGCCTGGCGCCCGCGATCCAGGCGTCCCGGACCCCGCCCGGCGAGGCGCTCAAGGCGAGCGCGCGCGGCGTCGCCGGCGGGAAGGCGCGCCTGAGGCTGCGGCGCTCGCTCGTGGCCTCGCAGGTGGCGCTCTCGCTCGTCCTCGTCGTCGGCGCCCTGCTGTTCGTGCGGACGCTCCGGAACCTGGCGACGCTCGATCCCGGCTTCTCGGGCCGGCGCATCGTCAACGCCAGCGTGGAGCTCGCGCCGCTCAAGCCCACCCGGGAGCAGGTCGGGCGCGTCCGACAGGAGCTCCTGGCGCGCGTGCAGAAGCTGCCCGGCGTGGCGTCGGCAGCGGCCGTCGAGGTCGTGCCTCTCTCGGGCATGGGCTGGAACGACGACGTGCGCGCCGGCGACCCGTCGGCCCCGGCGCAGCTCGCGACCTTCAACCGCGTCAGTCCCGGGTACTTCGCGACGATGGGGACGCGCCTCCTCGCCGGACGCGATCTCGACGCGCGCGACACGAGAGGGACACCCGAGGTCGCCGTCGTGACGGAGACGTTCGCGCAGCGCTACTTCGGGGGCGCGAACCCCGTCGGAAAAACGCTCGCGAAGAAGGAGCTCGCCGGAAAACCGGACCGCGTCTACCTGATCGTCGGGCTCGTCCCGGACCAGAAGTACACGGACCTTCGCGAGGAGTTTCTCCCCATCGTCTTCGTCGCCGAGGCGCAGGACCCCGAGCCGAAACTTCACATGGAGCTCCTGGTCCGCGCGGAGGCATCGGAGGCGGACGCGGTCGCGGCCGTGAAGCGGACGTTCGCAGAGCTCGCGCCGTCGGCCTCGCTGAGTTTCCGCACGTTCGAGAGCCTCACGCGCCGGGTCCTGCTCTCCGAGAGGCTCATGGCGACCCTCTCCGGATTCTTCGGGGCGCTCGCCGCGCTCCTCGCAATGGTCGGCCTCTATGGGGTCATCTCTTACACGGTGACCCAGCGGCGAAGCGAAATCGGCGTGAGGATCGCGCTTGGCGCCGAGCGCGGCGACATCGTGCGCCTCGTGATGGGGGAAGCGGGCTGGCTGCTCGCGGCGGGCCTCCTCGCGGGAGGCGCGCTCGCGCTCCTCCTCGGTGGCGCGGCTCGAGCCCTGCTCTACGGCCTCCGCCCGGCGGATCCGGCCACGCTGGCGGTCGCCGCCGCGACGCTCGCGTCCGTGGCTGCGCTGGCGAGCTTCGTCCCGGCACGGCGAGCCGCAGGGCTCGATCCGACCCGCGCGCTGAGAGACGAGTGAGCCGGAGCCCCTCAGCCTGACCCTCCCCCGCCGGGAGAGGCGTCTATATTGACGCCCTACGCGGAAGGAGGAATCGTGAGGATCCGTCTTCTGATCGCCGGCGGGACGTTCGACAAGGAGTACGACGAGCTGACCGGCACCCTCTACTTCAAGGATACCCACGTTCCGGAAATGCTGAGGCTCGGCCGCTGCCGGCTGGACGTCGCGGTGCGCACCGTGATGATGGTGGACAGCCTCGAGATGACGGACGCCGACCGCGAGACGATCCTCGCCAACTGCCGCCAGGCTAAAGAGAAGCGGATCGTCATCACCCACGGCACCGACACGATGGTCGAAACCGCCCGCGTGCTCGCCTCGGGTGTTCCCGACAAGACGATCGTCCTGACGGGCGCGATGGTCCCTTACGCCTTCGGCAGCTCCGACGGCCTCTTCAACCTCGGGAGTGCCCTCTCCTTCGTCCAGGTCCTCCCGCCGGGCGTCTCCATCGCCATGAACGGCCGCTGCTTCCCCTGGAACCGCGTCCGCAAGAACAAAGACCTCGGCCACTTCGAAGAGATCCCGGCGTGACAGGGTGAGGAGGGGAAGGGGTCCGCCAAAACGTCTTGGGGTCAAGAGCGTGCTGGGTCAGGGTTTCGCTCCGGTTGCCCTGTCTTGCGGCACGGGCTCGAACATACGGAATCTCAACTTCTGGAACGCGAGGTAAGCGGCAGTGAGAGCCAGCGCGCCGGCGACTCCGAGCAAAAGGCCAAGGAGAGTGTTCTCAGCGCCGAGCAGTCGCCGAGCCAGTAGCGTGATGCCGGCGCCCGCGACGATGTTGTTGATGAAAGCAACCATCGAAGAACTGGTGGTCAGAAACGCAACACCCCATCCGAGCTGAAGAGTTACCTCCGGCCGACGTTCGAGGTCAAGGCCGAAGAAGGAATCTGCCTCGGGTGACAACCCGCGGTAATAACTGCGGATACGAGCCATGCGGGTGTCATGCTGCAGGTAGCTCCCATTGAGGTCGACGAGGCGGACCACGGTAAACAGCCCGAGCAGGAACAAGGCGGGCAGCACCGAGGCGACAAGCGGTCCGAATGCTTCGCTGCGGGATGCGAATCCCATTGCGACGAGAAAGCTCGATAGCGCCATGATGTAGATGGACGCTCTGGCCCCCGCCTCGTTGACGTTCGCGCCCAACGCCGCCTGGAGCACGAAGAGCTCCGTGTTCAACGCCGACAGGAAAGCCGACTGCCGTTCTTTGTCCTCCATGGTCACACTCCTTCGCGTCGCACTCTAAGGCCGGAACGAACCTTGCAGGCAAAAAGAGAGAATGAAGGTCTTTGTCGTGGGCGCGAGCGGCGCGATCGGAAGCCGGCTCGTCCCGCAACTCATCGAGCGGGGCCACGAGGTCATCGGGACCTGCCATTCGCCCGACAGGGTTGAACGGCTACGGGCTCTCGGCGCCGAGCCGCTGGTGCTCGACGCGCTCGACGCGCGGGCGGTTGGCGAGACGGTGGCTCGCGTGCGGCCCGACGCTGTCGTCCACCAGGCGACCGCTCTTGCGGACCTGAGCGACTTCAAGCACTTCGATCGAAGCTTCGCTGAAACCAACCGGCTCCGGACTGAGGGTACGGATGCACTGCTCAAGGCCGCTCGCGATGCGAGGGTGCGCCGGTTCGTGGCGCAGAGCTACGCCAGCGCGCGGTATGCCCGGGTTGGAGGGCCGGTCAAGACCGAGGAGGATCCGCTGGATCCCGTTCCACCGCCGGCCATGCGGGAGACCCTGGCCGCGATGCAATACCTCGATCAGGCCGTCACCGAAGCCGGTGGCATCGCCCTTCGGTATGGAACGTTCTACGGCGCCGGCAACGAGGGACTCGTCGAGCCGGTGCGAAGGCGGCAGTTTCCGATCATTGGAAACGGCGCCGGCGTGACCTCGTTCATCGAACTGGGCGATGCCGCAGCGGCGACAGTCCTCGCTCTCGAGCACGGCAAACCGGGCGTCTACAACATCGTGGACGACGAGCCCGCGCCGCTTCGCGTCTGGCTGCCCGAGCTGGCGAAGGTGATCGGATCCCCGCCGCCCCGCCACTTCCCGCGCTGGCTGGCGCGACTCTTCGCGGGTGGGGCCCTCGTCGTGATGGGAACAGAGTCGCGTGGGGCATCCAACGCCAAAGCCAAACGCGAGCTCGGCTGGACGCCTCGATTCCCGAGCTGGCGGCAGGGCTTCGTCGATGCCTACGCGAATCCGTCCAAGGCCGCCGCGGTTCCCGTCGCTCCGGGAAGAAAAGTCGCGGCCGAATAACTTCCGGGTGTGCTAACGCTCGAACAACGACACGGGAAACGCGTTTCCCTCGGCGGCGGAGCCGGCGTCGTTGGGATGAACGTGGTCACCGCTGTCGTACTCCGGAAGTAGCTGCGTCGGGTGGGTCGGGTCACGAAGGACCTTGTCGAGATCGACGACTCCGTCGAATTCGCCGCTGCCGAGAATCCATTCGTTGACCTTCTGACGCAAGCCCTCCTTCTCGGGAGAATAGAAAAGGATCGGTTCCGCCGGGGGTCCAAGCGCCAGGAAAGCGTTTTCGAACGGGCCGTTGGTGGTTCCGACGATTCGGATTCCCTTCTTGTGTGCGCGCGCGATGAGCTGCCGATACCCGGCGATGATGTCCTCCGCCGTGATGCGCTCGGCCGCCGGCGTGAGCGAGCCAGGGAAGACGATGTCGTTGATGCCGAGACCCAGGATCACGTACTTCACGCCGGCCTGGTCCAGCACGTCGCGCTCGAAACGCGCCAGTCCGGATTGGCCGAGCATGACGCCGAACCGGCCGCCCGCCGCCTGCGGGGGACTGTCGTTCAGCAGGCGGTTGCCGATGATCCCTTCATTCAGCATTCCCAATTCCCGTTTCCCTCCGCCCTCCTTCTGCAGCCGCTCCGCGAGAACGTCCGGAAAGCGGCGATTGGTATCCGTGGTCGTGCCGTCGCCGTCCGTGAGAGAGGAGCCGAACGCCACGATGGCAGCCCCGCGAGGCGAAGCCGTGACGTCGACGCCGGTTAAGAATGGCCAGTTTCGAAACGTCTTTTCGGCCGTGAATTTTGCGTCGGCCGAGTGATCGCCCGTCTCGGCCGAGACGTAGTTCGATTGCTTTGCCAGGCTGTGGACGGTCGTCGCCTCGGTGGTCTGCGGAAGAAAGATGCTGATCGCCAGGTCGGACAGCGCGGGCACGTCGAGCGCGGTCGGGTCGCTCACGACCATCGAGCGAGGCGGAACCGTTGTGGACGACTGTCCCTTGAAAAGCACCGGCCGGTCCGACGCCGGCTCGATGTCCGCGCCGGTGGTCCGGCGGGCAAGGTGCGCGGCGCCGATGAGCAGCGACTTCTCGCCGTAGGTGTTCGAGATCTTGATCCGGACTTTCGCGCCGCCGACGCTGGTGTGAACGATCAGGCGGAGGGTCTGATTTTTGTAGGTCTGGACCTTGGGCGATGCCGGCTGCGCCGCCGTGGCCCATGTGCCAATCCAACGCGGGCTCGCGTCGGGAGCCGGAGCAGGAGAGAGTGCCGCGGCGAGGAGCAGTAGGGCTGCTGTGAAGCTCATGCCGGGCAGTACGGTTCGGACTCTCGAAATGTTTCGGGCGGGAAGGGCACGACCGGGCGGAAGGGGCAAGCCCCTCCCCTGCGACACGGAAGGAACGTTCTCGTTAGGCGAGGGGTTTGGTGTCGTAGCCCTTCAGCTTCAGGTAGGTGTCGAGGGTTAGGTGGTTGGGGATCAGGGCTTCTGTTTCGCGGACGGCGTCGGTCAGAACCGGAGGGATGGGAGGGCGGCCGTTTTCCTCGAAGGCTTTGCGCATTTTGAAGCGCCCGCACCTTGAAACGGCCGCGGCGCAAGAGCGCGTCGACGACAGAACCCCCCTGGTTGCCCGTCGCGCCGCAGACCACGACAAATGAGCCGGGCATGACGGTGCTAACTTACCAGCGGTACAGGAGCGAAAGGAGCCCGATCATGAGCGTGAAAATGTTTCGATTCCTGGTTCTCGGTGCGGCGCTCGGCGCTGCCCAAAGCGTGGTGGCGGCCGACAAGATGACCTACAAGGTCGCCATGCAGCCGATCCCGGGGGCGACCGCGGCCGGCGTCACGATGGACTACATCGCGTTCGACCCGGCGACGCACACTCTGTGGGCGCCCGCGGGCAACACGGGACAGGTCGTCGTCGTCGATTCGGCGACCGGCTCCGCGAAGTCGATCCCGGGGTTTCCGACGGCGGAGATGGGCTCCGGGGAGCGCAAGCGCGTCGTGGGTCCGAGCTCCGTCACGATCGGGGACGGGACCGCATACGTAGGCAATCGGGGGGACTCAACGGTCTGCTCGTTCGACGCGCGCTCGCTCGCGAAAGGGGCGTGCCACAAGCTCGACTCGATGCCGGACGGCCTTGCCTGGGTCGGCAGCCGGAAGGAAGTCTGGGTGACGACGCCGCGAGACAAGTCCATCCGCGTGCTCGATGGCAAGACCCTCGAGGAGAAGGCGAAGCTGACGTTCGACGGGAACCCCGAGGGCTTCGCGGTCGATGGCCAGCGCGGCCGCTTCTACACGAACCTCGAAGACAAGGACCTGACTCTCGCGATCGACCTGGCGACACACAAGACGGTCGCTACCTGGAAGCCCGCCTGCGGTGAGGACGGTCCCCACGGCCTGCGCGTCGATTCGAAGGCCGGCCAGCTGTTCGTGGCGTGCAGCGCGCGCGTGGAGGTGCTCGACGCCGCCCGCGGAGGCGAAGTGCTCTCCTCGGTCGATACCGGCGACGGAGTGGACGACATCGACTACGCGCCTTCGACGCATCTCCTCTACGCCGGCGCGGCCCGGGCGGGAAAGCTGACCGTCGCCAGCGTCGATTCGAAAGGCAAGCTGACCGTCGAGGCCAGCGTCCCGACGCATGCCGGCGCGCGCAACCCCGCCGTCACCGACAAGGGCGTCGTCTACCTCGCGCACTCGGGCTTCGGAGGCCTCACGGACCTCGTCGTCGTCTCGCCGCAAAAGTAGCTTCACGCCGCGCATGAGCTCCTTCTGGGAGAGCTCGGAGAGTGTCGAGCGGTTCGCGGCGCGGGAGCCCGACCTTCGTCTGGCGGAGCTCATCCGCGATTACCGGGATCCATCCGCCACGAAGGTTCTCGACCTGGGATGTGCCGCGGGGCGCAACGCGGTTCTGCTCGCTCAAAGCGGGTTCGATGTCGAAGCGGTGGACTCCTCGGCCGCAATGGTGGCGAGAACGCGAGAACGGCTCGCCTCGATCCTCGGACGTGCCGAGGCGGAGCGCCGCGTGCGCGTGGGGCGGATGGACGATCTCTCCTGGGCGAGCGACGCAGACTTCGAAATCGTCGTGGCTTTGGGGATCTATCACTGCGCAGAGAGCCGCGCCGAGTGGGACCGGTCGCTCTCCGAATCGGAGCGCGTCCTTGCGCCGGGAGGGAGGCTGCTGGTTTCGGTGTTCACACCGGAAACCGACTTGACCGGCGGTGGGATTCGCGCTGTCGCGGGAGAGCCTCACGTTTACGACGGGTTCGACAGCGGCCGCTCGTTCCTGGTGGACGCCATGGAGCTCGACCTGGAGATGGCGCGGCACGGACTGAGACCGTTCAAACCGACTTCCACCGCACGGCCGAAGGTCCAAGTCGGCCGCCGAGTGTCGGCGAACGGCTTTTACATCAAGGCGGCAGCCGCGAGGTAAGGACCTAGCCCTTTCGGGTTGGCTTGGGCTTCAGGGAGCTGACGTACTTGTAGCTGGTGTCGAAGTACTTTCGGAGCTCGGAGGTTTTCGAAAGGAGGGAGTCGGGGACGTCTACGTACTCCTTCATCACCGCGCCGTACTGCTCGGTCAGTTTCGTTTTGTATTTCTTCAGAAAGGCCTGGCGCTCTTCTTCCGGGAGGCGAAGGGCAAGCGTCCCGCTCGGGGTCATCAGGCTGAACATGTTTCCGTTCACGGCCGTGTAGGGCAGCGTGTCGCCCTTCCGCTCCACCCCGGGATTGGTCGCGACCAGCTTCTCGTAGAGCGCCACTTTCTCCGCCGGCGCCCTGGCCCCCTTCTTCTTCGCCATCGCTCAGAGATTTTAGAGGACTCGGTAGATGCGGTAAGCGATCTTTCCCGGCACCAGGCGATAGACGCCAACAGCGACGACCTTGTTCAGCCAGGCGTACTTATCAGCCCCGGTCTCGAAGAGGGGCTGGAGGCGGGCGAAACGAGTGCCATCCGGCGCCGTGTAGGCGATCCCGCGGCAAGTCATGAGGATCTTCTCGCCGTCGTCGGTCTGGAGCAGGAGCCGCAGGTCGAGGACGCTCGAGCCATCCTGCCGCACCGTGATCGAATCGCCGCTCGGAGCGATTACGGTGCCTTTGAGCTTCGGTCCTTCGAAGGTTCCCGTCGAAACCGGCACGACGACCTTGTTCCCGCCGGGCGACCCCACGTTCGTCGCCGTCCCTCTCTCGAACACCAGGTCGAAAAGCACCTCCGCCTGGAGCTTCTCCTCCACCGGCGCCGCCACCGCACTCGCCGCCAGGAGGACTATCGCAACGACGGCCGCCGCGCAGACTTTCCCGCCGAACCGACTTGGGGTCAGGTCTATGTTATACATTATGAGCCTCCGCCGAATCGTTGTTCCCGTCATACTAAACAGTACGTGCCGAGGGGGCTTCGGGTTATCGCGGCGAGGACGCTGCTGAGCCGAAGGCCTGGCTGAGGAGGTTGGCCAGCTCGGCCTTGTGGACCGAGGCGTTTCCGGTGGCGGGGCTGGGGCTGGCGGGGCGGCCAGCGTAGTGGAGCGGGGTCGAGAGGACGAGGCGGGACGTGATGAAGGTCCAGGGGCCCATGTTCTGGGGTTCTTCCTGCACCCAGAAGGCGTCCTTCGCGGCGGGGTAAGTCGAGAGAAGGGACCTCAAGAGATCCATCGGGAACGGGTAGAGCTGCTCGAGTCGGATGATGGCGATGTCGGCGGACTTGCGCTTCGCCCGCTCGGCCTGGAGGTCGTAGAAGACTTTGCCGCTGCAGAAGAGGAGGCGCTTGACCTCGAGGAGATTCGCGCGCTCGGGGTCGTCCATCACGGCGTTGAAGCCGCCTCCTTCCAGCGACTCGATCGGCGAGAAACTGGCGGGGAAACGAAGGAGGCTCTTCGGCGTGAAGAGGATCAGCGGTCTCGCCCTCGGGTTGAGCATCTGGCGGCGCAGCAGGTGGAAGTACTGCGCGGGCGTCGTCACGTTGCAGACCGACATGTTCTCGTCGGCGCAAAGCGGGAGGTATCGCTCGATCCGCGCGCTGCTGTGCTCGGGACCCTGGCCTTCGTAGCCGTGCGGAAGGAGCATCGACAGGCGGGAGGTTTCCCGCCACTTGTCTTCGGCCGAGCTGACGAACTGGTCGATGATGACCTGGGCGCCGTTGGCGAAGTCGCCGTACTGGGCTTCCCAGATGACCAGCGAGCGCGGGGATTCGACGGAGTACCCGTATTCGAAGCCGAGAACGCCGGCTTCCGAAAGAGGCGAGTCGTAGATTTGAAATGTGGGTTGGGTCTCGTTCCCTTCCGGACCGCATTGGGCTAAGGAACAGAGAGGTGTCCAGGTTTGGCCGGTCTGCGTGTCGTGGAAGACCACGTGGCGCTGCGAAAACGTACCGCGGGCGCTGTCCTGGCCGGACATTCTTATAGGGACGCCGTCCAGCAGGAGAGAACCGAAGGCCAACGCTTCGGCTGTGGCCCAGTCCAGAGAAGCCGAGCCTTCGGTCATCTTGGCGCGGCGCGCAAGCTGCTGGACCATTTTCGGGTTCAGGTTGAAGCCGCTCGGGACCGTGGTCAGGACCCGACCGATGCGCGCGAGCGTTTCGCGGGGGACGGCGGTGGCGACTTCCTCGACGCGGCCGGAGTCGCCGGGATGGTCGGCGGTGGGAGGGCCCGCCTTTTCCCCTTTCGCCTTGGCGGCGGCCAGCGACTCTTCGTAGAAAGCGTGCTGGCGCTCCTCGAGCTGCTGGATGTCGGCGTCCGACAAGACTCCTTCTTTGACGAGGCGCTTCGCGTATAGCGCGCGGACTCCCGGGTGCTCCTGGATCCGCTTGTACATCAGCGGCTGCGTGTAGGTCGGCTCGTCGCCCTCGTTGTGGCCATGGCGGCGGAAGCCGATGAGATCGATGACGACGTCCTTGTGCCACTCCTGCCGGTAGTCGAGTGCGATCTGCAGGATCCGCCAGGCCGCCTCGGGATCGTCGGCGTTGACGTGGAAGATGGGGACCTGGACGATCTTGGCGACGTCGGTCGAATACAGCGACGACCGGCCCGCGGCGGGGTCCGTCGTGAAGCCGATCTGGTTGTTGATGACGATGTGGATCGTGCCGCCGGTCCGGTAGCCGTGGAGCTGCGAGAGGTTGAAGACTTCCGCGACGATCCCCTGCCCCGCGAACGCGGCATCGCCGTGCAGAATCACGGGAAGGACCCGCGCGGTCGCCTCGGCGCGCGGGAGGCCGGTTAAGTCCTCTTTGGCGCGGGCGCGTCCCTCCACGACCGGGTCCACGGCCTCCAGGTGCGACGGGTTCGACGGAACCGTCATCCGGATCTCGCGGCCGCTCGCCGTCTTCAGCGTCGTGCGCGCACCCTGGTGGTACTTGACGTCTCCTTCGTCGGCGGGGAAATCGGGATGCACGGTCCCTTCGAAGGCGGCGAAGAGGCGCTCGGTCGAGTTGCCGACGACGTTGGCGAGGATGTTCAGGCGGCCGCGGTGCGTCACGCCCATCACGATGTCTTCGACACCGCGGTCCGCGGCGCCTTCGACGAGCTGATCCAGGACGGCGATCGCCGTCTCGGCGCCCTCGATCGAGTAGCGGCGCTGGCCGAGGAAGCGCGTGCCGAGGAAGCGTTCGAAGGACTCGGCAGCGACGAGCTTCCCGAGCAGCCGCTTGCGCAGCTCCACGGGAAGGGGCTTGCCCTCCGCGGCGGCGGCGATGTGCTTTCGGACCCAGTACTTCTCGGTGGGGCTGGAGATGTGGCGGTACTCCGTCCCGACCTTGCCGCAGTAGACGCGGCGCATCACGCCGATGATTTCGCGCAGCGGCATGTGGTCGCCGCCCGCGAGGCCGCCCGTCCAGAACGAACGGTCGAGATCCCAGATCGTCAGGCCATAGGTCTCCAGGTCCAGCTCCGGATGCGTCTGGAGCGCCATCATGCGGAGCGGGTCGATGTCGGCGATGAGGTGGCCGCGCACGCGGTAGGCGTTGATGAGCTCGAGCACCCGCGCCTGCTTGGCGATCTCGCCGCTGCGGTTGCCGCTGCCGTCGGCGGAGAAAGCCGGGTTGAAATCCACCGCCCAGTGAAAGGGCTTGTGGAAGATGCCGAGGGCCGCGAAGACTTTCTCGTAGAAGTCGCGACCGCCCAAGAGCAGCTCCTCGATGCGCGCGAGGAAGGCGCCCGACTCCGCGCCCTGGATGATGCGGTGGTCGTAGGTCGAGGTGAAGGTGACGACCTTGGAGACAGCGAGCTGCGAGAGCGCCTCCGGCGACATCGCGCGGAACTCGCCGGGGTACTCCATCGCGCCGGTCGCGACGATGACGCCCTGCCCGGGCATCAGGCGCGGGACGGAGGCGGTGGTGCCGAGAGTGCCGGGGTTGGTCAGCGAGATGGTCGTGCCCTCGAAGTCGGAGACCTCGAGCTTCCCAGCACGCGCGCGAGAGACGACGTCATCAGACGCGGCGAGGAAGCGCGCGAAGTCCATCGCGCCGGCGTCCTTGACGTTGGGAACGACGAGGGACCGGGAACCGTCCTTCTTCTCGACGTCCACCGCGATGCCGAAGTTGACGCGCTCGCGCCGGATGCGAACGGGCGAGCCGCCGGACTCGTCGAAGGCGTCGTTCAGGCGCGGGAAATCGTCGAGGGCGCGGAGGATCGCCCAGGCGATCAGGTGCGTGAAGGAGACTTTGGATTCGTCGCGCGAAGCCCGGTAGTCGTTGATGAGTCGCCGGTTTTCTTCGAGGAGCTTGACGGGGATCAGCCGCTGCGACGTCGCGGTGGGGACGGCGAGGGACGCGTCCATGTTCTGCGCGACGCGGAGCGACGCGCCCCGGAGCGGCTCGGCCTGCTCACCTTCGCGGAGTGTTCGCGGCGCGGCCGGAGCGGCTGGCGCGGCTGCGGGTTTTGGTGGCGCCGGCTCGACGTCCGGCCTCGGCTGGCCAGGCGGCGGCGGCGCGGGCGCAGTCACGGGCGCGGTCTCACCCAGCCGATCGCGGAAGAATGCACGCCACTCCTCGTCCACCCCCTCGGGGTTGGTCCGGTAGCGCGCGAGCAGGTCGGCGACGTAGGACGCGTTGTCGCCGAACTCCGTGACGAGCTCCTGGACGATGTCCAGGTCCGGCTTCGTCGTGGCCATTCGGGCGGATTCTACTCGGCGGGGTGGTCGTCCGGGATGAGGCGGACCGCGGCCCAGTGGCGGCCGCCGTCGATGGTCTTGAAGACTCCGCTGTTAGTGCCGGCGTAGAGGATCTTCGGGTCTTTCGGGTGGAGCGCGAGGGCGCTGACGAAGGAGTTGGTCAGGCCGCGGCTCGCCGATTCCCAGGTGGCGCCGGCGTCCTTGCTCCGGTAGAGGTCCGCTGCGGTGCCGGCGTAGAGCGTCATGGCATCGGGATCCGATGCGAAGGACAGAACGAAGGTGCTGCGCATTCCCCGCGAGAGCGGCGTCCAGGACGAGCCCGGCGGAGAGCTCCGAAAGAGACCGTCGTAGGTCGCGGCGTAGAGAGCCGAGTCGCTGCCCCCTCCGAAGGCGAGCGACCAGACGAACGTGCTCGTGAGACCCGCATTGACGGCCGTCCACGTCGCCGCGCCGTCGGCGCTTCGAAAGATGCCGCCCGCGTTGGTCCCGGCGTAGAGGATCGAGGGATTGCGCGGGTCCAGCACGACGCACGTCACGTGGACGTTGGTCAGGCCGCTGTTTCTCTCCTTCCAGTGCGCGCCGGTATCGTCGCTGCGGAACACTCCCTGGTTCGTCCCGAGGTAGAGGCGGCCGCGCGTAGCCGGATCGAAGACGATGGACGACACGAAATCCGGCTCTCCCCCGTCGCCGACGCGGGTGAACTTCGAGTTGCCGGCGTTTCCCCGGAGCACCCCTCCGCCGTTGGTGCCGACGTAGAGGACCGACGGCGGGCCGGGATCGACCGCGAGCGCGGTCACGGCGAGATCCGGCGTTCCGTACGGAAGGGGGACCCAGTTGTGGCCGCCGTCGTCGCTCGCGAACACGGACCGCGCGGAGGAGGCGTAGACGCGCGTCGCGACGTTGGGGTCGATGGCGACGGCGGTGACGAGGCCACCCTCCCGGATGGTCGCCCATTTTCTTTCCGTGCCGTCCGGCTGCTGGCCGCGGGCGAAGACAGCGGCGGCGACACCTGTAGCCGCGGCAAGAACGAGGCGCCGTCTCCTCGGCGACAACCAGACCATGAGAGTTGCCGATGCTAACAGAGGCGGGCCCGGCTGCGCGCCGATTAAGGCGCTGCTAGGATTCGCGCACCGAACTCGGAGAAGCAGGTTGAAACGAACGATCCTCACCCTCGTTCTCGTGGGCCTCATCGCGGCCGCCGCGGCGCTCTTGCTCGCGGCGCCTGGACCGGCGCTCTCTGCCGAGACCCGGCGAACCGCCGTGCAATTGCGGGACCAGGCCCTGGCGGGAAGCCGGGCCGTGGACTGGGTGCGCGGGCTGACCGACGAGGTCGGACCTCGTTTGTCCGGGTCGCCGGGAGATAAAGCGAGCGTCGAGTGGGCTCTGGCTGTCCTCAAGGCGCAGGGGTTCTCGAACGTCCGCGATGAGAAAGTGATGGTCCGCGCCTGGAGGCGCGGGGCCGAGTCGGGCGAAATCACCTCTCCGGTGAAGCAGGCGCTCGTCCTGACGGCGCTCGGCGGAAGCGTGCCGACGCCGGACGGGGGCCTCGAAGCCGACGTCCTCGAGGCGGCCTCCATCGAGGAGATGGAGGCGAAGGGTCCCGCCGCGGTCAAGGGCAGGATCGTCTTCTTCAACAAGCGAATGGAGCCCGGGTCGGGGATGACCGGCTACGGCAAGGTGGTGGACGTGCGCACGAAGGGCGCTTCCGCCGCCGCGAAGCTGGGCGCCGCCGGTGTGCTCATCCGGTCCGTCGGGACGGATCACAACCGGCTGCCGCACACCGGCGCCGTCGATTACCTGGCGGACGTCTCGAAGATCCCGGCGGCGGCACTCTCCGTCCCGGACGCGGAGCTTCTCGAGAGGATCCTCGGCCGGAGCAAGGGCGCGCCGGTCCGCGTTCGATTCACGCTGACCTGCAGCGACGGGCCGAAGGCCGAGTCCGCGAACGTGATCGGCGAGATCACGGGCAGCGCCAGGCCCGAGGAGATCGTCCTTCTCGGCGCGCACCGGGATTCGTGGGACCTCGGGACGGGCGCGATCGACGACGCGGCGGGGTGCGGGATCGTCATCGAGGCGGCGCGGCTGATCGGGGCGCTTCCGAAGCACCCGGCGCGCACGGTCCGGGTGTGCCTCTACGCGAACGAGGAAAACAGCATCGAGGGAGGCAAGGCGTACTTCGCCGCGCACGAGTCCGAGCTTTCGAAGATCGCCGCGGCGATCGAGTCGGACAGCGGGACAGACCGGCCGATGGCGCTCGACTGGACGGCGGGCGGCTCGGCGGAGCCGTTCGCGAAGGAGATCGTGTCGCTTCTACAGCCGATCGGCGTGGAGATGGGAGTCGAGGGCGGCGCCGGGGCGGACGTCGGGACTCTGAAGATCGCGGGAGTTCCCATGTTCATGTTCCGGCAGGACGCGACGCGGTACTTCGATTACCACCACTCCGCCAACGACACGTTCGACAAGATCAACCGGGAGGGGTTGGACAAGAACGTGGCTGCGGTGGCGGTCTTCGCGTACTGCGCGGCTTCGACGCCGGAGATGCTGGAGAGGATTCCGCCGGAGAAGCGCGTTACGGCGACGCCGACGCCGCGGCAGGGAGCGAAGTGATGCTTTTGATTGCCGGGTTGCTGGCGGTTGCGATGGGAGTTGCGGCTCCGCAGAAAAACCCTCCGCCGCTGGAACGCGGGGTCCCGGACCTGGACCTGGGGACGGCGGACCGGTTTGCGAAGCTGGCGCTGGCCTGCATCGACCGGGAGTTTCCGAACAAGCCGGAGCACGTCCTGGACTCGGCGGCGGACGCGAAGATCCCGAAGCAGCTCCATCCCGCGTTCTTCGGGTGCTTCGACTGGCACTCCTCGGTCCACGGTCACTGGATGCTCGTGCGTCTGCTGAAGAAGATGCCGGAGATCGCGTCGAAAGACGAGATCCGCAAGCGGCTGGCGGCGCACTTCACGCTCCCGATCATGACGACCGAGGCGGCGTACCTCGACGTGAAGAGCAACCGTTCCTTCGAGCGGACGTACGGCTGGGCGTGGACGCTGCGGCTCGCCTCGGAGCTCCAGACCTGGAACGACCCGAGCGGGAAGGAGTGGCGGGCGAGTCTCACGCCGCTCGTCAACTCGCTCGTCGCGCGGTTGAAGGACTTCCTGCCGAAGCTCGCGAGCCCGATCCGGACGGGAGTGCATCCGAACACCGCCTTCGCGCTCGGCGAGGCGCTCGACTACGCGCGCGTGGCCGGCGACGCCGAGCTGGAGAAGCTCGTCGTCAAGAGGGCGCGGGATTACTACGAAAAAGACCGCGCCTGCCCGCTCGCCTACGAGCCCTCGGGCGAGGACTTCTTTTCCCCATGCCTCGAGGAGGCGGACCTGATGCGCCGCGTTCTTCCGCGCGACGACTTCGCGAAGTGGCTGACCGGGTTTCTGCCCGGCCTCGCCGGCGACAAAGCGTTTCCGCTCTCCCCGGCCGTCGTCACCGATCCCACCGATCCGCGCCTCGTCCACCTCGACGGGGTGAACCTGACGCGTGCGTGGACGCTGACCTCCGTCGCCCGCGCCCTTCCTTCAGCCGACCAGCGCCGCCGGTCCCTCGAGGGCGCCGCTGGCGAGCACGCGAGGGCAGGACTCGCGCGCGTTTCGTCCGGGAATTACGAGGGCGAGCATTGGCTCGCTTCGTTTGCTGTCTATCTATTGACCGACGCCGCCTCGAACCGTTAGGAGGATTTGCCGTGACTAGCAGTCCGCCGGCTGCAATCCAGGCCCTGATCGAAGCGCACATCAACGGCTTCAACACCCAGGACGACGATCTCTTCCTCAGCGTTTTCGGGGACACCGCGATCGTCATCGACGGGATCGCCCCCTATCGCTGGTTAAACCCCAACGCTCCGGCCAACTGGCTCAAGGACGTGGCGAAATGGCGCGCGGATCTCGGGGTGACCTACGAGCATCTCGCCTACGAGATGGGTTTCTGGAACGTCGAAGGCTCATCAGCGTATGCGGTCATATCCGGGACTCTTACTGTAACGATCAAGGGGCAGTCCGTCGTTCGGACCGGAACCCTTGCGTACACGTTCACGAATCGCGACGGAGTCTGGAAGATCGAAGCGCAGGCCTGGGGCCGCACGTCGTAGCAAATGACCGGGCGGGAGGGCCAAGCCCCTCCCCGGGGGCTACTGGCCGCCGGCCTCGTTGGTTAGCCGGAAGAGCTTCGCGTCTACCGTCGCGGTGCCGTCGAGGCGGACGTTCGCGCGCTTCTCCACCTCGCTGTACTTCGGGAAGGAGAAGTGGACGATGTAAGTTCCGGGCGGAACCATCGAGAACCGGAACTGCCCATCTTTCCCGGTCTTGGTGGAGCGCTTGGCCGAGGACTGCGTCGCCTCGACCTGGACTCCCTCGAGAGGCTTCCCGTCGTCGTTCACCACGGTGCCTCGAATGTGTCCGGCTGTCTGGCCGGAGAGCGGCAGGACG
>DATFQY010000085.1:0-19594 GCA_035263845.1 Thermoanaerobaculia bacterium | reverse complement strand
TCGAGGGAGCCGTCCAGATCGAGGTAGCGGGTTTGTGGGCACGACAGCGCCGCGTGGAGGGCTGCCGCGATCGAGATGATGCTTTCGTCGTTACAACCCCACAACAGGTCGATCCGCGACCGGCCGGCGATGGTTGCGATCCGGCGGGCCGCGGCGATCCCGCCGCACTTCATCAACTTCACGTTAAAGACGCCACAGGCGCGGGGCTGCCGCGCCAGGCGCGAAGCGTCCTCGTCGTCGAGGAGGGACTCGTCGGCGGCGATCCGGTCCCGGATCTCCTCCGGGAGGCCGCGCATCGTCTCTACCTCGCCGGCCTTGATCGGCTGCTCGACGAACTCGAGGCCGAGCCCCTCGGTCTCGCGGAAGAAGCGCCGCGTCTCCTCCGCGGAGTATCCCTGGTTGGCGTCGGCGCGGATACCGATCCCGCCCCCGACTCTCTCGCGCAGCCGGGAGAGGCGCCGCAGGTCCTCTTCCAGATCGAGCCCGATCTTGACCTTGAGGATCCGGAATCCGCGGGCGACGTACTCGTCCGCTTCTTCGAGCGTTTCTTCCACGGGCTTGATGCCGATCGTGATGGACGTGGGAAGCGCGTCCTGGGCGCGCCCGAGCATCTCGACGACCGGAATGCCGAGCTTCTGGGCGGCCAGGTCATGAAGGGCCGCGTCCACCGCCGCCATCGCGGCCGGGGTCTCGGACATCCGCTCGCGGGCCTGCCGGCAGAGCGCCTCCACCTCGGCCGGGTCGCGGCCGACGAGCCATGCCAGGCGTTCCTCGAGGAGCGCCTGCCGCGACGCCTCGATCGTCTCCCCCGTCACTTTCGACTCGGGAGACGCGGCGCCGAAGCCGACGCGCCCGTCATCGGTCTCCAGCCGGAGGATGACGTTCTCGACCGACTCGATGCGCCGGAAGGCAATCGTGTACGGCCGGGAGAGGCCCATCGCTTCGACGCGGCTGAAGGCCGAGACGATCCTCACGACCGCTCCTCGAGCAGGAACTCGCGGATGACCGGAACGAGCAGGTCCACGCCGTCCTCGAGTGGCAGGACCGCGGGGATTCCCAGGCGGCGCTCGAGATCGGAAGCCGCGGCGCGGAGCTCTTCCACGGTAAGAGAGTCTCCGTTGAGCGTCAGCGCGAGCGTGCGAGCTCCGAGCAGCCGGATCAGCCCGATCTCCTCCTCGACCGGCGGGATCCGGCAGCCCTCCTCCTCGTGCCCCTCGAAGAACACGCGGCCCGGCGCGTGCTGGAGGATGACGCCGCGGGACGCCGCGGAGAGGATCAGCTCCGACCCGCACGGCCCGGACGGATTGCGCAGCGACGACTGCCCTTCCAGGAAGATGACTTCCGGAGACAGCTCTCTCGCGCAGGAGAGGATGGCGTGCTCGAGCTCGCCCGTTACGAAGTCGTTGGGCAGGGCGTCGAACACGATGCCGAAGGGCGCGCCCTGCAGCCAGCCGGTCTGCCCGGTCCCGATCCACTCGGCGGCAACCCCGGCGCGCCGGCAGGCTTCCGAGAGCATCCGCGTCGTCGTCCGCTTGCCGAGCGCGCAGTCGGTCCCGAGGACCGCGATGCGCGGCGTGGTGAGCTTCAGGATCTCGCCGGTCCAGAAGTGGAGCTCCGTTTTCGGCGGGACTCTCCTCACGTCGGTGATCGTCAGGCCGGATCTCCCGGCGATCCCGGCCAGCGCCGCGACGTCCGACGCGAACTCGTGAAGCCCGTTGACGACCGAGATTCCCTTCTCCAGCGCCTCGCGCAGAGCCGCGCGGACCTCGCGCGTCATGCGCCCGCCGTGGGTGGCGATGCCGACGATCGCGTAGTCCGGCTTCTCAGGCAGCGCCGTAAGCGCATCGTCGAGCGAGGCGTAGATCGGGATCCCGCGGCGCTTTCCCTCGAGGACCTCGCCCGCGTCCAGGCCCGCGGTCGGAGGATCGATGACGCCGACGACCCGGTATCGGTCGCTTCCCCGCACCAGGCCGTGCGCGGTCTTCCCGTTGACCGTCCGGAAGTAACCGTTGCAGAGGACGACGGCGGTGGGCTTCACGGCGCGCATTATCGGGGCGGGCAGACGCGAGAGCGAGCGCGAATGAGAGAAAAATGAATGCGAAACCCCTCCGCTTGACCGTCCCCGGGCCGCCGCGGTATAGAGAGGGCGATGGGCAAGGGTTTCGAGCTCTTCCGCGGCGAGCCGGGGATGTGCATGTGTTGTTGTCCCCCCCGTTGCGGGAAAGGAGCGCCCGGAGCCTGAGCCTGATCTAGAGAACGGTTCCCAAGCTTTTAAGACCCGCAACGGCGCAGCCGGAGCGGGTTTTTCGTTTTCCCCCGACTCCGGCGGCGCCGGGAGGGTCGGGAGGACGAGATGTCAGGATCCCGGCCGATCGCGATCTTCTACGAGCACCCGCACTGGTTCGAGCCGCTCTTCGCGGAGCTCGCCCGGCGGGAAGTCCCGCACGTCCGCCTCGACGCCGCGCGCCACGCGTTCGATCCGTCCGGCGGCGAGGAGGACTTCTCCCTCCTCTTCAACCGGATGAGCCCGTCCGCGTGGAAGCGCGGGCGCGGCGAGGCGATCTTCTCGACCCGCGACTACCTCGCGCACCTGGAGAGCCGGAGCGTCCCGGTCTTCAACGGCAGCCGGGCCTTCGCCTTCGAGACGAGCAAGGCGCTGCAGGTGTCGCTGCTGGAGCGGCTGGGCCTGCCCGTTCCGGCCACGCGAGTCGCCAACCATCCGTCGCTGCTGCTTCGCGCCGCGAGGGACCTCCACTTCCCGATCCTCGTCAAGCCGAACGTCGGCGGAAGCGGGGCCGGCATCGAGCGGTTCGACGGTTACCTGGAGCTCGTCTCGGCGATCGACGCGGGCCGCGTCAGCCCGTCCCTCGACGGGACGCTCCTTTTGCAGGAGTACCACGCGCCCCGCGGCTGCTCGATCGTGCGGGTCGAGACCCTCGAAGGGCGCTACCTCTACGGCATCCGTATCCACCTCGGCGAGGGCGCCGGGTTCGATCTCTGCCCGGCCGACGTCTGCAAAACCGTGGACGGGGAGGATCTCGTGAGCGCGGCCTGCCCGGCGGGGGCGGCCAAGGCCGGGCTCACCGTCGAGACCTTCGAGCCATCGGCCGAGGTCATCGCGCAGGCCGAGCGCATCGCGCGGGCTGCCGCTCTCGACGTCGGGGGCATCGAGTACCTCGAGAGCACGCGCGACGGGCGGCTTTACTTCTACGACATCAACGCGCTCTCGAACTTCGTGGCCGACCCGGTCCGCGTCGTCGGTTTCGATCCGACCGAGCGGCTCGTGGACGCCCTGGTCGCCCGCGCCGGCCTGGAGGAATCCGACGAGCTCGCAGCGGCGGCCGGAGGGGGGCGGCCATGAGTCTGCGGTTCGGTTACTGGCTCCCGGTTTTCGGCGGCTGGCTGCGAAACGTCGAGAACGAGGCGATGCCGGCGACCTGGGAGTACGTCCGCGACCTCGCCGTCCGGAGCGAGGCGATCGGGTTCGACCTGACGCTCGTGGCCGAGCTGAACTTGAACGACATCAAGGGCCCCGAGGCGCCCGCGCTCGACGCCTGGACGACGGCCGCCGCGCTCGCCGCGGTCACTCGCCGCCTCGAGCTCATGGTCGCCGTACGGCCCACCTTCCACCACCCGGCGCTCTTCGCCAAGCAGGCGGCCAACATCGATCAGTTGAGCGGCGGGCGCCTCGCCTTGAATGTCGTCTCCTCCTGGTGGAAGGACGAGTCCTCCCAGCACGGGCTCCCCTTCGACGAGCACGACCGCCGCTACGAGAGGACCCGGGAATGGCTCGCCGTCGTCAAGGGGATGTGGACGGAGCCGCGCTTTTCGCACTCCGGTGCGCTTTACCGGATCGAGGAAGCAGTCCTCGAGCCCAAGCCCGCGCGCTCTCCCTGGCCGCCGCTCTACGCCGGCGGGGAATCCGTCGCGGCCAAGGAGCTGATCGCCCGCGACTGCGACGCCTACGTCATGCACGGGGACGCTCCCGAGACGATCGCCGGCAGGATCGCGGACATGCGCGAGCGCCGGCGGCGGCTCGCCCCTCACGCGCCGCCGCTCGTCTTCGGCGTGTCGGGGTTCGTCGTCTGCCGGCGCACCCGCGAGCAGGCGCGCCGCGAGGTCGCGCGGATCACCGACGTCAAGGCCTTCTCTCGCGGCTACGCCAACTACGAGCAGTGGCTCTCGGGCACGAAGCTCGAGCAGAGGGTGAGCCTCGAGGACTACTCCGTCTCCAACCGCGGTCTGCGATCGGGCCTCGTCGGAACGCCCGACGACATCGCGGAGAGGCTGGCAGCCTTCGAGAGCGCTGGCGCGCAGCTGACGCTCCTGCAGTTCTCGCCGCAGGCCGAAGAGATGGACCGCTTCGCCGAGGAAGTCATCCCGCGGCTTCGCCCGGCAAGAAGGGAGGTGGTCGCATGAGCTCCGTCGAGCGCATCCTCGAGTCCGATCCACTGATCCACGAGCTCCTCGACCGGCGCCGAAGCCCGCGCGCGTTCGACCCGGGCCGGCGCGTCTCGAGGCTCTCGATCCTGACACTCCTCCAGGCGGCGCGCGTCGCGCCTTCCTGCTTCAACGAGCAGCCGTGGCGATTCCTCGTCTTCGACTCGGATGAGCCCGAGGCGCTGGATCAGGCGCGAAGCTGCCTCTCCGCCGGAAACGCGTGGGCGCTCCGGGCGCCGGTCCTGATCCTGTCGGCCGCGGCGCAGCGCTGGTCTCGCGACGGATCGCCGAACCGCTGGGCCGAGCACGACGTCGGCCTCGCTTCCGAGAACCTGGCCCTCCAGGCGACCTCGCTCGGCTTCGCCGCTCACTTCATGGGCGGGTTCGACGAGTCGAGGGCCCGGGCGCTCTTCGGCATCCCGGAGGACTTCACCCCGATGGCGATGATCGCCGTCGGTTACCCGGCTGACCCCGACGACCTGCCGCCGAAGCTTCGCGACCGCGAGCTCGCTCCGCGCCGGCGAAAGGCAATCGAGGAGATCGTGTTCTCGTCACGCTGGGACCGCCCGATGGCGCACTGGCACTCGATGCTCCTTTAGGCCGACCTGAGGATCGCAGCGCGCTGGCGGCGAGGGACTTAGAGGCGCTCCGCCGCCGGAAGGCGGATCGACCGGCCACCTCGCACGGCCATTGCTACGTGACTGGTGGATGACTGCGATCCGGTCCAGACGCGCCGTCGTCGCGGCGCTCCTCCTGGGAGCGATGGCGGCGGCGGTTCTCCTACTGGCTGCTCGCCGCGCGCCCGCCGCGACGGAAGCGCCGGCCGCGCCGCCGCGGGACCAGGCCTCGATCACGGGTCCCGCCGTGCAGGCCCAGATGGAAAACGTGGACTACCGAATCCTTTCCTCCGCGACGCTCAACATCCGGCGGCTGCGCGGGGAGCTCCACTCGAAGCGGCCCGGGAAGCCCCCGGTCTTCGATGACAAGAATTCCTTCGTGATGAAGATCCACTCGGCCGAGATCGCAATGACCCAGGAGAGCATGACGGGCCTCTTCAACGACCACGTCTTCGCCTACCCCGGCTCGCCGCTGGAGAAGATCGACCTGCAGATCTCGCGGGACGGGATCGTCCAGAAGGGCGTGCTCCGGAAAGCCCTGAAGGCGCGTTTCGTGATCACGGCAAGCGTTACCCTGACGCCGAAGGGAGAGATCCGGGTTCATCCGACGAAGGTGAAGGTCGCCGGCATCAGCGTCGGCGGCCTGATGAAGGTCTTCGGCCTGGAGCTCGACCGGCTGCTGACGCTGAAGCAGGACCGCGGGGTCCGGATCGAGGGCAACGACTTCGTCATCACTCCGGACCGCATGCTTCCTCCGCCCCAGATCGACGGGACGGTCACCGAGCTGCAGCTCGAGCCGGGGCGGATGGTGTTGACGTTCGATTCTCCCGGCAAGCCGCGACCGGCTCCCCTCTCGCCCCCCTCCAAGGGTGTGCCCAACTACATGTACTACCAGGGCGGGACCCTCTGCTTCGGCAAGCTGACGATGAAGGGGACGGAGCTGGAGATCGTGGACGCCGATCCCAGCGATCGCTTCGACTTCTTCCTCGACCACTACAACGAGCAGCTCGTCGCCGGCTACGACCAGAACCTCCCGGACGGCGGCCTGATCGTCCACATGCCCGACTTCGACAAGCTTGGCCGGCAAGCGTCCAATCGCCCGCGGGTCGCGAGGCTCACCCCTCCCTGACTAGTCGCAGTCGGGGCAGCCGAGGAAGGGGATCGGCTCGGCGGGCTGGGGGTGAGAGCTGCCTTCCAGGCGGGACCAGGCGCCGCCCTGGGCGTGCCAGAGGTAGCACTCCAGGCGGTAGGCCTCGTTGGCGTCGGCGGCGAGCATCCACCCGAACAGGACGTTCTCCCTCTTCTCGCGGGCGTGCTGGAGCAGGCGCTGGCGCAGGTCCACGTCGTCGCGACCGACCCGCTCGGCGACCGAGCCGCCGGGGCCCACGATCTTCAGGAAGTAGACGCCGGCGATCCGCGGCGGAACCGTCCTTGCCACGTTGGTCTCCGTCAGGCGGATGGCCGGCTGGACGTGCGGAGGAGGAGGAAGGCCGGGAAAGAGGGACGGCTGCGCCGGGTCGGGTCCGGGGTTCTCACGCTGCCGGCGTGCGAGCCGCATTCTCGAGACAAAAGTGTAACCCGATCCGGCGTGGACGACGCCGGGAAATCGTCAGCCCTCGCTCCCGGTCAGCTCCCGCAGCCGCGACCGGTACCCGCGACTCCACGTCAACTTCGTCCCGTCGGTGAGCAGGACGACGTGCCCTCCGTTCAGAAGCGGCTGGATCTCGCGGATCCGCTCGGTGTTGACCAGGATGGACTTGTGGATCCGGGCGAACCGCGTGGGCGGGAGGCGGGCCTCGAGGTCGTTCATCGTCTCGCGGACGAGGTGGGATTCCTTGCCGGCGTGGATGCGGACGTAGTTGCCCTCCGCGTGCACCCAGTCCACGTCCTGCGGCTTCAGGAAGAGGATTCCGCGGCCCGACCGGATCACGAGGCGGTCGAGCGACGACGCCGGCATGCGGCTCTCGATCAGGTCGAGGAGGCGTCGCGTCCAGGCGAGCGGGTCCGGCGCGGACAGGCGCGTCCGCGCCCGGGCGAGCGCGCGCTCCAGACGCTCGGCGTCGAAGGGCTTCAAGAGGTAGTCGAGCGCCTGGGAGTCGAACGCGCGCAGGGCGTGCCGGTCGTGCGCGGTGACGAAGACGACCGCGGGCATGCACTCGGGGCGGATCTCGCGCAGGACCTCGAAGCCGTCGAGCCCCGGCATCTGGACGTCGAGGAACACGAGCTCCGGCCGGGTGCGCTCGATCGCCTCGATCGCCTCGCGGCCGCTCTCGCACTCCCCCAGGACCTCGACGTCGGGCTGCCCCGAGAGCAGCTCGCGCAGCCACTCCCGGGCGGGCGGCTCGTCGTCCACGATCAAGACGCGCATGTCTGCCCGTCATTCTGCAGGGGCGCCCCGCGCGTGCCCTTCGTCCGCCGTTGCCCTCGCGTCGTCCTGTCGCAACGGGCATTCGGCATCTCGCCGCGACCCCGGCGCGCCGCGAGGCGTCTCGAAGGAATGTGACGACGCGACGGAAGCCCGTGACGAGCGGCCGATCTCGCCGCGGCGCGGGGCGTACCCGCGAACATGGGCGCGCGGAGAGCGGCTTCGATCGCGTTGCTTCTGCTGGGCGCGACCGCTCGCCTGGGCGGAGGAGCGCGACACGACGACCCGGACTCGCTCAATCCGTTCGTGCGAGGCTCTCTCGAGAAGACGCTCTCCAGCGTCCTGGCCCGCGTCGAGAGCGACCGGTGCCGGCGCATCTTCTCGGACTTCCAGGACGCGAGGGGCCGCCCGCTGGCCTCGATCCTGGAGGACCTGCACGTGACCCCGCGGGGATACCTCTCCGGCGTCTCCTTCGCGAACGGCCAGGGCGCCCGCCCGTGCAGCGACTCGAGGATCGTCGCTTTCACTTACCCGAACACGGGGACGATCTACCTCTGCGAGCGCTTCGCGGCGCTCGCGCGCCTGAACCCGCGCCTGGGCGAGGCGCTCGTCCTCCACGAGGCGCTCCACACGCTCGGCCTCCGCGAGAACCCTCCGCTGAGCACGGAGATCACCCAGCGCGTCCTCGACCGCTGCGGAGGCTAGAGAGTCACCCTTTCACGCAGACGATCTGCTTCAACCCGGCGACGACCTCGACCAAGTCCCTCGACTTTTCGAGGACGCCGGCGATCGGCTTGTAGGCGCCCGGGATCTCGTCGAGCACTCCCGCGTCCTTGCGGCACTCGACGCCCTCGGTCTGCGAGGCGAGGTCCTCCTTCGTGAACCTCCGCTTGGCCTCGCCCCGGGACATCTTCCGTCCCGCTCCGTGCGGCGCGCTCTCGAAGGCCTCGCGGTTTCCGAGACCCCGCACGATGAATGAGCCCGTCCCCATCGAGCCCGGGATGATCCCCAGCTCCCCCGCTCCAGCCCGAATGGCGCCCTTGCGCGTGACCAGGACCTTCTCGCCAAAATGGACCTCGTCGGCGATGTAGTTGTGATGGCAGTTGACCGAGGAAGTCAGGCCCAGCCGCGACACCTCCCCCTCGAACGCCAGCGCGTAGGCGAGCTGCCGGAGAATCCGGTCCATCATGATCTCGCGGTTCTCGCGGGCGTAGCGCTGGCACCACTCGACGTCCTCGCGATACTCCCGGAACTCCGGCGTTCCCGCGACGAAGTACGCGAGGTCCGGATCGGGCAGGCTCTCGGCGAGCCTGCGGACGGAGCTCTTGGCCTTTCCGATGTGGATCTCGGCGACCGATTTCCCGATGTTGCGGCTTCCGGAATGGAGGAGCACCCAGAGCAGGCCGTCGCCGGTGTCCCGGCAGACCTCGATGAAGTGGTTGCCTCCGCCGAGCGTGCCGAGCTGGTGGAGCGACTTCTCCACGAGCTGGCGGGAAGCCACATGAGGCGAACTCCGGCCGCCCATCCACTCCATCGCCGCCGGGAAGGGCTCGCGCTTCTGCTCGAAGCCGACCGGGATCTCCCGCTCGATGGAATGCCGCAGCTTCTTCAACCCCGCGGCGTCGAACCGGTCGGCCGGGATGGACGTCTTCCTCGCCATCATTCCGCAGCCGATGTCCACGCCGACCGCCGCCGGGCAGACCGCGCCCTTCGTCGCGACGACGCTGCCGACCGTCGCGCCGATGCCCAGGTGGACGTCCGGCATCGCCGCCACGTGACGGAAGACGAACGGCAGCGAAGCGGTGTTCCTGAGCTGCTCCATCGCCTGCGGCTCGAGCTGGTCGGTCCAGACCTTCACGGGAACGCGGGCGTTCAGGACGGTCTCGATGGGCACGACGGGACTATCCTCCTCCTTTCGCCCGTTCAGACAAGCGATGCATTCTTCGGGCCGGTTGAGAGGACTCGCAGCGGCGATTCTCCTTTTCCTCTTCTCGACGGCGGCGGCCGTCGCGGACAAGGAGGGAGTCGTCGTCCGGAGGGCCGGAGAGATCGAGTTCACCGCCACGGTCCACGCGAAGGCGTTCGACTCGGGGCTGGTCATGCCGGGGTACCACGCCATCGTGTGGCGGGGAGGAAAGGCGGCGCACGCTGCCCTCCTCGAAGCGGACGTCAGCGACCGGCAAGTTCTTGAAGCCCTGGAGAGCCTCGGGGCGAAGCCTGGCGACAACCTGCCGATGGACGCCTGGGAGGAGCGGAAGAATCCGGCCAATCCCGCTCCCGACACCGTGATCGCAGGCCCGGCGGTCGAGGTCCTCCTTCGCCTGCCCGGCCGTCGCGACCCGGTTCCCCTGCAGTCGGTCCTCGAGGATCCCGCCGGGCGCGGCCTCTCGATGCGGTTCGGCGGCAACGAGGCGAACATCCCGAAGTGGAAGTCGGGCTGCATCGTTTGCCTGTACTCGTGTCCCGGCAGCAAGGTGGGCAACGCGATATACACCGAGCGGGACTACGCCAGGAACGTGACGCGCTTCCGGGTGCGGCCCGGGATCCTGCCGCCCGACGGGACTCCCGTCCGCGTGGTGCTCCGGCTCGTTTCCTGAGGCGCCGATTGCCTCGGCGCTGAGCGGGGAATATCCTCGGGCGGCGCAAGCGTTGGGAGGCTGCTCATGGCCAAGGCCAGTTTCGCGGCGGGATGCTTCTGGGGAGTCGAGGCCGCTTTCCGCCAGGTCGAGGGAGTCACCGCGACGGCGGTCGGCTACGAGGGCGGAAGGACGAAGAACCCCTCCTACGAGGACGTCTGCACCGGCACGACCGGCCACGCCGAAACCGTGGAAGTGGACTACGACCCGGCAAGGTTGTCTTACGAGAAGCTCCTCGATGTGTTCTGGGAGAACCACGATCCCACGACGTTAAATCGCCAGGGGCCCGACGTCGGCGAGCAGTACCGCTCCGTCATCTTCTTCCACACTCCGGAGCAGGAGGCCGCCGCGAAGAAGTCGAAGGACGCCCAGGAGAAGAGCGGGAGGTACCGCCGCCCGATCGTCACCTCCATCGAGCCGGCCGTGACGTTCCACCGGGCCGAGGATTACCACCAGCAGTACCTCGAGAAGCGCGGCCTGGCGCACTGCCGGATCTGACCGGCGCGGCTCGCGGATCCGCCTGAGTCCAGGTCAGGCTACAATGCGGGCCTCGACCTCAATCCATTGACCTCCGGAGAACTTCCATGAAAACAAACCCGACGACTCTTGCGCTCGTTCTCGCCGCACTCGCGGCTTCCGTTCCTGCTGCCCGCGCCGCGGACAGGAAGCCGGACACCCGAGACGCCGCCGCGCAGGTCTGCCCCGCCGACGACCGCGTCGCGATCACGGCGGGCCTTCGGGCCTTCGTCGATCCGCAGACGGGCCAGCTGCGCGAGCCAACCGCGGAAGAGATCCAGGCTCTCTCGGCGGCCGCCCGCCTCGAGCTCGCCCGCGAGATCAACAGCCTCGAGACGGTCGTTCACCCGGACGGCATGATCTCTCTCGACCTGAAAGGGCTTTTCCTCCAGAGCGTCGTCGTCCGGCGAGCGGCGGACGGCTCCCTCGTCATGGGCTGCGTCGAAGGGCCCAACCCGACGGTTCCGCCCGACCTTGCGCCCGCGAAGAAGGCGCCGGTCCTGGAGGAGAGATGACAAGGAGCCGGTTCGTCCTTTCCGGCTTCCTCGCGGTCGGCCTGCTGGCCGCGGCCTCGCCGGTCTTCGCCGGCGGCGCGACCATCACGATCTTCAACACGAACGCGGCCGGCGTCGGCTTCAACGACCCGACTCCCGCTGCTCCGGTGGGAGGCAACACTGGAACGACCGTCGGCGAGCAGCGCATGATCGCGTTCCAGACAGCCGCGAACATCTGGGCCCTTCTCCTCGACAGCCCGGTGGAGATCCGCATCCAGGCGAGCTTTCAGGCGTTGAGCTGCGACGCCAGCTCCGCCGTCCTCGGGCAGGCCGCTCCGATCCAGGTCGTCTCGAACTTCACGAACGCGCCTTTCCAGAACACCTGGTACGTGACGGCGCTCGCCAACAAGATCGCGGGCCGGGACCTGGTGCCGGGCAATCCCAAGACCAACGCCGACGACATCAACGCCACGTTCAACAGCAACCTCGGCCAGTCCAACTGCCTGGCGGGCGTGGGCTGGTACTACGGCCTCGACGACAACCACGGCAACAACATCGATCTGGTGACCGTCCTGCTTCACGAATTCGGCCACGGCCTCGGGTTCCTGACCCTCGTCAACCTGAACAACGGCGGCGAGCAGGGCTTCCAGGCCGACATCTACGAGCGCAACATCATCGACACGACAACCGGCAAGATTTGGTCGGACATGTCCGGCCCGGAGCGCGCCGCCTCGGCTCTCAACAGTCGGCATGTCGCGTGGAACGGCGCGGCGGTGAAGGCCGCGGTTCCCTCGACACTCGCCCCGGGAACGCCGCTGCTCTCGGTCGCGTCCCCTTCCGCGATCGCCGGAACCTACTCGGTTGGCACGGCGTCGTTCGGGCCGAACCTCTCTCCAGGCGGTGTGACCGGCCAGGTCGTAGCTGCCAACGATCCCTCCGACTCGAACGGAGCCTCCACGACCGACGCGTGCTCCCCGTTGACCAACGCCGCGGATGTGGCGGGGAAGATCGCGCTCGTGGACCGGGGAACGTGCACGTTCGTCATCAAGACGAAGAACATCCAGGCCGCGGGGGGGATCGCCGTGCTGGTGGCCGACAACACCACTGCCAGCCCGCCCGACCCGCTTGGCGGAACCGACACCACGATCACCATCCCGGCGGTCCGCATCACGCAGGCCGACGGCGCCAAGATCCGAAGCAACCTCGCTTCGGGCGTCACCGCGACCCTGCGCACCGACCAGTCCGTGCTCGCAGGGGCCGATTCGCAGAACCGAGCGCTCCTCTACGCGACCAACCCGGTCCAGGACGGGTCCTCGATCTCGCACTGGGACACCATCGCCTTCCCGAACCTGCTGATGGAGCCCAACATCAGCCCGGACCTCACTCACAGCGTGGACCTGACGCTGCCGTTCATGCGCGACATCGGCTGGTACGCGGACCTGGACAACGACGGGGTGCCGGACGGCGTGGACAACTGCCCCAACGTCCCCAACCCCGACCAGGCCGACTCCAACCGCAACGGGATCGGTGACGCGTGCGAGGGCCGCTCCATCTCCAAGACCCCTCGCCACGGCCCCACGAAGACCGTCAAGGCCCATTGAACGGGAAGGTGCGATCATGAGGAAACCTCTCGGATTAGCAGCTCTTCTCGTGGTGATGCTCGCGGCGCCGCCCGCCAGGTCTGAGGAAGCAAACATCGGCCCCGGCGGCTGGGAGATGACGACCTACTACGTTGGCTTCCTCTATCGCGGCGAGAAGTGGACGCCCGAGGAGACCCCGGAGACGAAGAAGCTCCAGGAAGCCCACATGGCGAACATCCAGCGGATGGGCGCGGAGGGCAAGCTCGTCGTCGCCGGTCCCTTCACGGACGGCGGCGACCTGCGAGGCCTCTACGTCTTCCGCGCCGCCTCCGCCGAGGAAGCGAAGGCCCTCGTCGAGAGCGATCCGGCGGTGAAGGCGGGGCGTCTCCGGTTCGAGCTCCATCCCTGGTACGCCGCCAAGAACATCACCGTCACGAAGACGAAGGAAGAAAAGAAATGAAAGCCCGACGTCGTCTTCGCAGGAGAACACGCGGAGAAGCGGCGGAGCCGTAGGGGAGGGGCTTGCCCCTCCCGCCCGGTCGTGCCCCTGTCGGAGGAGCGATAACGCGGCTTGCTCGAGTAGGTCCTTCGCTCGCTCCGCTTCGTTCAGGATGACAAAGTGGGGCGCGCTGCGCCTCACTTTGTCATTTGAGATTGTCCTTGAGGAACGCAATCATCCGGGGCCACGCCTGCTGCGTGGCCTTCAGGTTCGCGCCGTTGCGGTCGGCCTGGGCTCGCAGGAAGCCGTGCCCCGCTCCCTCGAAGAGGTGGGGCTCGTAAGTCTTCCCGAGCTTCTTCATTTCCGCCTCGGCCGGCGGGATCGTCGCGTCCACCCGCGCGTCGTCCCCTCCGTAGAGCCCCAGCACCGGCGCCTTGATCCTCGCCAGCGCCTCCGCACTCGGAGAAGTTCCGTAGTACACCACCGCCGCGTTCAGTGATGGCTGGCTCGCGGCGTACGCGAAGCTCTGACCGCCTCCCCAGCAGAACCCGATCGTCGCGCTCTTGCCGTTGGCCGCGGGGAGCTTGATCGCCCACTCGCGGACCGCATTCAACCGCGTCGTCACCTCTTCGGGAGTCAGCTCCCGGATCAGTTTGACGACGTCGTCTCGGCTGCCCGCCGCATCTGTCCCGCCGCCTCCCGGCCCGTGCCCCGAGATGAGGTCCGGCGCGACCGCGATGAACCCGTCGCGGGCGAGCTGATCGGCCACGCCCCGGATCCAGTCGGAGAGCCCGAAGATCTCGTGGATGACGATGACGACCCCCGCCTTGTCCTTCCGCTCCGGATACACGATCCACGTCTTGACCGGCGCGCCCGTCGCCATCTTGACGTCCACGAACTCGCCGTGCCGGGGCGACTTCTCCAGCGCCGCCTTCGCGTCCGCCTCGCCGGCCGGAAGGTTCGGATCGCGGGGCGCGGGGCTCGAGGGAGTCTCCGGAGTCGAAGGTGTCGCCGCCGTCGTGGGAACGGAAGCCCCATGACCAGCATGCCCCGCGTGCGGGTCGGTCTGCCCAAGGGCCGCGCCCGCCGAGATCGCCAGAATCGCCGCCGCCATCGCCGAAAGTCGCATCGAGTCCCTCCTCATTGCGAGATTATTACTTCTGCTCCCCATGCCAGAAGAAACGATCTCCCACTACCGGATCCTCGGCAAGCTCGGCGAGGGGGGCATGGGCGTCGTCTACCGCGCGCTCGACACCCGCCTGGAGCGGACGGTCGCCCTGAAGCTGCTGCCCCGTGAAGCGGTCGGCGATCCGGAGCGGCGCTGGCGCTTCGAGCGCGAGGCCAAGGCCGCCTCCGCGCTCAATCATCCCAACATCGTCACGATCTACGACATCGACCGCGCGCCGTTCGGCGAGGGCGAGCCGGTGGACTTCATCGCGATGGAGTGCGTCGAGGGAGAGACGCTCGACAAGGTGCTGTCCGCTCGGCGCCTCTCCGTCGAAGAGGCGCTCGAATACGCGACCCAGATGGCGGGAGCGCTGGCGGCCGCCCACGCTGCCGGGATCGTCCACCGCGACATCAAGCCCGGAAACGTGATCGTCTCCCGGTCCGGACAGGTCAAGGTGCTCGACTTCGGCCTGGCGAAGCTCCTCGACTCGGAAACCGCCGCGTCGCCAACCTCGTCCGATTCGCTGGCCGCCACGATCACCGCCGCCACGGCGGCTCCCGGGACGCGGCAGGGAGCGGTCCTCGGGACCCTCGCCTACATGTCTCCCGAACAGGCCCAGGGCAAGCCCGTGGACGCGCGCTCGGACGTTTTTTCCTTCGGCTGCGTCCTCTACGAGATGTTCTCGGGGAGGCGGCCTTTTCAGCAGGACTCGAACCTCCTGACCCTCGCCGCGATTCTCCGAGACCCGGTCCCGCCTTTGAAGTCCGCGCGCCCGGACGTCCCGGCCGACGTCGAGCGCATCGTCGCGCGCTCGCTCGAGAAGGAGCCCGCGGACCGGTACCCCTCGGCGGTCGAAGTGCGCGACGCCCTCACCGCCTGCCGGTCGGGCGCGCCTGCGGCGGTGACTCCCGCGCCGGCGCGCGCGCGGCGCACCGGGCCGATCGCGGTCCTCGCGCTGCTGCTGCTTGCCGCCCTCGGGGCCCTCGGCTGGTATCTCGTTCATGAGACTCGCCTGCGCCGAGCGCGCGAGGCGCTGGCCCGGGTTCCCGAGCTCGCCGAAGAGGGCAAAGGCATCATGGCCTTCCGACTGGCGAAGGAGGCGCAGAGCGTCCTGCCGGAAGAGGTCGCCCGCCTGACTCATACGTGGAACGCGGTCTCCGTCACGACGGATCCTCCGGGCGCCGACGTCTCGATCCGGGAGTACCTGGGCCCGGACGACCAGTGGCTCTCGCTCGGCCGGTCGCCCACGGTCCCGATCCGCCTTCACCTCGGTTACTACCGCTACCGGATCTCGAAAGACGGGTTCCAGACGGTCGAGAGCGTTTCCCGCAACTTCGCCGTGGCATATCGCCTCGACCCGCCGTCCGCGGTACCCCCGGGCATGGTCCGGGTCGCCGGCGGGGACTTCCAGTACCGCAGCTCCGAGCCAGTCCGGCTCGACGACTTCTGGCTCGACAAGTACGAAGTGACCAACAAGCAGTTCAAGGATTTCGTCGATCGCGGTGGCTACCAGAAAAAGGAGTACTGGAAGGAGCCGTTCGTCAAGGACGGGAAGACGCTCTCCTGGGAAGAGGCCATGGCCGACTTCAAGGATTCCACGGGCCGGGCCGGGCCGGCGACCTGGGAGCTCGGGACGTACCCGGAAGGCCGCGCCGACTATCCCGTCAACGGCGTGAGCTGGTACGAGGCGGCGGCCTACGCCGAGTTCGCGGGCAAGAGTCTGCCCACGATCTTCCACTGGTACAAGGCGGCGGACATCGGCATCTTCTCCGACATTCTGAAGGTGTCCAACTTCGGCGGCCAGGGACCCGCGCGCGTCGGGACCTACCAGGGCATCACCCAACCCGGCGCCTACGACATGGCCGGGAACGTGCGCGAGTGGTGCCGCAACGAGACCGGCGGCCGCCGTTACATCCTCGGCGGCGGGTGGAGCGATCCCGGATACATGTTCAGCTCCTCGGACGCGCAGCCTCCCTTCGACCGGTCGCCGATCAACGGCCTCCGCTGCGCCAGGTACACCTCTTCGGTCGGCGGCGCGCTCGTTGCCGCCGTTGACCAGTTGACGCGCGACTACACGAAGGAGACCCCGGTTTCCGACGACACCTATCGGATCATCAGGAGCCTCTACGCGTACGACAAGACGCCTCTGAACGCGGCCGTCGAATCGGTGGACGAGAGCTCACCCTACTGGCGCAAGGAGAAAGTCGCCTTCGACGCCGCCTACGGGCGCGAACGCGTACCCGCCTTCCTGTTGCTGCCGCGCAACGCCGCGCCGCCTTACCAGGCGGTCGTCTATTTTCCGAGCTCCATCGCGCGAGTGCTGGATTCGAGCGAGGACCTCGAACACGGCCCCGTGGATTTCGTGATCCGAAGCGGGCGCGCGGTCCTCTTGCCGATCTACAAGGGGACGTACGAGCGCCGAAAGGGTGCCGAAGGGCTCACGCCGAATGACCTTCGGGACCTGAAGATCGCCTGGTCGAAGGACCTCGGCCGCTCGATCGATTACCTCGAGACGCGCCGCGACATCGACACGGCGAAGCTGGCCTATTACGGCTTGAGCCTCGGCTCGATCACCGCGCTGCCGGTCCTTGCCGTGGAAGACCGCTTCAAGGTCGCCGTGCTCCTCGCCCCCGGACTCCCCTTCACGCATGTCCCGCCCGAAGCGGACCCCATCAACTTCGCGCCGCGCATCCGCATCCCGGTCCTCATGCTCGGCGGCCGGCAGGACTTCATCCATCCCGTGGACACCGCGCAGGTCCCGCTCTTCCGGATGCTCGGCACGCCCGAGAAGGACAAGAAGCACATCATCTTCGAGGGCGGCCACGCTCCGCTCCGCATCCAACCCCTGATCAAGGACATCCTCGACTGGTTCGACCGATACCTAGGACCGGTCAAGACCGCGTCGTAGGGGAGGGGCTTGCCCCTCCCGCCCGGTCGTGCCCGCTTAATTCGCCGGGCTGGCGGCCATCTTTTCGATTTCCGCCCACTCCTTGTCGGACACCGGCATGACCGAGAGGCGGGAGATCCGGACCAGCGGGAAGTCCTTGAAGAACGCCTTCGCCTTGATCTCCGCGAGCGTGACCGGGCGCGGGAGCTTCTTGACCGGTGCGACGTCCACCGCCGCCATCAGCCTCCCGGACCTGTCCTTCGGATCCGGGTAGGCGTCGGAGATTGCCCTTGCGACCGCGACGACGGCTTTCTCGTCGCCGGTGTGGTAATAGAAGATCCGATCCCCCTTCTTCACGGACCGCAGGTGCTTCTGCGCCAGCGGATTCTTCACGCCGGTCCACGAAGTTTTCCCGTCCCTGACCAGGTCGTCGAAGGAGTAATGCGTCGGCTCTTCTTTGAACAGCCAGTTCATCGTGCCGGCAATGATATCCGGATCAGAGCAGGTCCTTCGCTTCGGTCAGGATGACATGCATCCGCCCCGGCCATGCGGCGCGGCTGGGGCGGCTAACGAGACGCCGGCTTCGGGCGGTTGCGGTAGCGCTCGTAGAGGCGCTTCTGCTTGTCGGTGAGGTCCAGGGCTCGGCCGTCCAGGTAGGCCGCGAGGACGTGGGTGCGCAGGTCGAGGATGTCGCCGTCGGTCAGGACGAGCGTCGCGTCCTTCCCGGGCTCGAGCGAGCCGATCTTGTCTGCGACGCCGAGCATCTTGGCTGGCTCGAGCGTCATCGCGGCGAGCGCCTTCTCGCGGGGGAAGCCGAAGGCGACCGCGGCCGCGCACTGGTGCGAGAGGTTGCGGGTGTTCGAGCCGTTGGAGCCGTCGGTGATCGCGACGCGGATTCCCGCCTTCGCGAGCGCTCCCGCGTTGGCGTAGTTGGCGTCGTAATACTCGTCGGCACGCGCCGGCAGCTCGATCGGCTGCTCGACGATGACCGGCACTCCCGCCGCGGCGATCTCGGAGGCGACCCTCCAGCCGTCCTTGGCTCCGGCGAGGACGACGTTCAGTTTCTCTTCTTTGGCCCACGCGAGAGCGTCGCGAATCTGCTTGACTCGCTGGGCGACGATGAGGACCGGGATCCTTCCCTCGATCGCCGGGACCAGCGCCTCGAGCCGCGGATCGAAGTCGTGCCGCGGGATGCCGGTCTTCCCCTCGGCTCCCCTCGCCCGGGCGTAAGCCTTCGCCTCCGCGAAGGCATTCTTCAGCTTTTCGAGGTTCTCGTCGCGGCGCTTCTCCTGGATGCGCACGGAGAAGCGGGCCTGCGGCGAGCGGTCGATCGTCAGGTCCGGCCAGCGGACGATGATCGCGGCGGGCGCCTTCAGCGTCGCGTCCTCGCGGGTCCAGCCGTCGAGCTTCATCGCGGCGAGGGACCCGGAGATGATCCCGCCCGTCGGCGCGACCCCGGCGACGAGGATCCCCGCCGACCGCGCGACCGGCAGGAGCTCGGAGTCGAAGTTCATCGCGAAGTCCGCGCGGGCCTCGGGATTGATCTCGCCCAGCTCCGTCGTGTCCACCGTCGCGCGGACCGAGGAGATCTCGACCAGTCCCAGGTCCGTGATCGCCGGGAAGAGCGAGGGATAGACGTGACGTCCCTTCGCGTCCACCGTCTTCGCGCCCGCCGGGATCTCGACCGCCGCTCCGACGGCGGCGATCTTGCCGTCGCGGACGACGACCGTCCCGTTGGGGATGTCCGGCCCGCTGACGGGATGGATCGTTGCGCCCGTGATGGCGATCGTTTCCGCTCCGCCGGCAGCCGCCAGGAGGAGGCCGGTGAGGATCACGGCGATCTTCTTCATGCCGGCCTCGGCACTGGAGTCGGCGTAGGCGCCGGGGGCGGAGGCGGGACCTGCGGCGTCTTCTCGGGAGCCTCCGGCGGGCGGCTGGGAACCTTCTCCGGCTGAGCCGCGGCCGGCGGCTTCTCGGGTGCCTCGGACGTTCCGGTTCTCTGCCGAGAGGCGCCCCGCTCCGACTCGACCATCTTCTTGGCCTTCGCGACGAGGTCCGCGCGCTCCTTCTCCAGGGCGGGACGGCGCGCGAGATCCGCCGCGCGGTCAAAGTACTTCTTACCCTCGATCCACGTCTCCAGGGCCACAGTGTTGCTCGAGAGCGGATCGCCGCTCCAGAGGACGAAGTCCGCGTCCTTGCCGGCCTCGAGCGACCCGACGCGCTTGTCGATGCCCATCTGCCTGGCGGCGTTGATCGTGACGAAGGCGAGGGCGTCGGCCGGCGGCACGCCCCCCCACTTGACCGCCTTGGCGGCGTCCCAGTTCAACCGACGCGCGAGCTCATCGGAGTCGGAGTTGAACGTGACGACCACGCCGCGCTCGCGCATCAGCGCCCCGTTGTACGGGATCGCGTCGTACGCTTCCGGCTTGTAGGCCCACCAGTCCGAGAAGGT
>DATFQY010000084.1:0-9383 GCA_035263845.1 Thermoanaerobaculia bacterium | reverse complement strand
CGAGCGCTTCGGCGCGGGGCAGCTCAAGCCCGGGGAATGGGTCTACAGCCTCCAGGAGCGCTTCAGCCTCGCCTACCTCTACCACCGCTTCGGCATCCAGACGGCCCAGCGGTACGTCGGCGGCCAGTACCAGGCCAACGCGGTCGCGGGCGACGGCCAGGCGCCGATCGCGTGGGTCCCGCCGGCGAAGCAGAAGGAAGCGCTCGAGCTGCTGCTTGCCGCGATCACGCCGGACAACCTCGACATCCCCGACCGGATCCTCAACGTCCTCGCGGCGCCCCCCTCGGGAACGCGCGCGAGCCGGGAGCAGTTCCCCTCGGAGGCCGGAGACGCCTTCAGCCTCTGGACCGCCGCGCGGACGCTGGCCGGCCTCGTCGTGGAGCCTCTCTTGGAGACGGACCGGGCGGCCCGGCTCACGCTCCCGGCCTCCCGCGACGCGCTGACGCTCGACGCGATGGTCGCGCGCCTGGTTTCCTCCACGTGGGACGCGCCGGCCGAAACGTCGCCGCGAAAAGGAGCGCTGCGGCGGATCGCCCAGAGGGTCGTGCTCGATTCCCTCATGGACCTGGCCGCGCGTCCGCAGGCCCCGAACGAGGTGCGCGCCGCCGTCCACGCGAGGCTCGAGAAGCTCCGCCGGGAGCTGCGCGCGAAGCATTCGAACGATCCGGCGGTGGAGGCGCACCTGCGGCTCGCCGAGCGTGACCTGACGGATTTCCTGGACAAGCCGGAGTCCCGAAAGCCGCGCCCCGCGCGTCCGGCGGCGCCGCCGGGGAGGCCGATCGGGAACTGAATCCGTTATCCTTCTCCAAGGAACCGAAACGAAAAGGAGGAGTTGTCATGAAGAAGGCTCTCGCTTTCGCAGTGTCTCTCGTCCTCGGTCTGGCTCTTTCATCCGCGGCCTCGGCGCAGGGGGCGAAGAAGCAGTCCGACAAGCCGGCAATGGCGGCAATGGGGAAGCCCGCTCCGGAGATGGACAAGATCAACTGGATGGTCGGCACGTGGCACTGCACCGGCAAGACCATGGCATCCCCGATGGGGCCGGAGCACCCGGCCGAAGGGGACGTCAAGGTGGAGTCGACGCTCGGGGGGATGTGGATCGTCGGCCACTACCGCGAGAAGAAGACGGCCCAGAATCCCATGCCGATCTCGGGCGACGAGTACTGGAGCTACGACTCCTCCGAGAAGATGTACGACCGGGTAATGATGGACAGCATGGGCGGCTTCTCGACCGGGAACTCGAAGGGCTGGGATGGCGACAAGCTCGTCTGGACGATGGAAGGAATGATGGGCGGCCAGAAGATGAAGGAGCGCGACACCTTCGTCCAGAAGAGCAAGACCGAGCTCGCCCTGACCGGCGAGATGGGGACGCCCGACGGCAAGTGGGTCCCGATGTACGAGTCGACCTGCAAGAAGTGACAGCGTCAGGCGAGCCGGCATGAGCCTGTTTCGCGGCGTCCTCCTCGCCGGGTCGGAGAGCCGCTGGCTCCGCGAGCGGGCCACCCAGTGGGGCTTCGTTCGCGGGGCCGTCTCCCGGTTCATGCCGGGCGAGTCCCTGGACGCCGCGCTGACTGCGACGCGTGCGCTCGACGTCGGCACGGTGCTGACGCGGCTGGGCGAGAACGTGACGAACTCGGCCGAGGCGGACGCGGTGACCAGGCATTACCTGGAGCTGCTCGACCGCGTGGCCCGCGAGCCGCTGCCCGTCGAGATCTCGATCAAGCCGACGCAGCTCGGGCTGGATGTCTCCCGCGAGGAGTGCGAGAGGAACCTCGACTCGCTGGCGGGGCGCGCCGCCTCTCTCTCCAACTGGGTCTGGGTGGACATGGAGGGGACCGCCTACACGGACGTGACGCTGGATCTCTACCGGCGGGCGAGGGCGAAGCACACCAACGTGGGGCTCTGCGTGCAGGCGTACCTCTACCGCACCGCGAAGGACCTCGAGGCGCTGATCGGGATGGGAGCGGGCGTGCGGCTCGTCAAGGGCGCGTACCGCGAGCCGCCGGACAAGGCGTTCCCGAAGAAGAGCGACGTGGACGAGAACTTCTTCCAGCTCGCGAAGCGGCTCCTCTCGCAAGAGGCGCGGGACAAGGGCGTGCGCGCGATCTTCGGGACGCACGACCCGGCGCTGATCCGCCGCATCGAGGAGCTGGGACGCTCCTCCGGACTGGCGCCGTCGCAGATCGAGTTCCAGATGCTCTACGGGATCCGCCGCCAGGAGCAGGTGAGGCTCGAGAAGGCGGGCTACCGGTTCCGAGTCCTCATCAGCTACGGCGAGGCGTGGTTTCCCTGGTACATGCGCCGCCTCGCCGAGCGCCCCGCGAATGTGTTGTTCGTGGCCAAGAACCTGTTCGGTAAGTAGGGGAGGGGCTCGTCCCTCCCGCCCGGTCGCTGCCCTATCGGAAGAGCGAAAACGCGGCTTGGTCGAGTAGATCCTTCGGCCGCTTCGCTTTCCTCAGGATGACACCTGAGGCCGGACGTGCGCCTCAGGCGGGGGCGATTTGGGAGAGGAGGGCGGGGAATCGCGGATGGGCGCGAATGGCCTCCCATGTGGGAAATTCGCGGACCCACCAGAAAAAGGCGTTTCGCTCCGCGCAGGCTTTCTCGACGTACGCCATCGCCTCGTCCAGGTCGCCCAGCCCAATGTAAACGAAGGCGAAGAAGAAGGGCGCGACGTATTCGTGGGACGACCGCGCCTTCAGCTCATCGAGGAGCTCCATCGCCCGCTGCCGGTTGCCCGCGGCGGCGTGGGTGGATCCCAGGAGGGCGAGATAAAACGTCTGGCGCCGCCCCGTCAGCTCGACCGCCCGATCGAGGGACGCCACCGCCTCGTCATATTTGGAGAGGCGCAGGCAGTTCATCGCGAACGACCAGAGCGGATAGAGGCTGTTCGGGTCCATGGACAGCGCGCGGCGAAACTCCGCGTCGGCCTCCTCGAACCTCCTCGCCCCGAAGTACGCCAGCGCGACGTTGGTCTGGGCATTCGCGGAAAGCGGCTCGAGCTCGACGGAGCGCCGCGCCATCGCGATTCCCTCCTCGGCGCGTCCGGACGCTCCGAGCATCAGGCCCAGCCACGAGTAAGGAGGCGCCCAGCGCGGAGCGAGGGTGATGGCCCGGCGGAAGGCCGCTTCTTCGCGGACCGTGTCCCAGCCGTAGTAATGCTCGACGATGCCGACGGAGAGCTGCACTTCCGCGGCGTCGGGCTCGAGCTCCAGCGCTTTCTCGGTCGCCGCGCGCGCCCTGGCGAACGCGACCCTCGTGTCGATCCCCCCGTAGAAGCCGTGGATGCAGAGCGCGTCGGCCAGTCCCGTGTACGCCTCCGTGTAGCGCGGGTCCCTCGCGAGCGCCTTCTCGAACGCGGCGATGGCCTCGGCGGGCTCCCGGCGGTTGAAGTAGTAGAGGCCCTTCAAGTAGTGGTTGTACGCGTCGACGTCGGTGGTGCCGCGCGCGGAGATGCCAGCCTCCTCGGCCGGCAGCAGGCGGACCTTCAGCGCCTCGGCGATCGAGCGGGCGATCTCGTCCTGGACCTCGAAGACGTCCTCCATCTGACGGTCGTACCGTTCCGACCAGAGGTGGTAGCCGTCGGCGACGTTGACGAGCTGGGCGCTGATCCGGATGCGCTTACCGGCCTGCCGGACGCTCCCCTCGAGCACCGTGCCGACCCCGAGCGCGGCGCCGATCTTCCGCACGTCGTCGTCCTTCCCCTTGAACGCGAAGGCGGAGGTGCGGGACGCGACGCGGAGCGCCTCGATTTTCGAGAGGGCGTTGATGATCTCTTCCGTCACGCCGTCGCTGAAGTACTCGCTTTCCCGGTCGGGGCTCAAGTTGCGGAAGGGGAGGACCGCGATCGAGCGGCCGAGGCCTTCCGTGGCCGGGACCGTCCCCGAGATCGGGCGCGACCCTCCCTCGGAACGCCCCGAGGAAGGGGGCCCCCCCCCCCGCGACTCGCGCTCGGCAACCCGCAAGGCGAAGGCGAGGTCACGCGCGGTCTGGAACCGCTCGTCGGGCGACTTCTCGAGGCAGTGGCCGACGATGTCGGCGAGCTCGGCGGAGAGCGACTTTCCCTCGACGGAAGCCTCGAGCGGGTCGTCGCGCAGGATCGACATCATGGTCTCGACGTCGCTGTCCGCCCGGAAGGCGCGCCGGGCCGTCAGCATCTCGAAGATCACCGCTCCCAGCGAGAAGATGTCGGAGCGGTGGTCGGCGGGCGCTCCCCGCACCTGCTCGGGCGACATGTAGCCGACGGTGCCGAGGATCATGCCGGTCTTCGTGCCGGGGGTCGTCGGCGCGTTCGTCGCGCCGTCCGGCCCCGCGCCGCCGCGCAGCTTCACCAGCCCGAAGTCGAGGATCTTGACGATCCCGTCGCGGGTGACGAAGAGGTTCTGGGGCTTCAAGTCCCGGTGGATGACGCCCCTCTCGTGCGCGGCCGCCAGCCCCTGGGCCGCCTGGAGGGCGTAGTCGAGCGCCTTGCGCTGAGGAATCGGCCCGGCGTCGAGGCGCTCGCGCAGCGTCTCGCCTTCCAGGAGCTCCATGACCGCGTACGCGACGCCGCCTTCCCGGCCGAAGTCGTGGATCGCGAGGATGTTGGGGTGCGAGAGCGCCGCGACCGCTTTCGCCTCCCGCTCGAAACGCGCCAGGGCTTCCGCGTCGGAGAGCAGCTCCTGCGGGAGGACCTTGACCGCTACGGCGCGCTCGAGCCGGGAGTCGCGCGCCCGGTACACTTCACCCATCCCTCCCGCTCCGAGGGGAGCGACGATCTCGTACGGGCCGAGGCGAGTCCCCGCGGACAGCGGCATGGAGCGGCAAGACTACATCGGCGTGGGTTTCGATATCGTCCGGATCCATGGACATCAAATCCGTCCAGAAGCCGCTCAAGGAGAAGTACCGGGCCGACCCGTCGGCGTCGAGGATCACGCTGCGCGCCTCGGGCAGCCAGTCCGCGGCGCCGGTCGCGTGCTCGGTAGACATCGGCCGCGCGGTCTACGAGGCGCAGGCCCACACCGGCGTGGGCGGACCGGGGACGGCGGCCTGCTCGGGCGACCTGCTGCTGGGCGCGCTCGCCGCGTGCGCGCAGATCACCTGCCAGATGGTGGCGGCGGCCATGGGCGTGCCGGTCGAGCGGATCGAGGTGACGGTCGAGGGAGACCTGGACCTGCGGGGAACGCTGGGACTCTCGCGCGAGGTCCCGGTCGGGTTCGAGCAGATCCGGATGGACTTCGACATCGAAGCGCCGGGGGCGACGCCGGAGCAGGTGCGGGCCCTGCGGGAGAAGACGGAGCAGTACTGCGTCGTCATGCAGACGCTGACGCGCCCCCCGGATATGCGCGTGCGCTGGGGTTCGTGATAAGAAGCGGAGGGAGGGTGCGATGCCCAAGTTCGTGATCGAGAGGGAGATTCCGGGGCTGGGAAACTTGAGTGACTCCGAGATTCGCCAGATCTCGGCGAAGTCGGTCGCCATCCTGCGCGAGATGGGACCCGAGATCCAGTGGCTCCAGAGCTACGTGACCGGCGACAAGCTCTACTGCGTGTACCTCGCGCCCGACGAGGCGACCGTGCGCGAGCACGCCCGGCGCGGCGGGTTTCCCGCCAACCGGGTTGCCGCCGTCCGCCGCCTGATCGATCCCTCGACCGCCGAATAAGGACGCACGAAATCCGAAGCACGAAATTCGAGATTCGAGTTTTCTAGGTCTTCAGGGCTTCCCGGATCGCTTCCTCCGGCGCCATTCCCCATCCCTCCATCCACGCGGCGGCGCCCGCCGTGTTGGAGAGGGACGCGCGAGCCGGCTCGAGGTCTTTTTCGGTGCGGGACTGCTCGGCCGGCTCCGTGACCGCTCCCAGGGAGTGCCGCAGCGCGGCCGCCGCTCCCGCCAGGCGGAGCGCGCGCTCCGGGCGCGACCGCCGGGCGGCGGTTCCCGCGAACGCGTCGAGGATCCGGGCGATCCCTCTCTTGTAGTCGAGCTCCTGGAAGGCGGCGAGGCTCTCCGCGTAGAGCCGTTCCGCCGCGTCGAAATCGCTGCCGTCGCGAGCCAGCCCACCCAGGTCCGACAGCGTTCCGGCGATCCCCCAGCGGTCGCCCGCCTCGCGGAACATCGCGAGGCTCTCGGAGTACGCGCGAGCGGCGGCCTCCCGGTCTCCCCGCTCGCGCGCGAGGTCGCCCTGCTGGTTGAGCGCCCAGGCCGCCCCGGGCCGGTCTCCGAGGGCACGGGACAGGGCGAGGTTCTCCTCGAGGAGCGCGAGCGCGTCCTCCGGCCGGCCGTCTCGCCGCGCGACGCTGGCCATGTTGGAGAGTGCGCGGGCGACGGCGACCGGGTCGCCCAGGTCCTTCCAGACCAGCAGGCTTTCCTCGAAGAGCCGGTACGACTCCTCGAGGTTTCCCTGCTTTTCGGCGCTGACCGCCACCGCGTTCAGCGCCACGGCGATTCCCCTCTTGTCGTCCAGCTCGCGGCTGATGCGCAGCGACTCCTCGAAGAGGGCGCGGGCACTGGCGGGATCGGGGGACAAGACTCCCAGCGCGAACAGGCCTCTCGCGCGCAGCCGCGTCGGAGCGGCGGCTTTCGGCAGCGCCAGGAGCTTGCTCAACCGGTCGGATCCCTCGGACTGGTGCTCGCGCTCGTCCCAGTACTGGAGAAGCGCGGCCCCGAGCCGCAGGCCCCATTCGGCCTCGCCGTGCTCGATCAACCAGTCCAGCGCCGACCGGAAGTTCTCCCGCTCGACCTCGAACTGCTCGAGCGACGGCGTGGACGTGGCGCCGGAAGCGCCGCTCTTCGGCGGCAGACCGGGGGACGGCGGCCCGGCGTCCGGGGAATGCTGCTCGTAAGCCTTGTCCTCGGCGAGGACGAGGCAGTAGGCGGCGTGGGCGCGCCGCGTCGCGGACTCCCCGCCGCTCGCGGCGAGCCGCTCCAGCGCATACTCGCGGATCGTCTCGAGCAGGAAGAAGCGGGGCTCTCCGGCGGCGGAAGGAGACTCGCGCAACAGGCTCTTGTCCAGGAGCGATCCGATCCCGTCGAGCGGGTCGAGGCCCAGGTCCTCGCGGGCGTTGCAGACCGCCTCCGCGGCCTCGAGGGTGAAGCCGCCGGCGAAGACCGACAGCCGGCGAAAGAGCTTCTGCTCCTCCTGGGTCAGCAGGTCGTGGCTCCAGTCGATCGCCCCGCGCAGAGTCTGCTGCCGCGCCGGCAGGTCGCGCGCGCCCCCGGTCAGAAGCTGCAAGCGCTTCTCCAGGCGCGCGCGCATTGCCGCCGGCGTCAGGAGCTTGACGCGGGCCGCCGCGAGCTCGATGGCCAGCGGCAGGCCGTCGAGGCGCAAGCAGATCTCCGCGGTCGCGCGCGCCGACTCCTCCGTCATCGCGAAGTCCGGCTTGACCGCCGCCGCGCGCTGGGCGAACAGCGCGATGGCCTCGCTCCTGGAGAGCTCTTCGACGGACGTCGTGCGCGGGTCCGGCAGCCCCAGCGGCGGGACCGGGAACTCGTGCTCGCCGTAGACGTGCAGCGGCGAGCGGCTGGTGACGAGGATCCGGGCGCCGGGCCCGGAGGAGGCGATCTCCGCGACGAGAGGCGCGGCGGAGAGCAGGTGCTCGAAGCTGTCGAGGAGGAGAAGAAGGGGCCTGGATGTCGCGGCGCGCAACCTCTTCTTCAACGCGGGCAGGGGCGGCGCCCCGGCGTCTTCCTCCCGGGCGCCGAGCGTCTTCAGGATCGCCGACGCCATCGCCTCCGGGTCGGCCACCGGCTCGAGCGGCACGAAGTGCGAGCCCCCGGGCAGCTCTGCCGCGAGCTCGCGCGCGACCTCGAGCGCCAGGCGCGACTTGCCGATGCCGCCCGGTCCCGTCAGCGTCACGAGCACGACGCCGGGCCGCCGCAGCAGTTCGGCGATCGCCTTCTTCTCTTTCTCCCGGCCGACGAATCCCGTCCTTGGGAGGGGAAGCGCCGAATCGGTGGACGGGCGCGCGGAAGGCGCCGTCGCATCGCGGAAGCGCTCCTTGAGCGACGACAGGTCCACCGCGAGGTCGCGCGTCGAGGCGTAGCGCTCCTCGGGGTCCTTGGCAAGGCAGCGCTCGATGATCCAGCAAAGCGGCGCCGGCAGGCGCGCGTCCACGGCGGCGAGCGGCGTGGGGTCGTCGCGCAGGATCGAGGACAGGGTCTCCACCGCCGTCTCCTTCCAGAAGGGCTTCACGCCCGAAGCCATCTCGTAGAGCACGCAGCCGAGCGCAAACTGGTCGGAGCGGAAGTCCACGGCCCGGCCGCCCGCCTGCTCGGGAGACATGTAGGCCGTCGTCCCGAGAACGACGCCGCCGCCCGTCAACGAGCCGCCGGAGGTCTCGAGCTGGGATTCGCCTCCTTGAGAAGGATCCGTCTTCTTCGCCAGGCCGAAGTCGAGGATCTTGACGAAGCCGTCGCGGGAGATCATGAGGTTCTCGGGCTTCAAGTCCCGGTGGACGATGCCCGTGGAGTGCGCCCGCGAGAGCCCCTCGGCGATCTGCGAGCCCAGCGACAGCACCCGGCGGAAGGGGAGGGGCCCGGCCGAGACGATCTCCCGGAGGCTCTGCCCTTCGACCAGCTCCATCGCGATGAAGAAGGCCGATCCCTCCCGTCCGACCTCGTAGATCGTGACGACGTTGGGGTGGTTCAGGGCGGAGGCGGACTTCGCCTCCCGCTCGAAGCGGGCGACCCGCTCGCGGTCGGCGGCGAACTCCTCGGGCAGGACCTTGATCGCGACCTCGCGCCCCAGGCGCGTGTCTCGCGCGCGGTACACCTCGCCCATTCCGCCCGCACCGAGCGGCTCGAGGATCGTGTAGGCGCCGAGACGGGTTCCCGGAGACAGGCTCACGCGGACGGATACTACCGTCCCGGGCGAATTCCGTCCTCCGCGGTTCGGAGCCGCGCGCCCTGGTTGATTACCCTTTCTCGGTCTGGATCTTGATCAGCCGAACCGGCTGGCTGTCATAGTTCTTGATCACGACCTGGTCGTTCTTGTCGACTTCCACCTTGGCGATGGCCGACAGTTTCCCTTCGCCCTTTCCGTCCTTGTCGAAGTGCATCTCGACGACGCCGACCTGGTACTGGAGCGAGCGCCCCGACTTGGCCGTCTCATGGATCGTCATATTCCTCTCGGCGCCGACGACGACCCGGCGGGTTCCGTCGGGCAGCGTGGCCTGCCAGGCGTAGTGGAGGTCCTTGCCGGTCGTGTTGGGGAACCGGACGAAGCCGACGCGCGGCATCTTGAAGAGGGCCTCGGCCAGCGCGTTCGACCCTTTCTCGCGGAGCGTGTCGAGGAGCATCTGCCGCTCTTCCGGCGTGGACCAGCGCTCGACGGTAATCATCACCGTACTCGACCTGCCAGTCTGCATGCGGACGCCGGTCGCGGTGAAGCGTTCGACGAACTTCCCCTCCTGC
>DATFQY010000083.1:0-23717 GCA_035263845.1 Thermoanaerobaculia bacterium | reverse complement strand
AGTACGAGAAGGGCGGGAAGGCGGCCGCGGCGAAGTCCCTCCTGGAGCGGGCCGCGCGCGAGTACCCCGGCAGCGAGGGGGTCGCGCGGGAGCTCGCGATGCTGCGGTACCGGTCGAAGGATTGCGGGGGAGCGGTGGCGGCGTTGTCGCGGTTCGAGACGGCGACGACGCAGGCGCGGACGCTGAACGAGCTGGCGTTGTTCGAGACGTGCCTCGTGCACCGGGAGGCGGTTATCCGGTTGCTGGAGAAGTCGCTGGCGATCGAGCCGAATCAGCCGGAAGTGGCGAGGACTCTGCTGAACGTTCGTAACGCGCGTTGAACCGGGCGGGAGGGCAAGCCCCTCCCCTACGGCACGACGGGAGCGGGAACCAGAAAGCGTCTGAAAGAAAAAGGCCGGAGTCCCGAAGGACTCCGGCCCGAAGGTCCGAGTTGGGAGGGATCAGTACGAGAAGATGGCCGAAACGAGGAAGCGCCTCGGCGGGGCGTAGGTCGTCGGGGTGCCGAAGAGCGGGTTCAGGTTGCTCGCGGGAATCCCGGTGATCGAGTCACACGGAGAGTTCTTGCACCAGTCCCGGTTGACCGTGAGCGCTGGCTGCGAGTTGAAGACGTTGAGCAGCCGTCCCTCGAGCCGCAGGTTGCCCGGCCCGAGCGGGATGTTCTGGGCGACGAGCAGGTCGAAGTTCGTCCACGAAGCGTTGCGCCGGCTGCCCACCTCCTCGATCGGCATCAGGTCCGTTCCGTTGACGGGATCGAAGCCGCGCGCCTCCCACGGCTGGCCGCTCTGGAAGCGCAGGTATCCGCCGAGGGTGGTCTGGGTCTTGAACGTGTAGGTTCCGAAGAGCTTGGCGATGTGCTCGCGGTCGCCCTGGAGGATGCCGTTGTGGAACGGATCGGTCGGGAAGAGACCCGGGCCGTCTCCGATGTACGAGGACGAGTAGAAGATCGCGTTGCCGGACGTGTCGAGGTCCCAGTTACCCCCCAGCCGCGACAGCGTGTAGGACGCGTCCATCGTCCAGTTGCTCCCGTAAGCCTTGCGCACCTGGATCGTCGCGGCGCGATAGTACCGGTCGGCGGGGATGTTGCCGTAGCGGAAGTTGCTGCCGTCGTGCGTGATCGTGAAGTCTTCGATGATGTCCGTGGAGTGGCGGTACATCCCGTAGATCTCGGCGGACCATCCGTCGCCGAGCGGGCGGGCGTAGCCGATGATCCCCTCGTCCGTGTAGGTCGGGTCGATGTTGGGGATGACGAGCTTGTTGGTCTGGTTCGCGCGGACGACCTCGGTGATCAGGGAGCCGGTCGTCAGGTTGATGTAGTCGTCCACCCGGAGCGCCCGGAAGGGCGCCGCGGCGCGGGCGATCGACTGGTTGTCCATGTTGTCGTAGCGCGCGGCGTTGGCGTAGAGCTTGTCGTGGACCGCCTGGTTGATCTCCCAGGAGACGCCGATGCGCGGCTGCCACTGCTTGCTCCAGGGGATGTTGATCCGGCTCTGATAGGTGCACGCCGGGCCCGTCGAGTTGACCGAGCAGGCCGGGATCGCGGCGGCGTTGCCCGGCGTGGCGGGGTTGCCCCTGATGAACGTGAATGACCCGTTGTCGTTGGGAGTGTAGTAGTCCTCGTTGACGAGAACCCCGACGTTGACGGTCACGCTCTTCCAGGTCGCCTGATCCTGCACGAAGATGCCGTAGGTGTTGCCCCGCGAGATCTGCTGGAAGGGGGGCGTGAAGCGGGCCCGATAGCAGGGACGCGCGGAAACCGGTCCGCAGTTGCTCGAGTCGCTGATCGTGATCGTCCCCCATCCGTTGGAAGCGCGATTCAGGTCTTCCCGGTTCTTCGAGAAGGTGAACCCGGCGCGGATGTCATGGGACGCGCCGAGGACTCCCGTGAGGTAGGAGCCCTGGATGCGGTATTCGTCGCGAAAGAAGTTCTGGTCGTTCGGCGCGAGGTCGCTGCTTCCGGCTCCCGATCCAATGCTCTGGCCGATCCGATTGGCGGGCGCGAAAATGTAGTCCTTGCCGTTCGTCGTGGAGTGCCCGGTCACGAACGTCCCGGAAAGGTAAGGCGCCGCGGCGTTGAAGGGGGCCTGCTTGAAGGCGATCGGGTTGAGCGCGCTGACCGAGTTGTTGTCCTCGTTATGGTTGAACCGGACCTCGAAGGAGAGCTTCGGGCTCGCCGTCCAGTACCCGGAGGCCACGATCACCCGGTCGATCGTCTTGGGCAGGCCGGCGGCCGAGGGAGCCGTGAAATTGCCGATGCCCGCGTTGTCCGCGTCGATGCTGCGGTAGCGGAACGACCCGTCGAGCAGCACGCTCGAAGTGGGGTTCGCGGTCAGCTTGCCGAAGTACTCGTCCACGTGCGTGTGGTTGTCGGGTACGTTGCCCAGCGTGTTGACGCGGTCGGTCTCGTTTTGCCGCAGGAAGTTGATTGACCCGTAGCCGAACAGGTGGTCCCGGATGATCGGGCCGCCGACGTCCGCGCCGGGGCGGAAGATGTCGAACTGGCTCGTGATGGTGGGATCCTTGCTCTTGGCCGCGGCGCCCGACGGCTGGTACTCCAGCCTGGCCTCGCCGTGGAGGTTGTTGGAGCCGGACTTGGTCACCCCGTTGACGATGAAGCCGCCCGTGCGGCCGTACTCCGCGGTGACGCCGCCGCGGGTGATGTTGACCTCCTGGAGATCGAGCTCGGCGAAGTTCTGGAAGAGGTCGCCGAAGAAGGGGTTCGTGATGTTGACCCCGTCGTAGAAGTACGTGTTGTCCTGCTTGCCGCCGCCGGCGTTGGGTGACCCGGTCGAGGCGTTGTTCTCGGCCACGCCCGGAGCGAGTTGGAAGGTGCCGGTGAACGTGCGCGTCAGGGGCAGCTTCTCGATGGTGTCCTTGGTCGTGGTGGCCGAGACGTCCGAGGACTTGGTGTCCACGAGCGGGGTCGCCGCCGTGACCTCGACGGACTCCCGGGCCGTGGCGCGAAGGACCGGGCGGACCTCCGTCGTGCTGAGGGAGGCGACGACGACGTCCTGGTCGAACTGCCCCATCCCGGTCAACTCGGCCTTCAGGTGATAGGTCGCCGGAGGCAGGTCCTTGAACCGGAAAACGCCGTCCGAGAGCGTCGTCACGAAACGGCCGGCCGGCAGCTGCGGCCCCGTGATGGTGACGGTCACCCCGGGCAGGGGCCCGCCTTGCCCGTCCTGCACGACGCCCCAGATCTCGCCCTTGTTCGTCTGGGCGTAGGCGAGCGGCGCCGCGAGGGCCCAACACGCCAGGAGAACCGCGAACAGTCTGATTCGCATATTTCCTCTACTCCTTCCGATGCGCGGGCGTTTCCCGCGCGAGATCAACCGACGAGAATTTGAAACAGGGTTTTCACCGGCAATTTACCCGAAGATTCAAGCGAATTCTACTCCGCTTCGAGCCGAACGAGGTCTTCGAAAGTCTCCCTCCGGCGGATCGTCCGGAACCCGCCCGCTTCGACGAGCACCTCGGCCGCCCGGGGACGGAAGTTGTAGTTGGACGCCATCGCGAAGCCGTAGGCTCCCGCGTCGCCGACGGAGAGGAGGTCTCCCTCGGCGACCTGCGGCATCTCCCGGTCCCGCGCCAGGAAGTCGCTCGTCTCGCAGATGGGTCCGACCACATCGGCTGTGACAGTTTGTCCTCGGGCGGGGCTGACGGGTTCAATCGGATGGATCGCTCCGTAGAGGGGCGGCCGGAGCAGGTCGTTCATTCCGGCGTCGGTCACGATGAAGCGGCGGCCGCGGTTTTCTTTCACGTACAGGACACGCGTGAGGAGCGCCCCCGCGCGCGCCACGATGGAGCGGCCGGGCTCGATCAGGATCCGGAAGGGAGACGCCGCGAGATGCGGCAGGAGGGCGGCGGCGTACTGCTCCTGCGAGAGCCCCTCCGCGCGGCCCGACGGGACGCCCAGGCCGCCACCGATGTCAACGGTCTCGATGGGAAAACCCCGGCCCGCGAGGTCCGAGGCGAGCGAGACGAGCTCCCGCGCGGTCTCTTCCAGCGGCGCCGTCTCCAGGATCTGGCTCCCGATATGGGCCTGGACGCCGGTCATGGCGACGTGGAAGAAGCGGCGCGACCCCTCGAAGATCTCCCTCGCGCGGCCGATGTCCACGCCGAACTTGTTGTGGGCCAGGCCCGTCGAGATGTAAGGGTGCGTCTTCGCGTCGATGTCCGGGTTGACGCGGAGCGCGACTCGGGCCTTGCGGCCCTGCCGCGACGCCTCGGCGTCGATCTTCTCGATCTCCCGGTCGGACTCGGCGTTGAAGGCGAGGATGCCGGCGGCGACCCCGTCGCGGATCTCGAGGTCGGTCTTTCCGACTCCCGAGAAGACGACCCGCTCCGCCGGGAAGCCCGAGGCGAGGCAGGCGCGCAGCTCTCCGCCGGAGACGACGTCGGCGCCGGCGCCGAGCGAGGCGAGGAGCTTGAAGATCGCGAGGCTCGAGTTGGCCTTCGCCGCGTAGCAGACCAGGTGCGGAACCGGCGCGAGCGCTCGGTCGAACCGGGTGAAGCTCTCCTCGATGGACGTCGCGCTGTAGACGTAGACGGGCGTCCCGACCGCTCGCGCGATCTCCGACAGCGGCACGCCGTCGCAAGTCAGCTCTTCTTTTTCGCGGAAAAACCCCGCCACAGTGCCGTGCACGATAACAAACAGCGGCTTGGCGACCCGCTCTCGTCGTGCCGTAGGGGAGGCCCTTGGGCCTCCCGCACCAACTTGTGAAGGTGGCTTTGTCGACTTAACAGCCGACATGGCGGGAGGGGCAAGCCCCTCCCCTACGGCACGTGAGGCACGTTCGCCTTTCCCTCGCTGTTCCCAAGAACAAGCGTCAGTTTCATCGTCGCCGGATCGAGCCGCAGAAGCGCGCCGTCGCTCCGGGAGAAGAGGAGCGTCGCGAGGCTGCCGGCGGCGGGGTTGGGGAGGCGCCAGCGCAGGCGCGCCGCCACCGGTTCGAGGTGACGGCCGAGCGGCTGGATCTGCCCGGTCTGAAGATCGAGCAGCGAGGCATCGAAGGTGGTCATCGGCGACGACTCGGAAGCCGCGGCGATCGCCAGCGTGCCCGGTACGGGCTCGCCACCCAGGCGCAGAATCCCCGCGGAGCCCGTCTCCAGGACCGTCTCCGGCTCGCCGTCGCACGAGTAGAGGTGGACCCGTCCGGCGCCTCCCGAGGTCTCGCCGATGGCGATCCGGCCGTCGGAGAGAAATGCCCGCGAGGCGGAGTCCCACCCCGCGTTGGCCAGCACCGAGACGAGGCGCCCGGTCGCCGCGTCGAAGAGCGAAAGGCTGCTGCCCCGCTCCCAGGCGATCAGCCTCTCGCCCGCCTCGTCGAAGGACAGGGAGAAGGGACGCCGGATCGGAGCGATCGTGGCCCTGGTGATCAGGCGTTTCGCGGTGAAGTCGAAATCCGCGACCTCGACCGACGCGAAGGGCTCCAGCCACGGAGCCGAACCCGCCGACGGGACCCGGAAGAGCCGGAGCCGGCCCGGTCCGGGGAAGGTCACGCGGTTGAAGAAGCGATCGCCGGAAGCCTGTGGGATCGCGCCCAGGAGCCGTCCCGTCGCGAGGGAGTAGACGCCGATCGAGTCCGGGCCGACCGCCGCGACGATCGATCCGTCGGGAGAGATCTCGAGGTTCCAGAGGCGCGTCGAGATCGGGGTGTGGACGCGCTCGAGCTTCGCGCCGGAAAGGCGGCACATCCAGACATCCTGCGGGCCGTCGGGCCAGATGCTCGAGGGTTCGGTCCAGGCGGCCGTCGAGCCGTCGCGCGAGATCACCGCCGCGCCCTGGCGGCCGGTCCGCGCCCGGACGTAGCGTCCCGTTTCGATGTCGAAGAAGATCGAAGTGGTGAGGCCGCTTCGGCGACGGGCGGCTCCCTCGACTTCGATCCAGGGACCGGAGCCCGCGGAGCCGACGGCCGCACGAACGAGGTCTCGAGGGGACGGCGATAAGAGCCACCGAACGTAGCCGAAGGACAGAGCGGCGACCACGAACAGGGCTCCCCAAAGGACCGCGAAGCGAACGCGATTGCCTCGGGCCGCATCCAGGCGACCGATCGAGACCTGGGCGCCGCCAGCGGCGAGAAGGGCGGCCGCGCAGCCGGCCGCCACCGCGAGTCCGAGGCCCTGGAGGAGCCCCGTGGCCTGCGCAGCCGCAAGCGGAAGCGCGATCGAAACCATGGCGGCGATCCAGAGCACGAGCGCAACGAGATCGGCCCCGACCCAGGCGGACCTGGAACGGATCGCAAGGTTCGCCACGCTGCCCATGGCGAGGAGGACGAAGGTCGCTCCGACGAACGCGGCGGCGATGCTCCCAACCTCGGAACCGAACCAGCTTCTCCAGAGCGACAGGTCGAACAGCACCGCCGGCAGCAGGACGATCGCCGGGGCGAGCAGGATCACCGCCCACGCGCCGGCAAGCTTGCCCGCGTAGATCGCCGAGCCGCGGACCGGCCGTGAGAGGTAGAACCCGAGCGGCCCTCCGGAGACGTCTCGTCCGAGCGCGGTCCCCCCGAGGATGAAGGACAGGGCCGCAGCGAACGCGAACGCGAGAAACGCGGCGGCCATCAGCCGGACCTCGGCCGGCGAATTGCTTCGGGGCTCCTTGAGAAGCGGGGCGATCAAGGGGCCCGCCGCCGCGACTGCCGCCGCCAGGAAGACGCGCCGCTGCGCGATGATTTCCTGCGACGCGACCGCGAAAAAGCCCTTCATGACGTCGCTCCTTTCACGGCCGCCCTCCTCCCCGCGGCGTCCGGCGGCGGGGCCTCGCCGGCGACCGCGAGGAAGATCTCCTCGAGCGACATCGCGGACGCCTCGGCGTCCGTCACGCCGGCCTTCTGCCGGAAGCGCTCGAAGGTGACCTCGTCGAAGTTCGAGACGACAGCCTCTACTCCCCAGCCTCGGGCCCGCACGCGGGCGGCGTCGAAGTCGTCGAGTTCCGTGCCCCACGCCTCGCGCTCGACAGAGATGTCGTTGCCGTAGTGAATTCGACGGAAACGCGCCTTCACGTTCTCCATCTCGTCGTCGAGGACGAGCTTGCCCGCCTTGAGGATGCCGACGCGTGTCGCGATGCCCTCGATGCCCCCGAGGTCGTGCGTCGCGAGGAAGACCGTGGTGCCGCGGTCGGCGAGGTCCCCGATGAGCTCCTCGAAGAACGCCTTCCGCGCGACGGGGTCGAGGCCGAGCGTCGGATCGTCGAGCACCAGGAGCTCCGGCCGGTGGCCGAGCGCGGCAGACAGCATCACCTGCGCCTTCTGTCCCTTCGACAGGCGACCGAAGGCGACACCCGTCGGGACGGCGAAACGCGACAGGCGGTCTTCGACTCCCTTCCCGTCCCAGGAGGCGTAGAGCTTCCGGCAGAAGCCGAAGACCTCGCGCGCGGTCATCTCGGGCGGAGCGTCCGGCTCTTCCGGGACGATGCCGATTCTCGCCATCAGCCGGGCGCGGTTTTTCCACGAATCCTCGTTGAAGAGCCTCGCGCTTCCCGAGGCGGGCTTCTGCTGGCCGAGAAGGCACCGCATCAGCGAGGACTTCCCGGCGCCGTTGCGGCCGAGAAGAGCGTAGACGGAGCCGCGGGGGACCGTGAACGTGACGCCGGAAAGCGCTGGGTTGCGCCCGTAGCGCCCATAGCGCACCGTCAGCCTCTCGACGGAAGCGACCGAGAGATGTTCGACGCCGCTCACGGCTTTTCTCCTTTCCCTCCGACGAGGTCCTTCCACGCCGACGAGAGCTGCTGCGAGGACTCCGGAAGAGTCGCGCCCAGGGTCGCGGCGAGGCTCGCGTAGCGGACCGCCCCCTCGGAGAGCGCGCGCCGGCGCGTGGGCGCGGCCATGGCGGGCGGAGAGTCGGCGACGTAGGTGCCGTCGCCGCGCTTGATCGCGAAGATGCCCGCGTCGGAGAGCCTCTGGTACGCCTTGGCGACCGTGGCCGGGTTGACCGAGAGGTCGCGGGCCAGGTCCCGCACGGAAGGCACTGGCGCTCCCTGTGCCAGCGCGCCCGACGCGACGAGGCGGCGCATCCCTTCCTCGATCTGGCTCCAGATCGGGGTCGCGTCGGCCGGGTCGATGCGCAGCGCTCTCATGCTGTATTACAGTACTAATACAGCAAGTCAGAGTCGATTGCAAGCCGTCGTCAGGGGCCGAGGGGGGTGCCGGCGCGACCGGGGGTTGGCTCCTTGACGGGGAAGCGGGGGACGGCGGCCACGTAGTCGTGGAAGTCGTAGCGGCGCACGCCGGCCGAAAGCAATGCGGCCGCCGCGACGGCCGCGATCGTCAGCATTCCCCCGGAGACGACCGCGAAGGTCACGCCGACCGCGGTGGAGGCGAAGAGGGACGCCACGAGGCCCGCCTCGAGCTCGCCCAGCTGTGGCCCGCCCAGGAAGAAGATCGCGTTGACCGACGTCATGCGTCCCCGCAGGCGGTCCGGCGTAATGATCTGGCGCAGCGTCTGCCGGATGACCGTCGAGATCGCGTCCGCGAGCCCGACCGACGCGAGCGCGAGAAGCGTCAGCTCGAAGCGCCGCGAGAGCCCGAAGGCGATTGTCGCCGCGCCGTAGGCCGCGACCGACCAGAGGAAGATCCGGCCCTGCTTCGACGGCAGCGGCTTGATCGAGACGAAGATCGAACCGGCCAGCGCTCCGATTGCCGGCGCCGCGACGAGGACGCCGTACCCCTTCGCTCCGACCTTGAGGATCACGTCGGCGAAGATCGGCAGCAGCGTCATCGAGCCCGAGAGAAACGTCGCGACGAAATCGAGCCCCATCGTCCAGACCATGAGCGGCGTCGTGAAGACGAACCTGAGCCCTTCCTTGAGCGCCTCCCACGGGTGCGCGTCGCCGGCGCCCGGCTCGGGAGCGCCGGAGGCCCGCATCGTGACGAGCGCCCAGATCACCGCGAGGAACGAGACCGCGTTCAAGAGGTAGATCAGCGCGAGGCCGCCCGTGTTCGTCGAGATCGTCGCGCCGGCCGGGACGCCGCCCGCCATCCCCGCGGACCCCGTCGCGTGTCCCGCGAGGATGAGCCCCGCGATCGCCGGCCCGCCGATCATCGCCGTCTGGAAGGCGGAGAAATTCAGCGACAGCGCCCCCGGCAGCTCCTCGGGCGGCACGAGCCGCGGAAGGAGCGAGTTGCGCGCCGGGTTGTCGAAGGTCCCGGCCGCGGCCGAAAGGAAGTTCAGCGTGTAGAGCGTCCAGAGCGTCTCGCGGTTGGTGATCGTCAGCCCCGCGAGCGCCAGCGCCACCGCCGTCATCGAGAGCTGGGTCACGATCATGATCCGCCGCCGGTCGTAGCGGTCCGCGACGACTCCGCCCCACAGCGAGAAGACGATGACCGGCACGACCCTGGTCAACCCGACGAACCCCAGCGCCAGGGGAGACCGGGTGATCAGGTAGATGTGCCAGTTGATCGCAACCGACTGCATCTGCGAGCCGATGAGCGAGAAGAGCTGCGAAAGAACGAGCCGCCGGTAGTCGCGATGCCGCAGGGCCCGGTAGGGGCGAGTGGAGGCCGGGCGACTCAAGGCCCGGCTACTCTAGACGGTCAACCGGGAACTCTCAACTCGTTCGCGAAAGCCTGGCGGCGCCGTTGCTCCGCCGCCCGGAGACCTGGAAGGCCGGTCTGCCGAGGAGATACCCCTGGCCGTACTCGATGCCGAGGTCGCGCAGGGCGTCGTACTCTTCCTGGCGCTCGATCCCCTCGGCGATGAGCGAGGCCTCGATGCGGCGGCCGATCGAGGCGAGGCTGGAGATGATCTCGCGCTTGATCGGGTCGGTTTCCAGGCGGCGCACCAGCGAGTCGGCGATCTTGATGTAGTCCGGGCGCAGGTACAGGATCGTCTCCAGGCCCGAGTAGCCGGATCCGGCGTCGTCGATGGCGATCTTGAAGTTCGCCTTGCGGACGACCCCAAGGATGTCGCGGAAGCTGGCGTAGTCGCCGACGACCTCCTTCTCCGAGATCTCCAGGACGACGTCGCCGTGGCTCTTACCGATAGCCGTCAGGTTCCGGGCGTTCAGGAAGATCGGGTGGCGAAGTAGCGTCGCCGACGCGTTGACGAAGAGCTGGCGGGATTTCACCGCGCGGGGAAGCCCGCCGAAGATCGTCTCCAGGCAGAGGCTCTCCAGCTCCACGTCCATGCCGTTCTGGTGCGAGACGGAGAAGAGCGCGCTCGGCATTTCCAGGGCCGAACCATGCGGGCCGCGGATCAGCGCCTCGTACCCCGTCACCTCTCCGTCGGCCAGCCGGCTGACCGGCTGGAAGGCGGCCTTCAATTGCTTGTCGCCGATGATGCCCTTCAGCTCTCCGTAGAGGTCGATCCTCTCGCGCGTCTGCTCCTGCGTGACGATCTTGGCCGCCTCGGCGAGCATGCGGTTCAAGTGCCGCGACGGCCGCGAGCGCGGATCGTCCGGAGCGGCCAAGCTCGAAACGTGGACGCTCGTCAGGTCGCCGGTCGCGCCGCCGAAGTTCTGCTTCAGGCGCCGCGTCGCATTGGCCTGGAAGCGCGCCGCCTCTTCCTCCAGGGCGGCCCCGTGGCGGGAGCGCCCGCTTCGCCCGTTGGGCAGGTCGAAGAGGACGAAGAACCCGTCGGAGCCGGTGAAACGGATCGAGAGGAGGCCGTCGCAGAAGCGCGACGTCGACGCGTCCTCACGGATTCCGTCGGCCACGACCGCCAGGATCCGGTCGTACTGCTCCCAGCCGTGGAGCTCCTCGAAACCGAAGAACTTTCCGATCTGGAGGTAGACGACTCCCAGGTGCTCGACCCGCTCGAGCGACTCTGCGCGGGCGGGGTCTTCGAAGGGGTGGATGGGCAGCCCGGTCACGCCGTCGTGGAGGAAGCGCTCCCGTCGGAGGTTCTCGATCGTCTCGGCGGAGACCATCGGCTCGCTCCGCTCCTCCGCGGGCAGCGGCCGGACGAGGCGGACGTGGGCCCGGCGCCTGGCTCTCATCCTGCCTCCGAACGTTGCTTCGGCTGGAGAAGCGACTTGACCTTCTCCCGCAGTGACTCGACCGAGAAGGGCTTGGCGAGATAGTCGGAGCCGCCGAACTGCATCGCGGTGATGCGGTCCTTGACCTCGTGGCGCCCCGTCAGGAAAAGGATCGGGACGGCGCGCGTGGTGGACTGGCGGCGGAGGATCGCGCACAGCTCCCAGCCGCTCATCCCGGGCATGTTCACGTCGAGGATGACCAGGTCGGGAGGCTCGCGCAGGATCGCGGGCAGCGCGGTCCGGGCGTCTCCGGGGATCTCGACGTGGACGTCCCGGCTCTCCAGGACGTCCCGGACGGCCGGGCCGATGTCCGGGTCGTCATCCACGACGACGATCTGTTTCATCGTCCCCCCTTCGGAAAGGGAAGAAGCATGGTGACTTCGGATCCGAAGCCCGCCTCGCTGGTGAGGCTGATCTTCCCCCCGTTGGCCTCGAGGATCTCCCGCGAGACCGCGAGCCCCAATCCCTTGCCCGGCGCCCCGGACGCGACCGCGCCCGTTCCGCGGAAGGCGTAGTCGAAGGCCCGCGCCCGCTCCTCCGGGCTCATCCCGATGCCGGAGTCCTTGACGACGACGTAGGCGTGCTCGCCGGCCGCGCCCGCGCGGATGCGGATCTCGCCGCCGTCGGGCGAGTACTTGACGGCATTCTCGAGCACATTGCGGAAGGCGCGCTGGAGCGCGACGGGCTCGGCCGCGACGGGAAGCTGCGGACGCTCGGCGATGAACTCGATGCGCCGCCTCCCGCCGAGGGAGAGCCGATAGGCGGTCGCGAGCGAGCCCAGGATCTCGACTAAGTCCGCGGTCGCCTGCGTGCCGGGCGCGAACGCGCTCTCCTTCCCCGCCGGGGGCCCGCCCGCCAGCCGCTCGGCCAGCTCGATCTCCCGGGCCAGGTTGGCCAGGTGCTCGGCCGCGGGGACCTCGCCACGCCGCGCCGACTCGCCGATCAAGTCGCTGTAGACGCGCATGACGGAGAGGGGAGAGCGCAGGTCATGGAGGATCTCCGCCTCGCGGTTGCGCTCGTGAGCCGGCGCGGTTTCCGCGGAAGGAGCGGGCTTCCGTCCCGCCGATTCGGATTTCACTTCGGCCCGGCCCTCGTCTTCTTCCTTCTTCGGCGCGGCCGTCGAGCGGGCGGCCTCGAGGGCCGCCAGCAGCCCCGGCGCCGCGAGCGCCGAGAGAAGGAGCGGGAAGAGCCGGGCCGGCTCGGTCAGAGGCTCGCGCCCCAGGAGAACCAGCGCCACGACTCCGAGCAGCGACGCCGACGCGAAGAACCACGCCGCCCCGCGCCCCAGGCGGAAATAGGCGAGCGCGAGACCGGCGGGAAGAAGGAGCGAATAGGGGCTCGAGGCGCCTCCCGTCAGCGACATCGCTGAGAAGAGCAGGGCCAGGTCCACCACCATCGCCAGCGGAGAGAGGAAATCTCCGAGCGCCTCCCTCAGCCCCGCCCGCGTGAAGAGGAAGAGCGAGAGCAGCGACCCGCCCATCGCCAGCGACAGGGGCCTCGCCCCTCCCAGTCCCAGCGCCACGGCCAGGAGACAGAAAAGACAGAACAGCCCCGTCGTCGCTGCGCGGTGTTGAGCGAACGCTTCCTTCGTCACGCGTAGGAGCAGCCGATCCGCAACGCTCCTCCGGGGAGCTCGCTGGAGTTGGCGACCTTCAGGCGGACGGCGTGGCGTTCCGGGTCCTCCTGCTGGGTGATCTCGGCGTTCCATTTCGAGGAAATCCGCGAGGCGGCCTTCCCGCGGAAGGAGACGCCGCCGAAACCGACGTCGAGCACCGATGCCGTCCACGCTCCCCCGGCGCGGACCGGGTAGACGTGGAGGTTCATGTCGCTGGGGAAGAAGCGCGGGTGCTTGCGGCGGTCCAACTGATACGCCGACTGTTCGCGGCACTGGTAGAGCCGCAGGTCCGCGACCTTCAGCAGGAAGTCCGCCGTGCGCCCGTCGGTCGGGAAGGTCGCGATCCCGTAGTGCATGCCGAGGGTGAACCCGTTTCGGCCGGGGAGCGCCGAGGTCGAGACCTTCGCCCGGATCCTCTCGGCCACCGCGAAGGCGGAATACAGGTCGGTGTTGGGCAGGACGACGACGAACTCGTCTCCTCCGAACCGGCAGCCCGCGTCCACGACCCGCAGCATGTTGCGGATGACCTTCGCCGTCCGCACGAGCACTGTGTCGCCGACGGGATGGCCGAAGTGGTCGTTGATGCCCTTGAAGTTCTTCAGATCGGTCAGCAGCACCGAAACGATCCCGTGCGTGCGCTCCGCGCGCGAGATCTCCCGGCCGAGGTGCTCGAGCAGGAAACGCCGGTTGTAGAGACCGGTCAAAGGATCGGTGATCGCGTTGACGCGTAGGACCGAGAGGTCCCGCTCGGAGAGCAGGCGCGGCTCCTTCAGGAACCCCTTGCGCGTGTGGTAGTGGTGGAGGAGCGCGGTCTGGAGGCTGACGCCGCCGGCCAGGGAATCTCGCAGCGCCTGGTAGGTCCTCTCGACCTCCTTCCATCGCTCCTCGGCCTCCTTCGGGCCGTGCGGGATCCCGGTCCAGTCCGTGAGGAGCAGGCGCAGGATCTCGCGGCGCTCCTCCTGCCGCGAAGCGTGGGCGAGCTCCTTGCGGAAGCGATCGAGCGAAAACTCGCGCTGCCTTCCGAGGCGCAGAAGTCTTCCGACGCGGTTCCCGTTGTTTCCCTGCTCCGATGCCAAATGTCTCTCCGGCGTCTTCTGGGGACGCCGCTGCTCAGTGGCGCTTGCCGTGCCGGGCAGCGCGCGGCCCGAAATCTGCGCTCTCGTTTTCTTTCTGGAGCCTGGCGACGGCTCCGAACGTTTCCTCCACGGCGTCGCCCACGGGGAAGACGAGAACGAGCTGTCCTCCTCGCAGCAGATCCACGACCTCGCGGTCGGACCGCGCCCAGAGAACGCGGTTGCCGGCGACGATCAGCCGGGCGCCCGCGAGGTCCGCCTCACCCGACGAGTCGAGCCTCTTTAAGACCTCGACGCACCGGCGGATCTTCGGAAGGCCGACGCCGGACGCCCTCAACCTCGAGGCGACCCGCAGCCGGACGACGTCGGTGAAGGAGTAGCGGCGGCGCGATCCGTACCCGGTCGCATCCCGGACCGACGGCAGGAGAAAGCCCTGCCTCGCCCAGTGGTCGACCTGCCTCGACGTGAGATTTGACAGGCGTGCCGCCTCGGCCGTCGAGAACGCGTCCTGGATAACAGACCTGAATTTCATCGATGCAATTATGGGGATTTTAGCATGCGGCGGCTTTTCGGCCGGTAATTGAGACAGCGGATGAGACGATTTGTGATTTGTGATTTGTGATTTCTGAACAGGGCGGATTTCGAGGTCCGCGGCCTCGAGGGAAGGGATTTTTCCTGTCTGAAATAATGTGCGGTTCTTGCTACTGAGGACGCTGACAACCTGGTCTTGCGGCCTGACGCTGGCGGGCGCGGTAGCCGCCTGCGGATGCTCGAGCTTTCCACCGTCGAAGGCCGTGGACAAAGGGGCGTCGCCAGCGCCGGCGACTTCCTGGGAGCCTCCCGCCGAGGCCAAGCTGCCCCCGCCGACGCCGCCGCCCGCTCCCGCGATCCCGCCGGAGTACCTGAAGCCCGGCGCGACCCTTTCCCTGGCCCAGATCCTGGACGTCGGCCTGCGGAACAACCCGGTGACCCGGACGGCCTGGTTCCAGGCCCGGTCGGCGGCTGCGGACGTCGGCTCAAAGCAGGCGGCTTATTACCCGACCATCGAGCTTGACGGGTCCGTCGTCCGCCAAAGGGTGGCCCAGCCCGGCGGGAACGCGACCTACCTCCAGACGACCTACGGGCCCTCGGCCAGCCTGACGTGGCTGCTCCTGGACTTCGGGGGGCGTTCCGCGGACGTCGAGGAGGCCAAGCGCGCCCTCTACGCGGCAGACTACGAGCACAACTCCGCGATTCAGAACGTCGCCCTGGCGATCGCGCAGTCCTACTACCAGTACTTGAACGCCAAGGCCTTGAAGTCCGCGGCCGAGGCATCGCTGAAGTCCGCGCAGGAGAGCCTCAACTCCGCCCAGGAGCGCCACCGCGCCGGCGTCGCCACGATTGCCGACGAGCTCCAGGCCAGGACTGTGTATTCGCAGACGCAGCTGGCGCTGCAGTCGGTGGAAGGGCAGATCCAGACGTTGCGGGGGTCGCTCGCCACGGCCATCGGCGTGCCGGCGAACATCCCGGTCGAGGCGGGGGACCTACCGGCCGACTTGAATCTCGACCTCGTCACGGAGACCGTGGACCAGTTGATCGAGAAGGCCGAGGCCCAGCGGCCGGACCTCGCCGCGGCGCGCCTGAACGCCATGAAGGCCGAGTCCCACATCCAATCGGTCAAGGCGGAGGGGCTCCCGAGCCTCGTGGCCACCGGAACCGCCGGCCGCCTCTTCTTCTACAACCCCACGGGCAGCCCGCACCCGGACACCTATTCGGGGGCCCTCCTGCTGCGGGTCCCGATCTTCACGGGCTGGCAGAACACCTACGACATCGCCAAAGCCCGCGAGGACGCCAAGGTCCAGTGGGGGCTGGTCGAGACGCTGACCGACCAGGTGATCCTGCAGGTCTGGACGAGCTACTACAACCTGAGGACAGCCTCGCAGCAGGTCCGCACCGCCCGGGACCTCTTCGCCTCGGCCGAGCAGTCCGAGCAGGTCGCCCTGGGCCGGTACAAGGCTGGGGTCGGCAGCATCCTGGACCTCCTGGCCGCCCAGACGGCCTTCGCCAACGCCCGGGCCCAGGAAATCCAGGCGCGGTCCAATTGGTTTCTTTCCCTGGCGCAGCTGGCTCATGACACCGGGATGCTTCGGGAGGGGGCCGGCGCGCCGGCGCCACCCTCGGGAAAGGCAGGCACGGGAAGTCCATGAAAACGCTCACGGGCCAGGTTCTTGCCCTCCTGGCGGTCTGCCTGGCGGCGGCCGCCTGCGGCGGAAGGGCCGCGGGGCCGCCTCCGAAGGAGTCCGTGCCGGTCACGGTCGGGACGGCCGCCCGGCAGGACGTCCCCGTCGAGGTCCGGGCGATCGGGCACGTGGACCCCCTGACCTCCGTCGCCCTGAAGGCCCGGGTGGCCGGCGAGGTCGTCAAGGTCGGCTTCAAGGAGGGCCAGGACGTCAAGAAGGGCGACCTGCTCTTCCAGATCGACCCCCGGCCGTACGAGGCGACCGTTGCCCAGATGAAGGCCCAGCTCGAGCGCGACCGGGCGGTCGCCAAGAACGCCCAGGACCAGGTCAAGCGCTACGAGGAGCTCGTCCAGAAGGACTACGTGACCAAGGAGCAATACGACGCCAACCGGTCCGGCTCGGAGGCGGCGCTGGCGACGGTCAAGGCGGACGAGGCGATGCTGGACAACGCGAAGCTCCAGCTCTCCTACTGCACGGTCACCGCGCCCATCGACGGGCGGGCCGGGAGCGTGCTCGTTTACCCGGGCAACATGGTCAAGGGTAACGACGACAAGCCGCTCGTCGTCTTGAATCAGGTGAACCCCGTGTACGTCTCCTTCGCGGTCCCCGAGGCCTCGCTTTCCGCCATCCGGCAGCACGCAAAGCCCGGACAGACGATGAAAGTCGCCGCCTCGCCCGCCGGAGCGCAGGGCCCCCCCCCGACCGGAGAGCTGACCTTCCTGGACAACACGGTGGACCAGACGACGGGGACGATCCTCCTCAAGGCCACCTTCCCCAACGAGAACCACTCCCTCTGGCCGGGCGAGTACGTGGACGTGGTCCTCACGCTCGCGACCCAGCCGGGGGCGATCGTCGTCCCCTCGCAGGCCGTGCAGAGCGGGCAGGCCGGGCAGTATGTTTACGTGGTCAAGAGCGACATGACGGTCGAATCCCGGAAAGTCACGGTCTCCCGGCTCCACGGCGCCCTCGCGGTGGTCGGCAGCGGGCTGTCTCCGGGTGAGCGCGTCGTGATCGACGGGCAGCTTCGGCTGGCTCCCGGCGCGCGCGTGGAGATCAAGCAGGCGGAGGGGAAGGCCTCGTGAAACTCGCCGGGAAGGCGTCATGAACATTGCCGAGATCTTCATCCGCCGCCCCGTCATGACGACGCTCGTCATGCTGGGGATCCTGGTCTTCGGCATCATGGGCTACCGGCTGCTGCCGATCTCCGACCTGCCCAACGTGGACTTCCCGACGATCCAGGTCTCGGCGTCGCTGCCCGGCGCCTCGCCCCTGACCGTCGCCTCCTCGGTCGCGACCCCGCTGGAGAAGCAGTTCACGACGATCGCGGGGCTGGACAACATGAACTCCAGCTCGTCCCAGGGCTCGACCCAGATCACGCTCCAGTTCAACCTCTCGCGCAGCCTGGACGGCGCCGCGCTCGACGTCCAGTCGGCCATCGCCGCGGCGGCCCGGCAGCTTCCGCCCAACATGCCGGCCCCGCCCTCCTTCCAGAAGGTCAACCCGGCCGACCAGCCGATCCTCTACCTGACGCTGACCTCGGCGACGCTCCCGCTGTCGGAGCTCGACGAGTACGGCGAGGTCATGATGGCGCAGCGCATCTCGACGGTTTCGGGCGTGGCGCAGGTCCAGGTCTACGGGCCGCAGAAGTACGCCGTGCGGGTCCAGCTCGACCCGCGCGCACTCGCGTCGAAGGGGATCGGCATCAACGAGGTGCAGCAGGCCGTCGCCAGCGCCAACGTCAACCTGCCGACCGGGATCCTCTACGGGCCGATGACCTCCTTCACCGTGCAGGCCAACGGGCAGCTGACCGACGCGGCCGCGTACCGTCCCGTCATCGTCGCCTATCGAAACGGCAGCCCGGTGCGCCTCTCCGACATCGGCCAGGTCGTGGATGGCGTCGAGAACGACAAGACGGCCGCCTGGTACAACGAAGAGCGGTCCATCTCGCTGGCGATCTTCAAGCAGCCGGGCACGAACACGGTCGCCGTGGCGAGCGAAGTGCGGAGGCTCCTGCCGACCTTCCAGAAGCAGCTCCCGGCGGCCGCCTCGCTGCACGTCCTCTACGACCGGTCGGTCTCCATCCGGGACAGCGTGGACGACGTACGGTTCACGCTGCTCTTGACGCTCTTCCTCGTCGTGCTGGTGATCTTCCTCTTCCTGCGCAACCTCTCGGCGACGGTCATCCCCTCGCTCGCGCTCCCGTTCTCGATCGTCGGCACGTTCGCCGTGATGTACATGCTCGGGTACAGCCTCGACAACCTGTCGCTGATGGCGCTGACGCTCTCGGTGGGGTTCGTCGTGGACGACGCGATCGTCATGCTGGAGAACATCGTTCGGCACATGGAGCACGGCGAGAAGCCCTTCGAGGCGGCCCTGAAGGGCTCCAAGGAGATCGGCTTCACGATCCTGTCCATGACGATCTCGCTCGCCGCCGTTTTCATTCCGATCCTCTTCATGGGAGGGATCGTCGGCCGCCTCTTCCACGAGTTCGCCGTGACGATCGGCGTGGCGATCCTGGTCTCCGGGTTCGTGTCGCTGTCGCTGACGCCGATGCTCTGCAGCCGATTCTTGAAGCCCCCCGGCGAGGAGCGGCACGGCTGGCTCTACAAGTGGACCGAGCGCGGGTTCGACGGGATGCGCGACTTCTACGCCGCCACGCTGCGGCCGATCCTGAATCACCCGGGCAAGGTGTCGGTCTTCTCGATGCTCGTCCTCGCGGCGACCTTCTGGCTCTTCGTGAAGATCCCCAAGGGGTTCCTGCCGACGGAGGACCAGGGCCTCGTTTTCGGGTTCACCGAGGGAGCGCAGGGGATCGGCTTCCCTTCGATGAAGGAGCACCAGCAGCAGGTCGCCGCCGTCGTGAAGGGCCATCCCGCCGTCGCCAACGTGCTGTCGAGCTGCGGGCCTCGCGGCAACATCAGCGTCGGCAACTCCGGCATCGTGCTCGCGCAGTTAAAGCCGCGCGACGAGCGCAAGCGCACCGCCGACGAAATCATGGCGGACCTGCGGCCGCAGCTGGCCAAGATCACCGGCATCCGCACGTTCCTGCAGATCCCGCCCCCGATCCGGCTGGGCGGCAGCCTGTCGAAGAGCCAGTACCAGTACACGCTCCAGGATTCCGACACGGACGAGCTCTACCGCTTCGCGCCGGTCCTCGAGGGGAAGATGCGCGGCCTCTCCGGGATCCAGGACGTCACCAGCGACCTGCAGCTCGCCAACCCGCAGATCAACGTCACGATCGACCGCGACAAGGCGGCGGCGCTCAACATCTCGCCGCTCGCCATCGAGGACGCCCTCTACACCGCGTACGGGACGCGGCAGATCTCGACGATCTACGCCCCCAACAACCAGTACCAGGTCATCATGGAGCTCGCTCCCGAGTTCCAGGCGGACCCGGCCGCGATCGGGCTCCTCTACGTCCGCTCCGCATCGGGACAGCTCGCGCCGCTGTCGTCGCTGGGATCGATCCAACGCGGCGTGGGGCCGCTGACCGTGCCGCACACGGGGCAGCTGCCGTCGGTCACGATCTCCTTCAACATCAAGCCCGGCGTTTCGCTGGGGGAGGCGGTCGCGCAGGTAGATGCGCTGGCGCGCCAGACGATGCCGCCGACGATCCAGACGAGCTTCCAGGGGACCGCGCAGGCCTTCCAGTCCTCGATGAAGGGGCTGGGAGTACTGTTGATCGCCGCGATCCTGGTCATCTACATGGTGCTCGGCATCCTGTACGAGAGCTTCATTCATCCCGTAACGATCCTGACCGCGTTGCCGTTCGCGGGGGTCGGCGCGCTCGTGACGCTGATGATGTTCCACACGGAGCTGTCCATCTACGCCTTCGTCGGGATCATCATGCTCGTCGGCCTCGTCAAGAAGAACGGGATCATGATGGTGGACTTCGCCGTCGAGGCCGAGAAAAACGAGGGGAAGACTCCGAAGGAGGCGATCACCGAGGCGTGCCTCGTGCGGTTCCGGCCGATCATGATGACGACGATGGCGGCGCTGATGGGGACGCTTCCAATCGCCATGGGCTTCGGGGCCGGCGCGGAGTCACGGCGTCCGCTGGGCCTGGCGGTCGTCGGCGGCCTGGTCTTTTCTCAAACACTGACCCTCTACGTCACCCCCGTCTTCTACCTGGTCCTCGACCGCATGACGAAGAAGCTCAAGAAGCGCAAGGCGTTCGTCGAACAGCTCCCCGGCGAGGCCGCCCCCTCCCGCCCCCACGCCGTACACGTCCCGTAACGTCGCTACGCGTGGAGCTCCGCGAACTTAACCACCAGAATCTCTGAAAAGCGCCCAGCGTCATGCCGTAGGGGAGAGCTTGCCCTCCCGCCCGGTCGTGAGCTACCTCAGAATGACATGGGAAGGAGACCCGGGGTCAAATATGGGAGGTTGGAAGGGCCCAGGATTCCGCGGCGTCGGGGCAGCTGGGCCGGCGTCAAGCGCCGGTGTGAGTTCGCGGTAACGAACGGAGGGTATAAGTCGGAGTTAGCCGACCTCCCGCCGTGGCTCTGTTTCCAGCCCTTCCAACCTCCTCTTGACCCTCTCAGACGAAGTGTCGAGGCCGGAGGTTACAAATAAAGATCGTGTGATTCCTCAAAGCCTTATGATCTCCCTGTGAACAAACCCGCCGCCCGCGGCGCCACTCTGGTCCTGGTTTGCGGGCTCGTCCTCCTGGCGGCGGGGGCAGTCCTTGCACAGGCGCCTCTGGGGGCCAATATCGAGAGAAAGCCCAGGGTCCTGCCGCCCCGCGGCGGCTCCGACGCCGTCGTCACATTCAACAAGGAGGTCGTCCGGATCCTCCAGGCGAACTGCCAGGAGTGCCACCACGAGGGGGGCATCGGGCCGTTCCCGCTGATCACCTACGCCGACGCATACGCCCACAAGAACGACATCCTGGTCAACACGACGCAGAAGAAGATGCCGCCCTTTCACGTGGACACGGGCTGCAACGAGTTCAAGAACGATCCGTCACTCTCCTCCTCGGACCTCGGCACGATCACGAAGTGGGTCCTGTCCGGAGCGCCGGAGGGAGACCCGAAGGACCTGCCGGCGCCGCTGACGTTCCCTTCGACGTGGACGCTCGGAACTCCGGACCTGGCCCTGGCCATGCCGGAGTCCTTCAAGCCCAACTTCAACCAGGGGGACGTGTACCGCTGTTTCGTTCTGCCGACGAACCTGACCGAGGACCGCTTCGTGCGGGCCGTCGAGATCCTTCCCGGAGCCCGCGGGATGGTCCACCACGTCATCCTCTTCTTGGACACGTCGGGCAAGGCGAAGGCACTGGACGACGCGGACCCGCTCCCCGGCTACTCCTGCTTCGGGGGACCGGGATTCGACCTCAACGCGCTCGCGCCGACGCTGGGCGGATGGGCGCCTGGCAACCAGCCGAGCTTCCTCGCGGACGGGATGGGAATGTCGCTGCCGAAGGGCGCCGCGGTCGTCATGCAGGTCCACTACAGCGCGCACAACGGCATCGGCGCGTCGGACCAGTCCTCCGTCGGCATCTACTTCACGAAAGCGCCGGTGAACAAGCGGGTCCTCGTGGCGCCCCTGATCAACCAGCAGTTCACGATCCCCGCGGGCGCCGCCGACTACGAGGTCACGGCTTCGATCCCGTTTCTCCCCTTCGACGCCCACCTGATCCAGGTGACGCCGCACATGCACCTGCTCGGCAAGAAGATGAGCATGTCCGCGACGATGCCGGACGGGTCGAAGGTCTGCCTGGCGGAGGTCCCGGACTGGGACTTCAACTGGCAGGCGACCTACACGTACAAGAACCAGATCGCCGCGCCGCTCGCGACCGGGCTCTTCCTGAGCGCGAGGTACGACAACTCCGACAACAACATCAAGAACCCCAACTCGCCGCCGAAGGCCGTGTCGTGGGGAGAGAACACAACCGACGAGATGTGCATCGGGTTCCTCTCCTTCACGCTCGACTCGGAGAACCTCGTTTCCGCCCGCTCCGTCACCCTGGAATCCGCCGAGCAGTTGGACGCCGTCGAGCCCTTCCTCCGAGACCTCTGGTCGAAGTTCCGCTAACGCGGCTGATCCGGCAGGATCCCTGGCTCGGGATCGGTTCTCAGCGCAACCCGTCCACGATGTAGAGGTCGGAGAGGTTGTGGGCGTAGCCGTATGCGTAGGAGCGGCCGTCGGGAGTCACCAGGATCTGCTCGATCGAAGTGACGCCTGCAGGGTCGGCGAGGGAGATCTCCTTGAGGAGCTCCCGGCGCCCGGTCGCGAGCTCGTAGCGCCAGATCTTCGCGGGAAGCTCTCCTCCGCGGTGCGTGTAGAGGAAGCGGCCGTCATCGCTCCACTGGATCGGGTACTCTCCCGGCTCCAGGCCCGCGACGGGCTTCAAGTTCCCGCCCTCCACCGGCGCGAGGAAGACTTTTCCGTCCGGATCGAGCACCGCCATGAACTTGCCGTCCGGTGAGATCGGGGACCCGACCGGGACCGCTCGAAAACCCTTCGGGGCCAGAGGACGAAGCTTGCCCCCTTCGATCGATCCGACGAAGACCTGCGGCGGCGAGCCCGCGGCCATGTCCTGGAGGAAGAGCGTCTTTCCATCGGGGGAGAAGACGCCCGCGGCGTTTCCCGTGAGGCCGTCGAATTTGAGGACGCGCGGAGCTCCCGGACCGGTCGGGAGCAACACGAGCTGCCTGGGGCTGCCGGAATTGGCGAGGACCCAGCGGCCGTCGGGGGAGAGGGCACTCGCGACGCCTTCCCCGATCGGCGTCGCGGGCGAGCCGTCGGTCTTGCGCAGATAGATCGAGCCCCTCGCGCCTCCCCCCTCGCCCCCCTCCCCGATCAGGAGCGTCCTGCCGTCGCGCGACAGGTCCGCGGGGAACGTGGCGTCGAGCCACGTCAGCGGCCGCTCCTTCGATTCGCCGGGCGCCGATCCGATCACTTCCGGCCTCAGGGCGACACGGGCCAGCAGCACGCGGCCGTCCTTCGCGACGTCGTGGAATTCCAGGACGCCGGGGAACCGAAGCAGGAGGCGGCGCTTGCCCGAGAGGGAGACGGCCTGGAGAGACTCGGTCGTCGTTGGCGCGTCCGGCTCCGGAGCGGAGAACCAGATTTCCTTCCCGTCCGGCGACCAGGCGAGGTTCCACCAGTCGCTCATCTCGGCGAGCGTTCTGGCTTTCCCCGAGAGATCCGTGACGCGGATCGCTATCCGGCCCCCGTAACCCTCCTCGTGGGTTTCAAAGAACGCGATGGCGTCGCCTCGGGGCGAGAGCCGGGGAGTGTTGATCCGGGCGGTGGTCTCGTAAACGACCTTTCCCGGCGGAAACTCGATCAAGTGCTTTCCGCCGGCCACGCGCAGGATCATCAGCTCGCGTCCGTCCGCGCTCCAGTCGGCGTAGCGGACGTTCTCGAGGAGCGGCCGCGGCGAGCCTCCGCCAAGCGGCACGCGGGCGAGTGTCCCGAACCTCTCGTACGAGCGGGCGGTCGTCTTCGCGTTGAGCATCACGGCGAGCTCGCCGGTCGAGGAGACAGCGAGGAGGCTCGCGGCCTTCAGGTCCAGGGGCCGGGACTCGGGGCTCTCCGGGCGCGTGAGGAAGACCTCGATGGGATTGTTCTCCCAGGCGGCGCTGTACACGACGGTCTGCCCGTCCGGGGCGAACCGCGCGGTCCAGACGGTCCCGCGGCGGAAGGTCAGTCGCTTGAATGAGGGCTGCGAAGCCTTCGGGCTGGAGAGGCCGCGGGCGAAGAATCCCGCCACGGCGCCGGCGAGGAGCGCGACGAGAGCGAGGAGCGCGCCGCCGGCCGGGAACCCGCGGTGGAGGCCTTTCCGCGAAGCCGCGGCCGCCGATGTCCCGACGGCCGGCGCGGAGGCGCCC
>DATFQY010000082.1:0-30548 GCA_035263845.1 Thermoanaerobaculia bacterium | reverse complement strand
GGGCCCGATGCCGGAAGGGAACACGATCCACTGGCTCGCCCGCCGGCATAGCCGAGACTTCGGCGGCCGCCGCGTACGGGTGAGCTCTCCCCAGGGCCGCTTCGCGAAGGAAGCCCGGCAGCTCGACCGCGGCGTCTTCCTCGAGGCCGAGGCCTACGGCAAGCACCTCTTCCACCGCTGGCAGCGTGGGGCGATCGTCCACGTCCACCTCGGCATGGCGGGATGGTTCTACCGCCACGCCGGAGTTCCGCCGCCGCCAAGGCCGAGCGTGCGAATGCGCCTCGCGGTCCCCGGGATCGCGACGGACCTGATCGGACCGCCGACCTGCGAGCTCCTCACCGACGAGAAGCTCGAAGAGATTCTCGCGCGGCTGGGCCCGGACCCGCTGCGAAAGGACGCGGACCCGGAGATCGCGTACCGGAACCTCCGGCGCCGCGGCAGGCCGATCGCGGACGCGCTGCTGGATCAGAAGGTCGTCGCGGGAGTCGGCAACATCTACCGAGCCGAAGCCCTCTACCTCGCCGGCATCCGGCCTCGCCGTTCTACCCTGCGAGTGACGCGGGTCGAGTGGGAGAAGCTGTGGCGAATCCTCCGGGACCTCCTGCGAAGGGGCGCGGCCGGCGGCCGGATCGCCACGGTCGAGCCCGGCGAGCCGGTCCACCCCCGGGCGAGGCGGGTCCCTCGCGAGGACTTCTACGTCTACCGGCAGGAGCGATGCCGGCGCTGCGGCGGCGACATCCGGGAAACCGTCCTCTCCGCCCGCCGGATGTTCTCTTGCCCGCGCTGCCAGTCCTGATCGAAAGGGGCGCCGCGACTCGGAGTTTGGTGTAGCCTTCCCCCAGCGTTAAACCAACGGGAAGGAGGGTCCCATGCGAATCTCGGCCCGGACCATCGTGTCCGTACTCCCGGCCATCCTGTTCTTCGCATCGACAGCATCCGCCCAGAACTGGGTCGCCAACGGCAACTTCGACTCGAACGTGGGCAGTTGGATCATCGAGGATGCCGGAGCGTCCATCGTCTTCGACGCGGCCTTCGGCAACCCGGCACCGGGCTCCATGCGGATCACCAACAGCGTGCCCAACCAGAACACCGCCGCGGGCGTCGTTCAATGCCTCGGCGAAGTCACCGTCGGAAAACAGTACTCGTGGGGAGGCCGGATGTTCATCCCAAGCGGTCAGAACCGCACGGGCAGGGCAATGCTCGGGCTGCGCTGGCGCACCGGTCCCGGCTGCACGGGCACCAGCCTGGATCAGCCCCGCCTCCAGACCACCCTCCTCGATACCTGGGACCTCAAGACCGAAAACGATGCCGCTCCGCCCGGGGCCGTCAGCGTCCAGTACGTCTTCTTTCCGAGCAAGGTCGAGGCGGGAGGGTCCCTCGTCGCTTATTTCGACAACATCTTCTTCAAGCAGGCGGACGGGCTCGTGCCTCCTTGCGTCGCCGACGGAATCACCCTCTGCTTGAACGGCAACCGCTTCGCCCTCACGGCGACCTGGCGGACGGCCAACGCCGCGGGCGCGGGCACCGCGGTTCCGCTGACGGGCGACACGGGCGCCTTCTGGTTCTTCTCCTCCAACAACCTCGAGGGGATTTTCAAGCTCGTCACGGGCTGCCCCGTCAACAACTCCTACTGGTTCTTTGGAGGAGGCCTGACCAACGTCGAGGTTATCCTGCGCGCCTTCGACACCGCGACGGGCACCGCGGCGGTATACCTGAACCCGCTGAACACCGCGTTCCAGCCGATCCAGGACACGTCGGTGTTCAAGTGCCCCTAGGGGAGTCGGACCAGGACCCCTGCTCGACGAAAACCGGGTCGGCGCAAAGTCGGTGGCGCCTGGTGATCAGGCGCAGGCGGCCTTAGCACGAGTTGAAGACCTGACCCCAACTCGTCAGACATGCGCCTTGGCGGCCATGCGCTTGCGCATCTCATCGTCGGAGACGTCCTCGACGTGGGTCATGACGTACCAGACGTGGCCGAAGGGATCTTGCAGGCCTCCCGTGCGGTCGCCGTAGAACTGGTCGGCGACCGGGCGAATGATCTTCGCGCCGGCCGCGGCCGCCCGCGCGACGACCTTGTCCACGTCCTCGACGTAGAGGCAGAGGCTGACCGGGGTGCCGCCGTAGGCGCCGGGCGCCTTGGCTCCCATCTCGGGCGAGGCGTCGGCGAGCATGACGTGGCCCCCTCCGACAAGGATGTCGGCGTGGCCGATCTTCCCGTCGGGATTGGGAAAGCGGCCGACCTCCTTCGCGCCGAACGCTCGCTTGTAGAAGTCGATCGCGGCGGCCGCGCCGTCCACGATGAGGTAGGCCGTCGGGCCTTCGTAACCGGCGGGGATCTTTCGAAGCGTGCTCATGGGACCTCCTTGCGCACCGGAGATCCTACCGGCTCCGCGGGCGGAAGAGGCCCCGCGCCGTCAGGCGCGAAGCCCGGCGTCGCGGCGGACCGGAAGCGGGGCCGGCTCCGGCGACTCCTGACGGGGACACGCGCAGGAGTCTCCGCACTCGCACTCGGGTTCCGAACCGGTGGCCTCGAGCCGCACGGGCACGAGGCGGACGGGGAGGGGCGCCCTCGTTTTGACCGTGGCGGAGGAGAGCGTCATGGCGGCCGAGGCGAACACGATCACCCAGGGAAGGGAGGCGTTGGGATTCTTGTCTGTCCTCATGCCGGCGACTCTAGGGGCCGAGAGGCCTGCCCCGTGTGTCAGTTTTGGATTTCCGAAACTCACACACACGCCGGCGCCTTGGCTCGCGTAAGCTAATCTCGGCGGGGGACTTTCCGGTCCCCAGAACCCCCTGACCGGGGACGCGAGGTAAGACAGAACGTGAGCCGGCCGTGGTACGAAGCCGAGTGGCCCTCCGGGCTGACCCTCTCTCCGGGCCCCGAGTCGGAAGACGATCTCTTAGACGCCGCCTTCGAGCTCGCCCACTTCCTCCACCACGACCGCGAGATCGCCCGGACGATCTGCCTGGAGGCGATGCAGCGGTTGGAGATCGCCGCCGCCGCGCAGGTCAAGCGCCTCTACTACCGCCCGCTCCGGCAGAACCGCTTCCGCGCCTCGTGGGGTGACCGCCACCTCCTCCAGCGGCTCGTCTACTTCCACTCGGAGAAGTGGGAGCGGCTCTCGGAGTCGCGAGAGCCCGAGTCGCTGACCGAGGAAGACCTGCTGCTGCGCTTCTGGAAGCACCTCTCCCAGATCACGATGAAGCGCAACTCCTTCTACGCGGCGATCGCTCTCGGCCGGATCGTCCACGCGTACAGCACCGCGGAGACGATGGAGATCTACCACGCCATCGCTCCGGAGGACTGCGAGAGGAAGCAGAGCGACTACCTGCGCTCGAGGAAAGCGCAGCTGCTCGAGGAAGTGCGCGGGCGGTTCGACGGGCTCCTCACGATCGTCCGCGGTCCGCACCAGGAGGACCGCATCGAGACGCGCGAGGCCAACCCGGCGATCGCCGCGTGGGCCCGCGAGTGCCTGCGGGTGCTGACGCCCTGGGCGGTCCCGTGCTGGGGAAGGCCGGAGAGCCGGGGAGCAGCCGGTCGCCGGCGAAACAGGTTTGCCTCCGATCGCGACGAGTCGAGCCGCGAGGCCCGCCGCTTTCACGCCCTCTTCGATCCTCCGTGCTTTGCCCGGGTGGCCCGGAGCGCCCGCCTCGCGGAGCCCGCCGGAAAGCTCGCGATCCCCCGCTTCCAGGCGGCCGGCGCGCCTCCCTCCCGCCGTGGCCGCGGCGAGGAGGACCGCCGCGCGCACCTGATGCCGGAAGAGCGCGCCGAGATCCAGCGCCAGCTCGCCGAGGAAGCCCGGCGCCGCCGCGAGCTCCCGACGCGATTCCTCCGCATCCTCGTGGACGGCCGGGAGCGCGCCCGCATCGATCCGCGCGCGGAGGCAGCCGCGAGGCTCTCGCTCGAGGACTCCGCGGAGATGATCGAGGTCCGCGTCTGCGCACCCGCCGGCGAGGTCCCGCTGGCGGTCCATGCCCTTTCCGATTTCCCCGAGGACGAGCGGGCGAAGCCGGCGACCTTCTCGATCGAGCTCGAGGCCGGCCAGGCGCTTTCGTTCCGGGTGGAGCCGGGCGTGGATTCCTCGCGCGAGATCGAGGTTTCCTACCGGGAGACCGACGCGCTCCGGAAGGCCCTCCTCGCGGCGAGGAGAACCGCCTGGCAGCTCGGCCATGCCGCGAGGGCCGCCGGCGCGCTGGCCCGACAGCCCGCGGCCGTTCTTCTCCTCCTCGGCACGATCGGCCTCTGGTTCACGACGCGCAGCGCGCCGGGTCCTGTGCCCACGCCGCACGCCGCCGTCGCGAGTGCCCGGGTCCCGGCAGCGGAAAGGGCCGAGCCGGCCGCTTCCCCCGCGATCGCGGCGCCCGTCTCCCTCCCTTCGCAGGCCGGGCATCGCGCCGCCCCGAGGATCGCGGAGTCGCGGCCGCGGACCCGGCCCCTGTCGCAGGCTCCTGTCGAGGCAGTTGCGAACCGGCTGGCGCCATCCGCGTCTCCCGCGTTCAACGCGAGGTTCACGCTGAGCCGGGCCAGGCTCCTTCGAACGAGTCTTCCGGTTCCCGCGGCTGCCGCCACCCTGGCGGTGAGCGCGGCGGCGGAATCACCCCTCGATGCGGTCCGCCGGTCTTTCGTCGAGAGGCTGGGCGAGAGCGAGCCCGAGACCCTCGCGGCAGTAGCGGCGCCGCCGGATCGGACCCTTCCGATCTTCGAGCGTGCCTTCGCTCCCGCCAGGGCGGAGCCGGGCGGCGATCTGCGAACCGCCGCCTACCAGGCCGCCCTCTCCTCGCCGCGCCCGGTTTCGGCGATCGCGCCGCCGGCGCTCTCCTCGCGGCGCGACGATGCCTCGGCCCGGATCCCGGTCATTCGCCAGCTCGGCGCCTCGGCGCTGCCCGACACGGGATGCCGCCAGCCTGACTTCTCCTGCGGCTCCGCCCGGATCGCCCCCGTAGCGAACCGATCCCGGCAGCGCTGAGCCTTCCGGGCTTTCCGGGCTTTTCTGGGCTTTCTGTTCTAACGCGAGGCGCCTTCCCGGAAGGTGTGGGCCCAGACCCCGCGGGTCTGGATCTCCTGCTCGACCGCCTCGGGCAGATGGAACTCCGACGTGTCTCCCGAGCGCAGGTAGGTCCATCGCCGGCCGGGCGGAAGAAGAGAGATCGGCCTGTCGGGCGAGAGGAGGCCGTATCGGGGAAGAGCGCGCTCGGTCACCGAAACGTAGATGGCAACCTTCATCCTGGCCTCCTGGCTTCTTCAACGGAGGCCCGGCGGAGGAGATTACGACACGACGCGAAACCCTAAACCCTTGCCACCGGAAGCCGTATCAGCCCGATGGGCCGCCCTTCGGCCCGAGGGAGGTTGCGCATGGCTCGCCATCTTCGAGGGATCCCGGCTTTCGTCCTTCTCTTTAGCGCTTCCGTCAGCGTCCTCGCCGTCGGAATCACCCTTCCACCGAGCGGGGACAATCCGCAGGCCTCGGTCACGCAGGCGATCGGCCCGGTCCGCGTCCGGATCGACTACTCCAGCCCGCGCGTCGTGCGCGGCTCCAACGACCGGCACGGCAAGATCTGGGGAGAGCTCGTTCCATGGGGCATGTCCGACCTCCAGTTGAACGGGTGCAAGGAGTGTCCGTGGCGGGCCGGTGCGAACGAGAACACGCTCTTCGTCGTCTCCCACGCCGTCAAGGTTCAGGGCCAGCCGCTCGCCGCCGGGACCTACGGGTTCCACCTGATCCCCGGCCAGGACGAGTGGACCGCGATCTTCTCGAAGGACAACGACGGCTGGGGCAGCTACTGGTACGACTCTTCACACGACGTCCTGCGAGTCAAGACGAAGGCCGCCAAGAGCGAGTACCACGAGTGGCTGACCTACGAGTTCACCGAGCGGGAGCCGGCGAAGGTGACGGTGGCGCTCAAGTGGGAGGAGCTGGCGGTCCCGCTGACGATCACGGTGGACAACGTGGACCAGCTCTGGGTGGACCAGATGCGTTCCGACCTGCACGGCTTCGCCGGTTTCTACTGGCAGAACTGGCAGCAGGCCGCGGCCTTCTGCGCGCAGAAGAAGGTCAACCTGCCCGAGGCGATGAAGTGGGCCGAGAGGGCAGTCTCGGACCCGTTCGTCGGTGGCGACGAGAATTTCCAGACCCTGTCGACGCTGGCGATGCTCCAGGAGGCAAACGGCCTGAACGCCGAGGCCGCGAAGACCTTCGAGAAGGCGCTGAACCACCGGAGCGCGACCCCGATTCAGATCCACCTGGCCGCGCGGCAGCTGATGACCGCGGGGAAGAAGGAGCAGGCGATCCGGGTCTTCGAGTTCAACGCCAAGCGCTTTCCCAACGAGTGGCCTGTCCACGTTGGCCTGATGCGCAGCTACGCCGCCCAGGGCGACAAGAAGAAGGCGGCCGCCGAGGCGAAGCTCGCGCTGGCCCAGGCGCCGGACCCCGCCAACAAGAAGAACCTCGAGGGGATCGTCAAGCGGCTCGAAGCCGGCGAGAACATCAACTAGATGCGTTTCAGGTTGGCCGCCGCGGGTCTCCTGCTCGCGGCGGCCGCCGTCTCACGGGCTGCCGAGCCGAAGGACGCGCTGTCGCCGGCGGAGCAGGCGAAGGTCCGAGCGGTGCTCGAGGCCTACCGCACGGCGTGGCTCGCGAACGACGCGGATGCCGTGTTGAGCGTCTTCGCCGAGGACGCGGTCCTGATGCCGCACCACGGCGTCGAGCCTGTCGTCGGAAAGGCGGCGGCCCGCGCTTTCTGGTTCCCCGCCGGGCCGCCCACGACGATCACCGCGTTCACGCTGACCGTCGATCAGGTCGGCGGCTCTTCTGGAATCGCGTGGGCCCGGGGCCGCTCGCGCGTGGAATGGACGACCGGCATCGGCCCGGACGCGAAACGCTCCGGGAACGCCGGGACCAACCTCACGGTGCTCAAGCGCCAGCCGGATGGGAATTGGCGCATCGTCGCCATGATGTGGGACGACCCCCTCCCGCAGCCCGCCGTCCCGCCTCGCTGAGGACGCGGGGTCACCCCGTCACGGGGTGATCGTCAGGTTCGTGACGCAGGAGTCCACGGCGGCGGAAAACGCGGAGGCGACGACGCCGACCTCGCCGGTGGGGTCCACCCCCGCCGGCAGCGCCCGCGTCGTGTTGAGCGTCACGCCGACCTGGGCCGCCACGGCGCTGCCGGGATCCGTGGGGTCGGAATGTTGGAACACCTTTCCGGTCACGGTTACGTTGCCGCCGGAGACGGCAACGTCCATCGTCACCCGGTACCAGGCGTTCTCGAGGATCCCCGACCCCAGCGACACGCTTGTCAGCGCGGTGAAGGCGCCGGAGGACTTGCTCACCGTCCCCAGCGCGAGGCTGTCGGATCCGCCGCCGTCGTAGACGACGAGCGCGAGGCCGGCCTTCCCCGCCGGCTCGTTGAAGAGGGCCAGCAGTCCGGCGCCCTTCTTGTTGTTGTAGGCGTGGATCAGGACGTCCCCGGCGAGGTGGACGCTTCCGAACGTGTTCTGCGTCGTGTCGTCGGCGGGCGTGGCGTCGTAAACGGCGATCCACGTGTCCCCGGCCGACGGGGCCGATCCTGTCAGGTTGATCGCCGAATGACCGGTCCCGCCGAGGTCGGGCCCGACGGCGATGTCCGCGGGCCTGCGAACGTCGCGGAAGTCCGCAGGCACCGGCGAGAAAGATGTGGGCGTCGGAGTGATCGTCGCCGTGAGCGATGGAGTCGGCGTCGCCGTCGGCGTCGGCGTCCGCGTCGGCGTGGAAGTCGCCGAAATTCCGAGGCCTCCCGTGGGCGTCCGAGTCGGCGTTCCCGTCGGCGTGTTCGACGCGGTCGGCGTGGATATTCGGGTGGGTGTCCACGTCTTCGTCTTCGTGGCGGTCCGCGTGGGCGTGATGGTCCTCGTGTTCGTCACCGTCCGCGTCGGGGTCACGGTTCGGGTACTTGTCGGCGTCCGCGTCCAAGTCCGCGTCGGCGTCACCGTCGGCGTGTTCGTCGTGGGTGGGCCGCTCACGACGACCTGCGAAGCTCCCCCGCTGCTCGCCGCGAAGACACTGTCGGAGGCGTAGACGGCCGTGAGGGCGTGGCTGCCGACGGCGAGCGACGAGGTCGTGAGGACGGCCGTCCCCGTGGAATCGAGCGGAACCTGGCCCAGGACCGTCGTTCCTTCTCGGAAGGTCACCATTCCCGTCGGGGTTGCCGGGTCGGCGGGAGACGCCACGACCGTCGCCGTGAGCGCGACCGGCTGGCCGAGCGCCGAAGGATTGGGCGAGCCCGCCAGCGTCGTCGCCGAGGCCTTCGCGTGGACTCTCTGAATGAGCGTGGCGGAGCGGCTCCCGCCGCCGCCCGTCGGGGAAAACGTCGCGGTCAGGAAATGGCTCGCCGCCGGGAGCGCCACGGTCACGGACGCGTGCCCCGCGCCGTCCACGGGGATCGTGCCCAGGAGCGTCGCCGTGCTCTGCAGGTCGTCGAGACCGGCGACGAAATAGACCGTATCCGTGAACGCCACGCTCCCCACCGGCGCCGGGCCTGGAGGAATGGCCGCGACAGTAACGTCCAGCGTGATCGACTGCCCCGCGACGACGACCCGGTCGTCCGGGACGGAGGACGACAGCGTCACCTGGAGATCGTCGTATCCGCCCACGGCGAAGAGGGTCCCGCCGTTCAAGGTGTAGACGGTGCCGTCGGGGCCGATCACCGTCGGGACGTACGGCTCTCCGATTCCGGGCGTGAGCTCCAGCGCCTGCGTGAGAGAGTTCGTGGCCAGGTTCCAGCGGTAGATGTGGCCATCCTCGCTGGGCGTGAAGACGCTGTTGGTCGCCGGGTTGACGGCCGCGGTGTTGATGCACCACTCGCGCACCGCCAGGGGGACGCCGGGGTTCTCGTCGTCGGGCGTGGGCCCCCCGATCGTCGAGACCTCGCGCATCACCAACAGCCCGGCGGAGGAGGCGTGCGAATCCACCTGCGTGGCGTTGGGGTCGAGCAGCGCGATGCGGTTGACGCCGTCGCCGCTGTCGGTGCCGGCGCCGGTCAAGTAGTTGTTGTACTTGGCGAAGATCAGGTAGGAGGAGGGACCCGTGTAGATCGGCGCCATCGACGCCGGCACGATGGCGGCCGTGTAGTCCCAGCCGAAAGAGGCCGGAGGCTTCTCCACGGCGAGGTCGCCGGAAAAGCGAAGCAGGAAGCCGCGCGACCCGTTGTACGGGTTGCCGAAGATGCCGAAGTACACGTCGCCGTCCGGCGCAACCGTCGGGGACGCGGTGCCGTCGTCGAGGATGACGGCGTCGTTGGCGTTGCCGCCGCGCGGGTCCTTCAACGCGACCCGGTACTTGCGCGCCAGCGTCGTCGTGTCGAGGCCGAGCAGGTACGCGTTGTCCGAGAAGATCGACTTCACGACGACGTAGAGCGTGGTCTCGTCGGCGCTCAGGGCTGGCGCGCTGCTGTGCGAGTCCATGATGTCGGCGGAGTCCCCCGCGACGGTCGCCGCCAGGACGTACGTTCCGATGCCCGCCGGGTCGATCCGCGCGAACCCGCTCTGCGACGTGCTCAGGGGCGCGGGCGCGTTTCCCTCCACGCGAAAGCCGAAGTACACGTTGCCGGCGGAGTCGGCGGTCAGCGGCGTGTTGATGAAGATCGTGGAGTTGTAGTCGCCCGCGTCGGCGAGGTAGTTGGACAGGCTCGTGTAGAACACCCGGCGGACCGGGGTCCCGGGCGAATCGGTGTCGGGGTCGTCGAGAAAGTAGACGGTGCCCCCGGCCGCGGGGAAATAGAGCCTCTGGCCAGCCGGCCCGGCCGCGAGCACGGGCTGGTAGGTCGGGTACAAGCCGTGGCTGGGCAGGATGTAGTCGCTCGGAAGCGTGTACTTCAGGGTTCCCGCCGAAGCGCTGAAGGCGTCCACCTCGAACCCGTCGGTCTCCGTTTTCACGGGCGCCAGCACGGTGTTGGAGGCCGTGATGAGCGGCGCCCCGTAGTGCGCCTCGCCGCCTGCGGGGTTCCGATCGATGATGGCCGACCAGCGGATCGTCCGAAGGTCCTGGGCGGCGCGCGAGAAGACCGCGGTGTGCCGGGCGTCGCCGGCGAAAGTCGGCACGCTCCCGTCGGAGGTCGAAAGCGCCGCCGCGGCGGAGACGAGGCCCGTCAGCCGACCGCTATCCGCGAGGACGAGCACGCAGGCGAGGGCCAGCGCGGCCCCGCCCAGGGCCAGTTTTCTCTTCTTCGCCACGGGAGGCCCGGATCTTACCCGACCAGTCCCCCCGGTTGATCCGGTTCCCGATCCGGACGACCATGGAGCGGTGAAGCGCTCGATCTCAGCCGTCCTCGCCGCGTGGTTCCTCTCGATCTCCGCGGCGGCAGCGCCGGCGCCCGAGCGGCCGGCACGGATTCTCTTCATCGGGAACAGCCTCACCTACGTCCACGACGTGCCGGGCATCGTCGCCGCTTTCGCCGCGGCGGCGGGGATGCCGCCGCCGGTCTGCCGCTCCGTCGTCGGCGGCGGGTTCAGCCTCGAGGACCACTGGGACAAGGGCGCGGCGCAGAAGACCCTGGAGGAAGAGAAGTGGGACTTCGTCGTCCTCCAGCAGGGTCCGTCGGCGTCTCCCGAGGGGCGCGACCTGCTGATCCGGTACGCGCGGCGTTTCGAGCCCCTGATCCGCCGCGCGGGCGCGAAGCCCGCGCTTTACATGGTCTGGCCTTCGGTCTCGCGGCGCCGGGACTTCGGCGGAGTCAGCGACTCCTACCGGCTCGCGGCGAGGGACGTCGGCGGCGCGCTGCTTCCGGCCGGGGAGGCCTGGCTGATCGCGGAGAAGGTTCGGCCGGGACTGCGGCTCTATTCCGAGGACGGCCTGCACCCGACTGCCGCCGGCTCCTATCTCGCGGCCGCGGTGATCTACGCGGGCCTGACCGGCAAATCCCCGCTCGGGCTCCCCGCCGGTGTGGCGACGGCGTCGGGCGAATCCATCCAGCTCGAGGAAGCCGACGCGAAGGCGCTCCAGGAGGCCTCCGCCCGGGCCGTGAAAGAACACGGCATGCGGCCCCGCTGAGCGCTGACGCGCCGACCCGGGAGATACTGCCGGCCCATGGCCTCGCTGGGACTCGTCGGCACCCTCCAGCATTTCGTGGAAACGGCGTTCCTCGCGATCGCGGCGCTCTTCGCGATCGTGAACCCGCTCGGCGGAGCCCCGGTCTTTCTCGCCAAGACGGCCGACCTCTCTTCCGAGGAGCGAGCCGGGGTGGCCAAGCTCGTCGCGATCTATGGCTTCCTGCTCCTGGCGGGAGCCACGCTCATCGGCTCCCACGTGCTCGACTTCTTCGACGTCTCGATCCCGGTCGTCCAGGTCGCCGGAGGGATCGTCGTCTGCTCGATCGGCTGGGCGCTCTTGAACCAGCCCAACTCGCCGATCGCGAAGTCAGGGGACGCCGCGGTGGCGAAGGAAGACCCGCACGAGCGGGCGTTCTACCCGCTGACGATGCCGCTGACGGTCGGCCCGGGCTCGATCTCCGTCGCGATCACGCTCGCCGCCAACGCTCCGGCCACCAACCGCCGGCTCCTCCTCACGATCCTGGCGCATCTGACCGGCATGCTCGTCGTCTCGGCGGCCGTGTACGTCTGCTACCGCTACGCCGACCGGATCTTGAAGCGCCTCGGCAATACCGGGACGATCATCCTCGTGCGCCTCTCCGCCTTCATCCTGCTGTGCATCGGTGTCCAGATCTGCTGGAACGGCCTGCGCGCCCTGCTCGGTCCGCTTTTGGCGGGCCGGTCCCCCGCCTGACCTCGGAAGAAACCCGGGGAGCGCCCTTCCGTAGGAACGGGGAGGGCCTCGCGTCGAGGTCTGTCCGGACAATCCAGAGGAGGGCCCATGAAGAAGCTCGGCATCCTGCTCCTCGCGCTCGCGGCGGCTCCGGTCCATGCGCAGACGGCTTCCTCGACGTCGCCCGATCCGGAAGCGGCCGCGATCCGGCAGGCCGCGCTCGACTACATCGAGGGGTGGTACGAGGGAGACGCGTCGAGGATGGAGAAGGCCCTCCATCCCGAGCTCGCCAAGCGCATCGTCCGGACGGATGCCGCGAGCGGGCGGTCGCGCCTGGACTCGATGAGCGCGATGACGCTCGTGCAGTACACGCGCTCCGGCGGCGGCAAGAAGACCCCGAAGGAGTCCCAGGTGAAGGAGGTCACGATCCTGGACCGCTTCCAGAACGCGGCCGTCGCCAAGATCGTCGCCGCCGAGTGGATCGACTACCTCCAGCTCGCCAAATCCAACGGCGAGTGGAAGATCGTCAACGTCCTCTGGGAGCTCAAACCCAAGGAGCCCGCGCCCTCGAAGTAAGGGAGAGCGACGACCCGTGCTCGGCCTCCTCGTCTGGCTGGCGATGGCCGGGCCCGCGGCTTATGACAACGCCTGGCCCGCCTGGTCCCCGGATGACCGCAAGATCGTTTTCGCCTCGACCCGCGACGGCGGTGACTGGGAGATCTACACGATGGATGCCGGCGGGAAGAACGCGCGGCGGCTGACCAGCAGCCCGGGACGCGACGCCCATCCCGCCTTCACGCGCGACGGAAAGAGGATCCTCTTCCAGTCCCCGCGGGAGACCGGCGTGGAGGACGAGGTGGATCTCTACGTCATGAACGCCGACGGGTCCGGTCCGCGTCGCCTCGTCGCGCACCCAGGCTTCGACGGCGTGCCGGTACCGTCCCCCGACGGCCGCTGGATCGCGTTCCAGCACGGAGCCCGCGAGGGAGAAGCCTGGCACTGGGAGCTCCACCTGGTCGCCGCGGACGGAACCGGCGAGCGGCGCCTCACGTCCAACGCCTGGAGCAGCCAGGTCCCGACCTGGAGCCCCGACGGACGCCGCCTGGTCTTCTTCGCCAACCCCGACGGCCGCGACCAGCTCTTCGTGATGGACGTGGCGTCCGGCGCGGTCTCGCCCCTGACGAAGAGCGAGCGCTCCGACATGACGCCCGCGTTCTCGCCCGACGGGCGCTTCGTCGCGTTCGTGTCGGACCGGGACGGCGTTCGCGACCTCTACCGCCTCGAGGTCCGCACCGGGAAGGTCCTTCGGCTCACCAGCGGCCTCGACGTTTGGTCCCAGCCGAGCTGGTCCCGCGACGGCCGCCGGATCCTCTTCTCCGCGAAGAAGACCGGCGTGGACGAGATCTACCGGGTCGACTCCGACGGAACGGAGCTCACCCGCCTGACCCGCGGCACGGAGGGAATCCGGTAGCGCTCAGCCCTGGCGGCCGATGATCTCGTCGGAGTCGCCGGAGTAGACGACCCGCTTCGCGCGCGATCCGGAAGGCAGCCTCCCGTCCCGCGACCGGTCCTTCGGCTCGACCGGCACGATCTCGTCGTCGTAGCGGGGCTTGCCGCGTTTCTTCCGGGAGGGAGCGCTGCCGGCGCTGTCGGCGCTGTCGGCCCTGACTGCGCCGTCCGTCTCGGAATCGCCGCCCAAGTACCTCTTCTTGAGGGTGTCCAGGTCGGGGCTGACCGCGTCGGTCGAGGCGGCCTCGCCGCGGCGCCGCGCTCCGCGCTTCTTCTTCACGACGTAACCGGGCATCTCCCGGTCCACCGCCTTCTGCACTTTCTTCTCGGGCGCCTTCATCTCCGCCCCCTTTCAGAACCCCAGTCCCAGGCAAGTGTACTGACGCAGGATTTTCATCTCGATCGCCCGGGAGATCGCCCCCGCGTGCCCGTGAGGAATGCGGGCCGCGTACTCGCGCTTGGCCGCGTGGAGAGCTTTCGCCGGAGCCTCCCCGGCGAGCGAGTGCTTCCAGAAGGCGCTGTGCATCGGCCCTCCGTAGTAGTCGAAAGGCTCCTGGGTCGGCGAATAGTGCGCGCCCGTGCATCCGACGAAGCCGACCGCGCCGCGGCCGAGGAACCCGAGCGCGATCGAGGATTCCGGGGCCCTCGGCGCCATCGTCTCCCCGCCCGAAGCGCGCGACGCCGGCGGATCGGCCGTCAGGGCTCCCCAGCAGCACCCGGTGAAGACGACTCCACCGCTCGCCTCGGGAAGGTTGTTCATGCCGACCGCCTCTCGCCCGCCGTCGGTGTCCTCGCCCCAGAAGCGGCTCCCGTCTCTGTCGTCGCCATGGAGCATGAGGTACACGAGGTCGCCACCGAGGACCAGGACCGGGTCCTGCTGGTCGTGCGTGGAGGGCTGCGAGGTGAAGATCGCGCTGTCGCCGGGGAGCTCCCGGAAGATGGGGTCGGCGAACTCTCGTCGCACGTTGCGCACGCCGCACCGCCCGCTGCCCCGCAGCCGCCCGGAAGCCTCCAGGGCCGCGAAGAGGAACCGCGCGGAGCGGGCATCCGGGACGCGGGAGACCGGCAGGTCCGCGATGGTGTCGCCGTCGGTCGAGGCGTAGATCTCGTCGCTCCAGACGACGAAGTCGTCGGGGTCGTCGTTGCCGGCGACTTGCCGGCGAAGCTCCGGCGGCAGCGCGTCGAGCTTGAGCGACGGGACGACGTCGAAGCCGCCGACGATGACCACCCCTTCGATTCCACGCTCGCCCGTCAGCCGACGGTGGACGGCGGAGGCCGCATCCATCACCGAGGCGCCCTCCGGGATGTCCGGCAGGACCGAGAAGCCCGCTCCGTTCAGGGAATCCACGACGTGGCCGGCTTCTTCCCGGCCGATGTTCCGCGCCAGCGCGTCCCGGCTGGTCACCGCCAGAAGCCTCGGCAACGCGCGGCCGGAGCCGATCTTCAGCGGCGCGTCGGAGGTCTGCCCTCCCGGCAGGATCGAGCGGACGGGAGAGCCCCCGCCCCCCGGGTCGATCTCGATCGTGATCTGCACGCGCGTGCGTTCGTTGGGGATCTTTGCGACGACCTCGACGAACCCGGCGGCGCCCGTCTCTCCCACCGCGGCCTGGACGCGCGGCTTCAGAACGGGGGCGAGCGCCGCGGGCGTCGGCGGCCCGGCCGGCGACGGCATCGAGTCGCCGGAGTTGGGGTGGGCGTCGTTGAGGACCCCCGTCTCGACCTCCATGGTCGCGCCCGTCTTGGTGAGCGTCACGGTCGACCGGCGGTTGCGGTCCGTCCGAACCCACTGCAGGGCGGGTTGGTGCGAGGCCAGCATCTTCAGGACCTGCGCGTTGGGATGCTTGGTGCTCTGCTCGCCCGCGCAGATCCCATACCGCTTCGTCGTCTTGAGCTTCTTCAGCAGGTCCTCGTCCACGGAGTTGTCGGAGCCGTGGTGCGACAGCTTGACGAAGTCGTAAGGCGCTTCCTTCTCGATTGCTGTCCTCAGGTCCGCGACGCCCGCCGTGATCTTCGGCTCGTCGGTCCCGGGCTTGGCGAGCTGCATGTCGCCGGCGAAGAGGACCTTCCGTCCTGCGAACTCGAACTGCGCGGCGATGCTCTGCAGGTTGACCATGTTGCCCAGGCGCTCGCCGTCCACCGCGTCGCTCTCTCCGGACGCGAGGCGCCGGTAGATCTCCCCGGCGTCGATCGCCGCGTCTGTGCCGAGGAGCTTCTCCGCGGCGTCCACCGCGTCGCTCATCCCCTGGCGGATCTTGTCGGCGCAGCGCAGGAGCTGCTCCTGCGACGGACCGAGGATCGTCATCCCGATCGAGGAAAACTTCTGGACGAGCGCCTTGACCTTCGCGTCCTTCGGCCCGACGTAGGAGACGACGTTTGTCCCGCCGTCCGCGAGCGTCTTCAGCATCGCCTTGTAGTTGTCTTCGAGCGACGCCGCGTCGGAGAGGAACTCCTCGACCGTCCGGCCGTCCCGGATGTCGCGGATCGGCATTTCGTGGAGCCCCGCGACCGCGCGCTGCACCCGCTCGTCCGCCACGGCGTCGGGAGGAGTCTGCCCCTGCGCGCGTCCCCACCCCAGGCGAGGGTCGGCGACGAGCGCCGAGCCGGCCGTGAGCTTCTTGGCCGTGACGAGCGCCGGCAGGCACCCGATGTGGTCCTCGTGCGCGTGCGAGACCATGAGCAGGTCCACGTGGAAGGGCGCCTTGTGACCCAGCACCTTCTCGAGCTGCGCGGGGATCGAGTCGTGCCCCTGCGTTCCCTGATCGTCCCCGGTGTGCGCCCCGTCGATCAGGACGAGGACGTTGCCGAACTCGACGAGGACGCAGTCCCCGTACTTCCTGAGGCCGACGTCGAGCAAATCGATCTTCAGCGAACCAGCCATGACGCCTCCCGGTTCCGGCCGCTCCGACGCCCTCCTACTTGGGGAGGATCGCGCCGGCGGCCGGCCAGTCGGAGTCGCCGACGCGTTTCAGGTTCATCTCGAAGAAACGGACGGGGTCCTTTCCGGGAGCGATCCGATCGCCGACCTCCTTCCACGTCCCATCCTTGACGGCGGCCGTGTAGCGGATCGTGACCGGCCCGGCGGGGATCTCCCAGACGAATCCGTCGGCGGAGGGCGCGAGGTTGAAGTCGCCGACGTTTCCCAGGGCGTAGGAGTGCATCGTGTAGCGGTCGGTGTCGGGGCTGTAGGAGATCGTCCCGAAAGCGTTGAACGTCACCTTGCCGGAGGCGTCGTAACCGCGCCCCTCGATGACCCGCACGGTCCCGTCGAGAAAGGGACCGATGCGCTCGGTCTGGGTCACCTCGTGCTTCTCGCCGGACGGGAGGATCGTCCACGCGGGCCCTCTCCAGACCCCGTCCATGTAAGCCAGCCGTGCCAAAGCTTTCTTCTGGGCCGCCATGACGGCCTGCGGGTCGGGACGCCCCTGCCCGGCGGCGGGCGGAGGCGCCGCAAGGGCAGCGGCAAGGACGGCGGCGGCCGCAAGGATCGTCTTGGGCATGAACACTCCTCCGACTCTGCGGCGGATTCTCCCACGAGAACCCCGGAGCCGGGCACTCCTTCGTAGAATGCGGGGATGAACAATGCCTACCGCCTCTCCGCGCTCCTCCTGGTCCTGGGCTCGGCCACCTGCGCCTCCTCGAGCTCTCCACCGCCGCCGCCCTCCTACCACCTGCTCCACAAGATCCCCGTCGGCGGAGAGGGCGGATGGGACTACCTGCTGCTCGACTCCGGGGCGCGGCGCCTCTACGTCTCTCGGGGAACACGGGTCGTGGTCCTCGACGCCGACAGCGAGAAAACCGTCGGCGAGATTCCGGGAACGCAGGGAGTCCATGGCGTGGCGATCTTCCCGGACTCCCACCGGGGCTTCACGAGCAACGGCCGCTCCTCCACCGTCACGGTCTTCGACACGGCGACGCTCGCCGTCGTCACCGAAGTCAAGACGACCGGAGAGAACCCGGACGCGATCCTCTACGACCCCGCGTCGCGCCGGGTCTTCACGTTCAACGGCCGCGGCAAGAACGCGACCGCGATCGACGCCTCGACCAACGCCGTCGCCGGCACGATCCCGCTCGGCGGAAAGCCTGAGACGGGCGTCGCCGACGGCAAGGGACGAGTCTTCGTCAACATCGAGGACACCAACGAGATCGCGGTGCTCGACTCCCGCGGCTTGAGCGTCGAGAAGCGGTGGCCGATCCCCGGCTGCGAGGAGCCGACCGGGCTGGCGATGGATTCGAAGACCCGCCGCCTCTTTTCCGTCTGCCACAACAAGGCGATGGTGGTCCTCGACGCGGACAGCGGGCGCGCCGTCGCGACGCTCCCGATCGGCGAGGGAGTGGACGCCGCGGCCTTCGATCCCGCGACCTCGCTCGCCTTCGCTTCCAACGGAGACGGCACGCTGACGGTCGTCCGCGAGGACGGTCCGGATTCCTACCGCGTCGTCGCGAACGTCCCGACGCAGCGAGGCGCCCGCACAATGGCGCTCGACGGAAAGACGCATCGCATCTTCCTGGCGACCGCCGAGTTCGGGCAGCCGCCCGCGCCGACGGCCGAGCAGCCCCGCCCCCGCCCGCCGGTCATCCCGGGCTCTTTCACGCTCCTCGTCGTCGGCCCCGGCTAAAGGCCCGGCCCCCGTGGCACACCGCTTGCTCGACTGCGAGCGTGGGGACAGAGTTGTCCCAAATGTCCAAAGGGGGTGTCATGAGGTCACGTTTCTTTCAGAGGGTCCTGTTGATCGCGATCGCGAGCGGCGGCTTCGCCGCGGTCTCGCTCGCCCAGCTCGACATTCGCATCACGACGGGCCACCCGCCCGCGATCCGGCACGAGGTTCGGCCTCCGAGCCCGGGCGCCGGCTACATCTGGGTCGGCGGCTTCTGGAACGACGACGCCGGGCGCTGGGCGTGGGTCCCCGGCCGGTGGGATCGCCCCGAAGTCTCCGGCTCGTACTGGATCGCGCCCCGCTACGTCCACAGCGAGGGCTCCTACATCTACGAGCCGGGCCACTGGTCCAACCAGACGCTCGTCGTCGGCGACGAGGTCCGCACCCACCGCGCCTGGAAGCACCATGAGAGGGAGCACGAGCGCGAGGTCGAGCGGGAACACCAGCACGCCGGATACGAGCGGGAGCACGACCACTGACGTTCCCGGTCGTCTGAGCACGATGCGCGTGTTTCGCCGCTGACCGGCCGCGGGCCGGATCAGCGGCGGGCCAGCGCGGCGAGGAGGCTCTCGCGCCGGTTGCGCGAGACGCGAAGCTCCGTGCCGTCGGCAAGATCCACCACCGCGTCTCCCTTCAGCTGCGGGCGGATCTGCCGGACCCGCGCGACGTTGACGATCGTGGAGCGGTGGATCCGGACGAACCGCGCGGGATCGAGCTCCGCCTCCAGCTCTGCGATCGGCCGGCGAAGCGCGTGCGTGCGCTTCCCCACGTGGAGCTGCACGCAGTAGTCCGCGGCCTCGATCCAGTCGATCTCGTCCACGTTGACGACGACCGTGCGCCCCGTCTGCGTGACGAGCAGGCGGCCCGCTCCCGCTGCTCCAGCCGCGGCGGACGGCCGCTCAGGCGAGCCGTCGACCAGCCCCCGGATCCGGCGGGCGAGCTCCGCCAGGCCATGCTCCGCGATCTCCCGTCGCGCCCGCTCCAGCGCCCGCTCGAAGCGCTCGTCGGAGAAGGGCTTCAGGAGGTAATCGATCGCCCGGACGTCGAAGGCGCGCAGCGCGTGCTCGTCGTAAGCGGTCACCATCACGACCGCCGGGGTCTCCTCCGGCGCGAGCTCCGCCAGGACCGCGAAACCGTCCATCTCCGGCATCTGAACGTCCAGGAAGAGAAGCTGCGGCCGCCGCTCCCGCACGGCGGCCACGGTCGCGGCGCCGTCGGCGCACTCCGCGACCAGCGCTACATCGGGATGGCGGGAGAGAAGCAGGCGCAGCGACGCCCGCGCCGTCGGCTCGTCGTCCGCGATCGCCACCCGCAGGGGATCGCTCACGCCGGGGCCTGCCGCTCCGGTTCGGGAGCCGGGATCACGGGAAGCGTCAGGCGCGCCACCACGCCGCCCTCCGCGCGCGAGAGAAGCTCGAGCTTCGCGGCCTCCCCGTAGATCTCCGCCAGCCGCGCCCGGGTGTTGGAGAGCCCGACGCCCCCGGCCCGCTCCGAAGGCGGGCCCTCGATCCCCCGCCCGTCGTCGTGGACTTCCAACCGGAACCGCTCCCCTTCGCCAGCGCGCTCCGCCACGATGCGCAGCGACCCGGCGTCGGACCGGGCGCCGAGCCCGTGCCGCACAGCGTTCTCCAGGAGGGGCTGGAGGACAAACGGCGGCACCGCCGCCTTTGCCAGCTCCGGGTCGATCGCGCGCTCGACGCGCAGGCGGTCGGCGAACCGGACCTGCTGGATCGCGAGGTAGAGATCGGCGAGGGCGAGCTCCTCCGACAGCGGCACGAGAGGACGGCCGCTGCCCTGGAGCGTCGCCCGCAGCAGGTCCGACAGCCGGGCCAGAACCTCGACGGCCGCCGTGTTCTCGCCCTGCCGCACGAGCCCGGCGACCGTGTGCAGGGCATTGAAGAGGAAGTGCGGCTGGAGCTGCAGCGCCAGGGCTTCGAGCCTCGCCTCGGCGAGCCGCCGCTCGAGCTGGGCCGCGCGCAGCTCGCGGTCGCGAAAACCGCGGTAGTACTCGACGGCGTAGCCGGCGCCCAGGATCACGCCGTAGATCAGGAACTCGAGCGGCAGCGAGTTGGTGAACCGGCCGACGAGCCTCGGCAGAACGCGTCCCTGCGGAGACGCTCCGAAGGGGCGAAAGACCGCGATGGCCGCGACCCCGACGGCGGCGTTGAGCATCGAGGCCGCGAGCGCGGCCGGCACGTGGACCGCGACGAAACGCACCGGTCGCTCCGGCCGGAACCTCTCGCCAAGCTCGAAGATCAGCGGAGCGATCGCTCCCCACACCAGCCACGCCACGATCTGGTAGGCGAGCATCCGGGCGAAGGACGGCTGAAAGGAGAGGTTCGCCTCCTGCTTGAGGCCGATCGAGATCGTCGCGGCCTGGAGCGCTCCAAAGGCCGCCGCGAGAACAGCCACGACGAGCGTCGCCCGAGATCGGCCGGGAAGTCCTCGGCCCGCCGCCACGCCACGCAGTCTATCCGGCTCCATTCGCCCGAGTCTGCCCGGGCAACCGCCGCCGCACACACGCCGCGCAGCCAACCGCCCCGAGGGTGCAGCCAAACGGGACTGCGCTTGGCGAGGCCCGCGCCAGACTCCCGACGAAGAGGAGGGACTTTCGATGATCCTCGCGCCGCTCGCCTTCAGCGCCTTCTCCGCCGTCTGTCCTCCGCCCGCCGACGAGACGCCGACCCCGACGCCCGCGCCAGCCCCGAAGTCGCCGTGGGCGACCAACGAACGCAAGCTCTTCGTGCAGGATGTCGCCTGGTCGCCCGACGGCAAGCGGTTCGCCTTCTCGCGCTACGACGCGGCGGGCCCGTACGACGCGAAGAACTGGACGATCTGGATCGCCGACCGCGACGGCTCCAACCCCCGGCCCGTCCTGCGTGGCGCCGTCTGGGCGAGCTTCTCGCCGGACGGAAGCCGGCTCGCCGCGGGACAGATGGTGGACGGCGACTGGGAGATCGTGACCGTCCGCGCCGACGGGACCGACGTCCGGCAGGTGACGCGGCGAAAGGGCGCCGACCACACTCCGGCCTGGTCGCCGGACGGGAGCTTCCTCGTCTACGCGGCCGAGGACGAGCCGCGCCACAACAGCCTCTACCGGATCGCTCTCGACGGCTCCGGCATCAAGCGCCTGACCAACGATCCCGCGACGGACTACAACCCCGCCTTCTCGCCCGACGGCCGCCGGATCGTCTTTTACCGCGAGAAGGGAGACAAGCACGACCAGGTCTGGACCCTCGACCTGGCGACCGGCCGCGAAACCCGCGTCACCGACGGGACCGGGCACAACTTCTTCCCGGCCTTCCTCCCGGACGGCCGGGTCGCCTTCTCCGGGCAGCCCGACGGCGGCGAGCGCCGCCTGATGGTCGTCTCGAAGGACGGCTCGCGCGTCGAGCCGATCGGCCCGCCGGGCATCAACGTCGCCCGCTGGTCGCCGGACGGTTCGGAGATCCTGTTCCTCGCCGGGCCCGACCGCGGTGAGATCCGCCGGATGAGCGCCGACGGCACCGGCGCCGCCGTCCGCCTCTCCACCTCGTCGCTCCCGGCGGCCCCGTAGCCGTCAGCTTCCCCAGATCACGCCGGGGTAGAGGCTGCCGATGCGGTAGGAGCGGTAGGTGCCTCCCGTCGTCACGGTCATCTGCCAGACGATCGTCGCGCCGCTCGGACCGGGGAGGAGCTCCACGACCTGCGACGGCGCATCCTGGCTGGGCGGCTGGGAGCCGATCGGGATCGGCTCGGAGGCGCAGATCTCGATGTCGCCATCGGGAAACAACATGACGTTGCCGCCCCAGTAGGAGTACTCGTTCAACGGGTACTGCCAGACGAGGGTCGCCTGCATCGCGGTCTCGTCGATCTTGAACATCGCGCCGCGGGAAAACGGCGGAGGCGGCGGAGGCCCGACCGGGTCGCATCCCGCCGGCGTGGCATAGCAGCGGTCGTTGCCGTTGTCGAAGACCGAGATCAGCGTGATCTGGTCGCCGTCGGCCCGGAGGAGGTTGGGGTAATGCTGGGCGAAGAACCAGTCCGTGTCGGCGCTCTCGCTGCCGACGAGCGCGAAGTCTCCCTGGTACCCGAGCTTCCACAGGATCGTCCCGTCTCCGTTTCCTCCCTGGTAGTCGATCTTCATCACCCAGTTCTGATGCCGCGACGAGAGGACCAGGTTCCCGTCGGGCGCGATCTGGATGCAGTTGCAGTGCGTCCAGTCGTAGCCGTCCGCCGCGTCGAACCCCATCGGGTGCCGGTTCACGTCGAGGTTGTCGAAGACCGACCAGACCCAGACCGGGTTGAAGTTCTCGTCCAGGTCCACCATCGCGTCGCCCAGGATCGTGAACTGCCCGGGGCCGGGGGGGGCCGTCAGCCAGACGCTCTTCTGCTGCTGCACGAGGAGGATCGTGTGCCCGTTCCAGAGCGGCAGGACGTCGTGGCTGTAGCAGAGCGCCTGAACGACGGAGCCCTGCGGCGTCTTCATCTTCGCCAGGGCCGCGTTCAAGTCGGCGAGGTAGAGCTCGCGGACCGGGTTCCCCGTCAGATCGATCTCCCGCAGCACGCTGTTGTAGGGGATCGTCTGCGGCACGCTGGCCGAGTAGAGGTTCGTGATGGACGCGAGCATGTTCCCGTTCTTCAGCGGCTTGATCGGGAAGGCGTACCCCTCCCAGCCCGCGTCGGCGGTGTTCTGGTAGTACCAGAGGACGTTCGCGTCGAAGTCGCACACGACGGAGACGCCGATCGGGTCGATGACGTTGACGAGCTCAACACCAGGGCTCGGGGTCTGGCCGGGAGCGGTCGAGGCGTTGAGCTTCGGGAGCACGCCGGGCGGAGGCAGCGCCCCCGTCTGGAAGGTCTGGTCCGGCGTCGTGGTCCACCACCCGTTGGAAAGCTCGACCCGAGCGCGCATGTGGTACAGCGTGCTCGCCTTCATCCCCGCGACGAGGATCGGGACTGCCCCGCCCCCCTCCGGCGCCCCGACCGTCGAGGTCCAGCGGCCGTAGCTCGTGTCGAGGCCGAACTGCACCGCAACCGTCGCTTTCGGAGGGATCGTCACGGTGAACTTCGCGACCAGCGGATGGCTCGTCGGCGTGATGATCGGGGTAGCGATCTGGGGCGTGGACTCGTTCACCTGATGTCCTCCTCCTCCGGCGCGCGCAGTCTGCGTGGCCCGCTGTTCCAACCTGTCTCAGACGTGGATGCTAAGATGACTTCGCCGCTCGCTTCTGTCGGAGCTGCCCGGACCAGCCGCAACCATGCTTGGCAAAACGTTCTCCCATTATCGAGTCCTCAAGCTGATCGGAGAGGGCGGGATGGGCGTCGTTTACGAAGCCGAGGACACGCGGCTCGGCCGCCACGTCGCCCTGAAGTTCGTCGCCGAGAAGGTGATGGTCAAGGAGACGGTCGAGCGCTTCCACCGCGAGGCGCGCGCCGCCTCGCTGCTGAACCACCCCAACATCTGCACGGTCCATGACGTCGGCGAGGCGGGAGGCTACCACTTCATCGCGATGGAGCTGCTCGAGGGGACGACGCTGGAGAAGCTCCTCGAGCCGGGCCCGCTTCCGCTGGAGCGGCTCCTTCCCTTCGCGATCCAGATCGCCTCGGGGCTCGACGCCGCGCACTCGCGGGGCGTGATCCACCGCGACATCAAGGCGGCCAACGTCTTCGTGACCTCCGACGGCCGGATCAAGATCATGGACTTCGGCCTCGCCAAGTTCCTCCAGGCGCCCGCGGGCTCGCTCGTCGCCTCCGCCGACTCGCAGACGACGCTTCCCCACCTGACGATGCCCGGCGCCCCGATGGGCACCGCGACGTTCATGTCGCCGGAGCAGGTCCGCGGCGACGAGCTCGACGCCCGCTCGGACCTCTTCTCCTTCGGGACTCTCCTCTACTCCATGGCGACCGGCCAGTTCCCCTTCCGCGGCAAGACCCTCGCGGTCGTCCTCTCCGGCATCCTCGAGCGCGCTCCCGCGACTCCCGTGGAGGTCAACCCGAACGTCCCCGAGAAGCTCCAGGACATCATCCTGAAGGCGCTCGAGAAGAACCGGAACGACCGCTACCAGTCCTCGCGGGACATGAACGTGGACCTCCGCCGCCTCCTGCGGGACCTCTCCGCCGGCTCCGGGCTCGCGGTGTCGGATCCGGCCCTGATCACCCTGCCGCCCGGGAGCCTGACGAGCGGCGCGGTCGCCGCCCAGGCCGCTCTCGCACGGGCCCGAGCCCGCCGGCGCGCTCTCCTTGCCGGAGGCGTCGCGGTCGTCCTTCTCCTCGCCGGCGCGCTGCTCTACCGGCAGCTCGCGGCCTCGCGGGCTTCCACGGGCGCGGGCGCGGCCGCCCCCGCCGCGGAGATCCGGTCGCTGGCCGTGCTCCCCCTGGAGAACCTCTCGCGCGACCCGGCCCAGGACTTCTTCGCCGACGGCATGACCGACGAGTTGATCTCCAAGCTCTCCAGCCTCTCCGCGCTGCGGGTCATCTCCCGCACCTCGGCCATGCGCTACAAGGGAGCGACGAAGCCGCTGCCCGAGATCGCGCGGGAGCTGAAGGTGGACGCGGTCGTGGAGGGCTCGGTGCTTCGCTCGAACAACAGGGTCCGCATCAACGCGCGCTTGATCCGCGCGCCCGACGAGACCCAGATGTGGTCGGAGAGCTACGAGCGGGACCTGCGGGACATCCTCGCCCTCCAGAGCGACGTGGCGAGCGCCATTGCCCGCGAAGTCCGCATCCAGGTCGCGCCGGAAGAGAGCTCGCGCCTCGCGAGCAAGCCCGAGGTGGACCCGGACGCCTACCAGGCGTATCTGAAGGGAAGGGTCGCCTTCTCCCGGTTCACTCCCGAGTCGCTCTCGCAGTCCGTCGAGTACTACAACCAGGCTATCGCGAAGGACGCGGACTTCGCCCTCGCCTACGCCGGCCTGGCCGACAGCTACATCCAGCTCGCCGGCCGCCTGCTTCCTCCCACCGAGGTCATGCCGAAGGCGAAGGGGGCGATCGAGCACGCCCTGCGCCTGGACGGGAGCCTCGGAGAGGCACACTCCTCGCTCGCCCAGGTCGAGCTCTTTTACGACTTCGAGTGGGAGCCTGCGCGCGCCGAGTTCCGCAAGGCCGCGGAGCTGAACCCGCGCTCCGCGCTGACCCACCAGATGACCGGCCTCTTCCTCGCCGCCCAGGGAAAGGCGGACGAGTCGCTCGCCGAGTCCTCCAGGGCCCTGGAGTTCGACCCCGTCAGCACGAGCGCGGCCTGCATGCGGGCGAGGCTGCTCTACTACGCGAGGCGGTACGACGAGTCCATCGACCTCTACCGCAAGACTCTCACGACCGACCCGACGATCGCCGGCCACTGCACGTGGGCGAACTTCGCGTTCCAGAAGCTCTCGAAGTTCTCCGAGGCCGTGACCGCGGCGAAGCGGGCGTCCGAGGCTTCTCCCAACGAGATGCTCCCGAGGGCCGCGCTCGCCCGCGCCTACGGCGCCATGGGCAATCGCGCCGAGGCTCTTCGGGTCGTCGGCGAGATGCACGAGCTCGCGAAGCGCCGGTTCATCTCCGAGTACGACTTCGCGACGGCCTACTCCGGATGGAACCCCGAGGAGTGCCTCTCCTGGCTCGAGAAGGCCTGGGACGGGCGGGTCGGGCTCCTCGTGTACCTCAACGTGGACTCCGTCTTCGACGACCTCCGCTCCAACCCCCGTTTCCAGGCCCTGGTCAACCGCCTCAAGATCCCTTCGTAAGCGGTGCTCAGGGTCCGCAACGATCGACGACTCGGGCGGTGATCTCGTCGGGAGAAGGAGGATTCTCTCCAAGGCCCAGGGAGTGGAGTTCCTCGTGGATCAGGACGGCGGCGGCACGTCCCGGAGCGCGGCGCACCAGATCCCGGAACGCCGACCCACAGAGGTATACGACGCGGCTGCCGGGAACCGTGATCGCCAGCCGATCGGCGCGGCAGAGGCTCTTTCCGGTCGCATCGTAAAACTGAATCAGGGCGAGATAGGTCGCGGGGGTTTCGCCTAGCGCTTCCAGGGTCGACGCGAGGGCGTCTCCGGAGGGATTCCGGAAGTCGAGAAAGACATCCTGGCAGGAGGCGTTCGAGAGCTTCGCCTTCGCGAATTCCAGAGCGGTCTGCACCAGGCCATCTCTACGGGCGTTCAGAAACCGCGGCTGCCATTCTTCCCGGTCAGCAGTCTCTCCGTTCGCAGGCAGACAATTTCCCGAGAGCGCCATAAGCATTAGACTGAGTACCTTGCACCTGATGGTTCTTTGCATCGACGGCCTCCGCGCGTTTCGCAGCGTCGGCCGCCGAGCCGTTCCAGGTCATGACGGAACCTTGGAAGAATCTCGAGATTTCCGTGAGGGCGAATGCGGGTTCGATTCGGAGATTGCGAGGTAGACACGGAAACCCGGGAGCTGATCCGCTCAGGCAGTCCCATTCACATCACCCCGAGAGCTTTCGAACTACTGCAGCTCCTGCTGGAGAAGCGGCCCAGGGCGCTTTCGAAAGCGGAGCTGAACGAAAAGCTTTGGCCTCGAACCTTCGTCTCGGACAGCGCGCTCGCCGGCCTGGCCAAGGAGGTGCGAAAGGCTCTCGGCGACAGTTCGCGCCAGCCGTTATACCTGCGGACACTGCCGGCATTCGGTTACGCTTTCTGCGGCGATGCGGCGGAGGTCGTCCCGCCCGCCGCCCGGCGAACTGAGGTGTCTTATCGGCTCCTGTGGAAAGGCCGTGACGTGACGCTCACCGAGGGCGAGACCGTCTTTGGCCGCGGACCGGACTCCGCCGTCTGGATCGACGACGAAAGCGTGTCACGGCGCCACGCGCGCATCCGCATTACCAAGGGCGCCGCTCGCCTGGAGGACCTCGGCAGCAGGAATGGCACGTTCGTGAACGGGCGCCGAATCCAGACGGCCGAGCTCGCCGACAAGGACGAAATCCGACTGGGCTCGGTGGCCCTGACTCTTCGCATCCTGGCGGGAGCCGGAACGACGCGATCGGACGGCTCCTCGTGATCCCGGCAGATTCGTCCACCCTGGAGCCGGGTACGCGGCTAGGGTCCTATGAAGTGATTGGATTTCTCGGGGCCGGCGGCATGGGCCACGTCTACAAGGCTCGCGACACGCGGCTAGGCCGGTCCGTCGCCGCCAAGGTCCTGCCCCGAGAGCTCTCCTCGGACCGCGCACGTCTGGCTCGCTTTGAACAGGAGGCCCGGGCCGCCTCGGCGTTGAACCACCCCAACATCGTCACGATCCACGAAGTCGGAGACTCGGAAGCCGGTCCCTACATCGCCATGGAGCTCATCGAGGGGGAGAGCTTCCGTGAGGTAATCCTTCACGGACCCCCTCCGGTCCGCAGGGTGATCGATCTGGCTTCGCAGGCCGCCGACGGGCTGGCCAAGGCGCACGCGGCAGGAATCGTCCATCGCGACATCAAGCCTGAGAACCTGATGGTTTCCCGGGACGGATTCGTCAAGATCCTCGACTTCGGCCTGGCAAAGCTGGCCGCGCCGGACTTCCAGAACCTCGCCCAGGCGCGGACTGCGACGCTGCCCGGAGCCCGCAGCGGATTCGGGGCAGCCGGGACGATCGCCTACATGTCACCCGAGCAGGCCCGCGGTGACCCGATCGATTTCCGGTCCGATCAGTTCTCCTTGGGCCTGGTCCTCTACGAGATGGTCACAGGAAGCCACGCCTTCGGCCGGGAAACGGACGTGGAGACGCTGGCAGCCATCATCCGCGAGGAGCCGAAACCCATCGACCCCGCCCTGGAGGACCCGCCCGCCATGCTGCGCTGGATCATCGAGCGCTGTCTGGCGAAGGAGCGCGAGGAGCGCTACGCCTCGACGCAGGATTTGGCGCGCGATCTCCGGGCTCTGCGTGAGCGCTCTACGGAGCCCGATCGGAAGGACAAGCGGGAAGTCCTACCGCGCCCGCGTTTCCTCCGAGCGCTCTCCGCGGCGATCGCGGGCGCGCTCGTCCTCGCCGGCCTGTTCTACCTTGCCGGGAACCGCGCGGCGAGAAGCCCGACCCATTCGTTTCAGAAGCTGACATCCGGCAACGGAGCTGTTTGGTCGGCCCGGTTCGCGTCGGACGGGCAGACCGTGGTCTACGGAGCCGCTTGGGACGGGTCCCCTGTGCAGCTCTTCGAGACGAGGATCGGCGCCACGGAATCCCGCCATCTCGGCCTTCCGAGCGCCGACGTCTTCGCGGTCTCCTCATCCGGTGAGATAGCGCTCTCCCTTGCGCCTCGCTACTTTCTCACCTATCGCCAGCAGGGGACGCTTGCGCGCGCTTCGTTGTCCGGTGGCGCCGCCCGAGAACTCGCAGCCGAGATCCACGGCGCCGACTGGGATCCAGAGGGGAAAACCCTCGCCATCGTCCACTCGGTCGGCGGAAAGGAGCGCCTCGAGTTCCCCGCCGGGAAGGTCCTTTACGAGACCGCCGGAGCTATCCACAGTCTCCGGATATCGCCCCGAGGTGACCGGATCGCCTTCATGGAAGCCTGGGGCGGCGAGCAGGCCGTGAAGGTCATCGGTCTCTCGGGTCCACCCGATCGGCCGAAGACGTTGAGCGGCGGCTGGCAGGTCAGTTCGAATGGCCTCGCCTGGCGCGCGTCCGGCGATGAGATCTGGTTCAGCGCCACGGGGAGCGGACCGGGTCACTCCCTGTACGCCGTGGACCTCGTCGGAAAAGTGCGCTTGATTCTGCGTCTTCCCGGAGGGCTCAGGCTCCACGACCTCGATCGGTCCGGCAGAGCTCTCGTCTCCCAGGGAAGCGGTCACATGGGACTGGTCACCTCCCGCGTCGATGGATCCGAGAAGGAAGTCTCGGGGCCGGAGATCTCTTTTCTGTGCGACCTGTCGCCGGACGGCCAGACCGTGATCTACACGGAAACGCAGGGCGCCCCGACTTATCTCCGGCGGCTTGATGGTTCGCCGGCGGTCAAGCTCGGAGAGGGCTACGACATCGCTGCCCAGCTCTCACCGGATGGCCGGTGGCTGCTCGCGAAGCGGCTCGAAGCCTCGGGAGGAGGGCTCGTTCTTCTGCCGACCGGACCTGGCGAGGTCAGGCCGCTGGCGAGCGGATCGATTCACGCTTCCGCCCCCGGAGGATGGCTCGGCAACGGCAGCCAGATTCTCTTCTCAGGCGAAGAGGCGGGACACCGAGGACGGGTCTACGTCCGGGACCTCTCCGACGACAAGGTCCGAGCTCTCACCGAGGAGGGAGTCTTCCGCGGCAGGGCTTCCCCCGACGGCCGATCGGTCGTGACGCAGTCAGGCCGCTTCGGCGAGGAGGAGATCCGGATCTATCCGATGGACGGCGGTCCTCCTCGGGTTGTCCCCGGACAACGGGACCCGACGATCAACCGGCTCGCGGGGTGGAGCTCCGATTCGAACTTCCTCTTTTTCTACCGGGTCGGCGACATACCCGTCGAGGTCTACCAGATGGACGTCGGAACGGGAGAGCTACAGCCGTGGAAGCAGATCGCGCCCGCCGACGCGGCGGGAGTCCTGAGAATCCATCCGATTCAAGTGACTCCGGACGGAAAGTCGTACGCTTACTGTTACATGCGTTCGCTTTCCAACCTGTACGTGTTCGAGGGGCTCAAATAATCCGTTGAGCCCACACCGGCGCGGTCGGATCAGAAGTCGTACCGGACGGAGACCTGTCCCGTGAAGGGAGTGCCCGGATTGTTCGCGTTGCCGAAACCGGGATTGGGGGTTTCAATGACTGGGCCACCGGGAGACCGGCGCGGGACCTGCCCATACGTCGTCTGCGAGACGAACTTGTTGCCCGTGTTCGTGCAATTGAAGCAATCAAGGGCCAGGGTCAGTGAACCCGGCCCGACGGCGATGGCCTTCGTGAGGCGCAGATCCACCGTGTAGAAGCTCGGTTGGCGGAAACTGTTGCGGGCGAGATGCTGCCCGTTGGAGCAGTCGATCTGTGTCCCGGTCCCGACCGGAACGCAGCCGAGAGTCGGGCGATCGGTCCCCGGCTGGCCGTCGCCGTTGAAATCGCTGTTTCCGCCCACGAGACCCGTGTAAGGGGAGCCGGTGTTGAATCGGACCGCGCCGGCAACACCCAGACCCCAGTATGGCGATTGCCACACGGCATTAGCCGTGGCTCGCCAGCGCTGATCGCGGTTGGACCAGCTGTAGCTTCCGTTTAAGTTATTGAAGTCCTCGGCCTGTATGCCTCCGAAATTGCGTTCGTTCGAGTCGCTGTCCCTGTCCTCCGAGTAGGTGACCGCGACGCCCGCCCCGAAGTTGTGAGTGAAGCGCCGGGAGGCCTGGAACGCGAGGGCCCTGTACTCGGCGCGAGCGTCGGATTTGGACTCCGTGATCCCCAGGTAGAACGGGTTCGGGCGGTTCGAGCTGTAGTGAGGCTGCCCGTTGACCGAGACCGTCCCGTCGTAGGCACGGTTGGCGTCGGTCAGCCGCTCGAGGTTGTAACCCTTCGCCCAGGTGAAATCGAGCTGCGCAGACACGCCCGGAATCACCTCGCGCTCCACCGAGAGGGTCAGCCGGTCCGTGTGCGGATTGGTGAACTCGGGGTCGATCACGAAGACGGGCAGGCCTTTCGACCCAGGCAGAATGCTTGAGAGGTCCACGCGCGCGACCCCGACCGGATCAAAGGCGGCTCCCCACGGGGGGGCCAGGGGTTGGTAGCAAGAGCAGTTGGG
>DATFQY010000081.1:0-5198 GCA_035263845.1 Thermoanaerobaculia bacterium | reverse complement strand
CAGACCGGGACGATCTGGACCTCCGGGCGGAGCACCTGGAGAAACGGGAGCTGGACCTCGAGGGAGTGCTCGCGCGCGTGCGCCGCCGCGTCGCGCTCCAGCGACGGAGCGAGCTCGGCGAGGCGATCCGACAAGCGCCGGCTGACCGGAACGTCTCCCAGCGGAGTGCGCCAGGAGTTGGAGGGCTCCAGCGCCGCCGGGGCGCCTCGCCCCGTGTGGTTCGGGCAGAGGATGACGGCGGCTGAGGGGATCGCGATCCGCGCATACACGGCGCCCGCGACCGGGCCGGAGTAGACGTACCCGGCGTGGGGCACGATCGCGCCGAGGGCCGGGCGCGGGGGCTCGCCTCCCGAGCCAAGGTGCGAGCGAACGTCCCTGTCGAGGCGATCCGATCGCCCCTCGTAGAACATCCCCGCGACGGCCGGGGGACGGACGCTCACGGGGACGGATTATTCCACTGCGCTGCCGGGGTCAATTCACCAGGAGTGTCGCCTCGGCGCTCAGGCCGGCCACGGTGGCCCGGATGGTGGTCGTGCCGGCGGCGATGCCGGAGACCGTTCCGGTCGCGTCCACCGTCGCGACGGCCGGGTCCGAGGACTTGAACACGGCCGCGGATCCCTCGTACGGCTTCCCGTCCGGGCCGTAGGCCACGACCTCGAAGTGCTGCGAGTCGCCCACTCGCACGAGGGCCGTCCTGGGATGGATGTCCACCTTGGAGACCTCTCCGATCGTCACGTTGACTTCGGAGGCTCCCTGAAGGTCTCCGACCTTCGCGACGATCGTCGTCGTGCCGGGCCCGGTCGAGACGACCTCGCCGCGGGAGGTAACCTTCGCGACCTTCGGTCGCGAGGAGGTCCAGACGACCGGCCACGTGATCGAGTTGCCCCTGGAGTTCTTCAGCGTCGTCGTCAGCTCCGTCGACGTTCCGACCGGCCCGACGAGGCGGATGGAGATCGGGGCGATCTCGATCGTCTTGATGTCGAGGACCTCCACGGGCACCTGGCTCGAGAGGTTCTGGAAGCTCGCCGTGACGACCGACTTCCCCTCCGCCTTGGACTCGAGCTTGCCGCTGGAATCCACCTTGACGACCTCCGGCTTGGAAGAAACCCACTCCAGGGCGATTCCCTCGACGGGGCGCCCCTTCTTGTCCAGGGCCCGCCCCGTCAGCCGCTGCGTGCGCTGGAGCCCGAAGATCTTGACGGGCCGGGGCGAGACTTCGATGGATGCCGGCTTGCGGGAGCACGCGACTGCCAGTCCCGCAACGAGCAGGGCCCACAGGGTCCGACGGATCACCTTCAGCACCTCCGGTTTTCGATTTCCAAAAAGGATAGCAGGACTGCCGTCGTCTTTCCCATCCATCTCAGGATCCGCTTCGCCCGCCGGGCCACCCGGTCCGGGTGACGGACAGGGTCATAGATCCGCGGGGACGGGATGACGGCGGCCAGGGTCGCCGCCTCGAGGTCCGAGAGCGAAGCCGCCGGCTTGTGGAAGAAGCGCCGGGCGGCGGCCTCCGCGCCGAAGGTCCGCGGTCCGAACTCGACGACGTTCAGGTACAGCTCGAGGATGCGCCGCTTCGTCAAGTTGCGCTCGAGCCGGCGCGCGATCGCCCACTCGCGGAGCTTGCGCCAGACCGACCGGGCGGGCGAGAGGTAGAGGTTCTTGGCCAGCTGCTGGGTGATCGTGGAGCCGCCGACCTTCAGGTTCCCCCGGTCCAGGTTCTTCTCGAGGGCGCCGCGCACGGCGTCCCAGTCGACCCCCGAGTGCTCGTAGAACCGGGCGTCCTCGGCCACGACCACGGCGTGAAGGAGCGACCGCGAGATCCTCGACATCGGCACCGGGGTCCACTCGATCCTTGGGTCGGCCCCCTCGCGCGCGAGCTCGCTCCTGCGCAGCTCCACGAAGGCGGTCGTCTTGGGCCACGCCGTTCCAAGCGGGGTCACGTCGGGCAGCGTCCAGAAAAAGAGGCCGGCCGCGAGCAGGCCCGCGGCCACGGCGATCAGGAGGATCCGTCCGAGCAAGAGAAGCGGGGTCCGGATCCTTCGCTTCGTTCAGGCGCCGGCGATCGCGCGGCGGAGCTTCCGGACGCCCTCTTCGGACTCCTCTCGGGAGAGGGTCAATGGCGGCCGGAACCGGACGGCGGAGGCCCCGGAGGCGAGCGCGATCAGCCCGTGCTCGAGGCAGCCGGCGAGAACACGGTCGCGCATCGCCTTGTCCGGCAGGTCCAGCGCGAGGAAGAGCCCGCGCCCGCGCACGTTCGAAACGACGCCCGGGAACTCCGCGGCCATCTCGGTGAGCCGCGCCAGGAGATGCGCGCCGACGGAGGCGGCGTTCGCCACGAGCTTCTCCTCCTCGATGATCTCGAGGTACCTCGCGCAGCGGACCATGTCCACGAGGTTGCCTCCCCACGTCGAGTTGATCCGGGAGGAGACCTTGAACACGTTCTCGACGTCGTCGATGCGTCCGTTGGCAGCGAACCCGCAGACCTGCGTCTTCTTGCCGAAGGTGAACAGGTCGGGCTCGACGCCGAGCTGCTGCCAGTACCACATCGAGCCGGCCTGGCCGACGCCGGTCTGCACCTCGTCGAAGATCAGGAGGAACTCCAGCTCGTCGGCGAGCGACCGCAGCCGCCGGAAGAACTCCGGCCGGAAGTGGTTGTCGCCCCCCTCTCCCTGGATCGGCTCGACGATCAGGGCCGCGATGTCGCCCGGAGAGTCGGCGCAGGCCGCCCGGATCTCCCTCTCGACCTGCTCTTCCGCGCGCGCGGCCTCCGCCTCGATCTCGGGAGTCAGCGGGAAGGAGAGCTTCGGGCAGGAGAGCCGCGGCCAGTCGAAAACGGGGAAGTATCGGGTCTTTCTCGGGTCGGCGGTGTTGGTCAACGAGAGGGCGTAGCCGGTGCGGCCGTGGAAGGCGTTGCGGAAGTGGAGGATCTTCGTCCCCTTCTCGGGGCCGCTCCGCGCCAGGTTCTTGTGGATCTTCCAGTCGAACGAGGCCTTGAGGGCGTTCTCGACGCCCGCGGCCCCGCCCTCGACGAAGAAGAGGTGGCGGGAGTGCGTGCGGGGAATCGCCAGCCGGCTGAAGGTCTCGACGAATTCGGCGTAGGACGCCGTGTAGATGTCGCTGTTGGCGGGCTTGACCAGCGCGGCCGCCATCAGCCTCTCCCGGAAGTCCGGGTCCTCCATGCCGGGATGGTTGTAGCCGATTGGGCACGTCGCGAAGTTCGCGAAGAAGTCGAGCATCAGTCGGTCGCTGCGCGTGTCGTAGAGGTACGACCCGCGGCTGCGGTCCAGGTCCATGACGACGTGGTACCCGTCCACGAGAATGTGGCGGGAGAGCACGCCGAGCACTTCGTCGGGGGACAGATGGGTCTTGACGGTCACACTCATGGTTTCCTTACCTGCCGAAAACTAAGAGTCGGTCTATCTGGCGGCAGCGGACCCGGTCACGATCGAGACCCCGGCCGCCAGGCAACGGTCTTTTCCGTGCTCCTTGGCCTTGTAGAGGGCGGTGTCGGCGGCGTGCAGCAGCTCGTTCTTCTGCTGCTCGACGCTCGCCGCGGGAGTCGCGTTGGCGCGGATCGAGGCAACTCCCAGCGAGGCCGTGATCATCCCCTGGAGGTTGAGCGCCGGGTTGTTGAACCCGTAGGGCCTCGGCACGAACGTCGTCGTCTTGATCGCGTGCCGGACCGCCTCGGCCACCTCCATCCCTTCCGGGAGGTTGTGGCCAGGCAGGATCAGGACGAACTCGTCGCCGCCGTATCGCGTCAGCGTCGCCCGCTCGTCGGTGACCGTGCGCTTCAAGACGTAGCCGACCTCGCGGAGGACCTGGCTTCCCGCGAGGTGGCCGTGCCGGTCGTTGACCGACTTCAAGTAATCCAGGTCGAGGAAAATCAGCGACAGGTCCCCGCCGTCGCGGGAGATCCGGGAGAGCTCCTGCGTGAGCCGCAGATGGAGATAGCGCTCGTTGTACAGGCCCGTCAGGCCGTCGCGCTTGGCGACCTCGTGGGCGCGCCGGGCGTCAAGCAGGTTCTGGATGGAGATCGACGCGTAGTCGGCGAAGATCTCCAGCAGCCGCCGGTCCTTGTCCTGGAACGCCTGGGAGCCCGTGCGGTTCACGAGCTCCAGGACACCGCAGACCGCCGCTTCGATCCGGATCGGGACGCACAGCGCCGAGGTCGTCCGGAACGCCGCGTCGTCGAAGGTCGGGTAGAAGTAGGGGTCCTCCATCACGTCCTCGGTCATGTAACCGACACCCGTGGAGTACACGTGCCCGGCGATCCCGACTCGGGCGTTGATCCGGCGGGAGAGCCGGGCCTCGGCGTCCGCGCCGAAGGTCGCGATGAATACCAGCTCGTTCTCGAGGCGGTCCTCGGTGTTCTTCGTCAGGGGATCGTCGAGCAGGATGGAGCCGGCCTCCGAGGGGACGAACTCGTTGGCCTTCTGAAGGATCTCGCGCAGAAAGACATCCACGTCGATCTCGCCGGAGTACGTGTAATAGGCCTTGTGGCGCTCGAGGAAGTTTTCGAGGCGCCGGTTGTCGAGCGTGTGAACGGGCAACACGAGAATCCCCTGCAAAAAGAGGAGTTTACCATCTGATACGCTTTTTTGGTGGCGCGGGACGAAGTCTGGCCGGTCCAACGGGTTAACGGTCAGGCGGACCCCGGATGATCCCGGCCCGCAAGAGCTGGGGCCAGCATTTCCTGACCCGCGGGGAGACTGCGGCGCGCATCGTCGAGGCTGCCCGCGTCGGCTCGACCGACACCGTCGTCGAAGTCGGGCCCGGGGAAGCAGCCCTGACGCGGCCGCTGTCCGAGCGGGCGGGCAGGGTCCTGGCGATCGAGATCGATCCGATCCGAGCCGCCGTGCTCCACGAGGAGTTTCGCGAGAACCCGCGCGTCCGGATCGTGGAAGGCGATGCCTTGAGCCGCAGCTTCCGGGAATGGCTGGACGGCGCGGGGTGGGGAGGACCGGCCGTCCTGATCGCGAACCTCCCTTACAACGCCGCCACGCCGATCCTCCAGGCCGCCATCGAGGTCCCCTCCGTCATCCAACGGTCCGTCGTCATGGTCCAGAGGGAGGTCGCCGAGAGGCTCTGCGCGCGCCCGGGGGATCGCGGCTACGGGTTTCTCTCCGTTCGCGTCGCGGCGTTCGCGCGCGCCCGGATCCTGTTCGATCTTCCGCCGGGCGCTTTCCGGCCGAGGC
>DATFQY010000080.1:0-2341 GCA_035263845.1 Thermoanaerobaculia bacterium | reverse complement strand
GACCGCCGACGCGGTCCTGGCTGCCGAGGGCTTTGCCGGCGAGGAGGACTTTCTCGTCGTCAACTCCGACAACCTCTATCCCTCCGACGCGCTCGCCGGCCTCGCCGCGCTCTCGGGCCCCGGGGTCGCGCTGTTCTTCCGGGAAGCCCTCCTTTCGAAGAGCAACATTCCGCCCGGGAGGATCGCCGCGTTCGCCGTGTGCGTCGTCGCGCCGGATGGAACGCTCGACTCGATCATCGAGAAGCCGGACGCCGCGACGCTGGCGAGGCTCGGACCCGACGCGCCGGTAAGCATGAACTGCTGGAGATTCTCGCCGGAAATCTTCGACGCATGCCGGAACGTCCCAGTCTCGCCGAGGGGGGAGCTCGAGCTGCCGACGGCCGTCCACGAGGCCATCCGCTCCGGCGTCCATTTCCGTGTCGTCCGGAGCGGCGACGGCGTCCTGGACCTCTCCCAGCGCTCGGACATCGCCGCCGTCGGCGAGCATCTTCGCAACCTCCCGGCCACCCCCTGACCAGTGAGTCTTGGGGTCAGGTCTATGTTATACATTATGTGGGCAAGCCGAACACCCGGCGGTGGTTGGGCTTATCCGCTTAGTGTATGATGTAGACCTGACCCCAAGACGGGAAGCCGGGTAATCAGCGCAGGCCGACGAGCCCGCGGATGGAATCGAGGAGCTTGCCGGGGTCGTAGCCGATCCCGTCCTTGAACACCGTCTCGACCTTCTCGATGTCGGCGATGTTCTTCGAGGGGTCGCCGTTGACGACGACCAGGTCGGCCTGCTTGCCGGCCGTGATGGTTCCGATCTTGTCGGCGACGCCCAGGAACTTCGCGCCGTTCTCCGTCTGGATCCGGATCGCCTCGGCGGGAGTGAATCCCGCCTCGACTAAGAGCTCGACCTCGCGCTGGTCGCCGAAGCCCGCGAGCGTTCCTCCGATCCCCGTCGGGTCGCACCCGGCCAGCAGCGTCCCTCCGGCCTGGACGAAGGCGTGCTCGAACTCCATCTCCTTCTTCAGCAGCGCCGCCCAGTCCGGGCCCTGCCCGGAGCCGGCCTGCGCGCGCCGCGAAAGGTAATTGACCCGGGCGTCCGGATTCATGGCCGCGAGCATGCGCTGGTCCAGCGGCGGCCGCCCCGGCACCTGCAGCTCGAAGACGGGGAGCGTCGAGGTCACGGCGACCTTGTTCTTCACGAGCGTCGCGATCAGGTCCCTCACCTTCGGGTCGGTCATGGCGATCTTCGCCGTCAGGTCGTACATCGCCCGGGAAGACGGGCAGACGTCCGGATTCTTGTCGGGCGCGAACTCCATGTCGTAGTACATCGGCCCATGCTCGAGGTCGTCGATGTGGAGCTCCGCCGCCTCGGGCCAGGTCACCGAGCAGAGGTGCGCGGTGACCGTGGCCTTGCGCGAGTGGGCCTGCGCGATCGCGGCGCCGAGCTCCGCGCGCGTGATGTGCATGTAGGCCTTGAAGGACGTCACGCCCTGGTCCATCCAGAAATCGACGGTCTTCTTCGCCTCGTCGGGCCCCGCGAGCTCGTGCAGCTGAACGATCGCGGCGCCCTTTCCTTCGAGGTACGGCCCCGTGACGTGCATCTTCGGGCCCGCCATCTGCCCGGCGTCGATCCGCTTCTTGATCTCCAGGTCGCTGTACGGCTCGATGGACCCGGTCGTGCGGATCGTCGTCACGCCACAGGCCAGGTAGAGCCGCGGGAAGCTGAACCCCATCTCGGCGAAGAAGCCGCCTCCCTGCGGATAGAAGAGATGGTCGTGCATTCCGACCATCCCCGGGATGACCGTGCGTCCGGACATGTCCAGGACCTTCGCGCCGTCAGGAACCGAGACGGTAGCGCCGACCGCCTGGACCTTTCCCGCGGAGATCACCAATGTCTGGTCGTCCCGGGCAGGTCCTCCCGTCCCGTCGATGACCCGGACATGCGTCAGCGCGAGGACCGGGGCGTCCACGCTCACGAACGCCCTCACGTCCGGCGAAAGGGTTTGTCCGGGCGAGGCCAGGGCCACCAGCACAAGTCCCGCCAGAAAGACGCCGGCTCTCCTCATGCGGACCTCCCGATTTCCTCCATCTTCTCCCAGTTCTTCCGTTGTAGTCTGTCTTCGGGTTGTCCATATCTCCCGGAACCCGCCTCGGGCCCTACGAGGTCGTCTCGCCCATCGGCGCTGGGGGGATGGGGGAGGTCTTCCGGGCCCGCGACACGCGGCTCGACCGGACGGTCGCGGTCAAGGTCCTGCCGCCGCACCTCTCCGCCTCGCCGGAGGCCCGCCAGCGGTTCGAGCGGGAGGCAAAGACGATCTCGCAGCTCTCCCACCCTCACATCTGCGCGCTC
>DATFQY010000079.1:0-7800 GCA_035263845.1 Thermoanaerobaculia bacterium | reverse complement strand
CCGTCGAGGCGGGACTCGAGCTGGCGGAAACGGGAGTCGCCGCGGAGGGGGTCGAGGAGAGGGCTTCGCGTGCCCAGGGGCCAGCCGCGCCAGCCGGCTTCGACCGACTTGTCCAGCCAGCGGAACGCCTCGTCCTTGTTTCCTCGAATGGCGTGGACGCAAGCGGTGTCGAACGGCACGCTCCAGTCCTCATTGCCTTCTTCCGCCGCTCGGCGATCCGTCGCCAGGCTCTCCTCCAGAAGCGCGTCGGCCTCTTCCCGCCGCCCGGCGCCGAGGTGAAGAGCCGCCACGTACGTTTCGACTCCCGCCCCGGTCCCGGGCGGACTGATCCTCTTCCCACGGAAGCCGGGAAGAGCCTGTTCGAAGAGATTCTCCGCGCGCGGCCTGTTACCGGCCAGAAGCTCCGCGATCGCGGCGTCGTGGGCGAGCAGGTGATCGCCGGGAAGTAGCATCATCGCTTCGCGAGCCTGGCGCCGAGCGTCCTCGTCCCGACGCTCCTGAAGGAGGACCAGGACAAGGAAGTGATGGGCCTGGCTCAGGTCGGGCTGGAGGGCGAGGCTTCTCTTCAACCACTGTTCGGCCTGGCCGAAATCGCGCAGAGCCGCGTAGGCGCTTGCGATGCCAGCGGGAGTGACGGGATTCGTGGGATCCAGATCTTTCGCCCGGAGCATCCAGGAGAGCGCCTCATCCAGCCTTCCCAGCTGCCTGAGGTTTGCGCCCAGGTTGTAGCTCGCTACGCCGGGGTTGATCTCGGCCGCCTTCCGGAGCTCTTCGAGAGCCTCCCGATGAGCTCCCTTCGTCTGGTACGCGAGACCCAGCGCCTTGTGTCCTTCCGCGAGCTGAGGATCCAGGCCGATCGCTTTCCGGCTCATCTCGATGCCGGGCTCGAGCTCGGATTGCGGCCGCCCGAAACGAAGCACCCGCTGCGCGTAAGCGTCCCCCAGGCCGGCGTATCCGAGAGCGAAGCCGGCGTCCAGGTCCGACGCCTTCCGGAAGAGATCGATGGCGACCTCGTTGTCGGCCTTGCGATAGTGGTTGTAGAACTCCCGCCCCTTCAAGTAGAGATCGTAGGCGGCGAGGTTTCCCGTCGGGCTCTGCTCGATCCGCTTTTTCTCCTCCGGCGAAAGCGTGGCCCGAAGGGCGGTCGCGATCCTCTGCGCGACCTCACTCTGGATCGCGAAGACGTCCTTCAGGTCGCGGTCATAGGTTTCGGCCCACAGGTGCTCGTCGGTCCTGCCGTCCACGAGCTGCCCCACGATCCGGACCCGTCCGCCCTCGCGCCGGACGCTTCCCTCCAGCACCGTCGCGACGCCGAGCTCCGTCGCGATGTCCTTGACCGGCTTCTGCGTCCCCTTGTAGCCCATCACCGAGGTGCGCGAGATGACCTTCAGGTCGCGGATCTTCGCGAGCTGGGTCAGGATGTCTTCGGTCATCCCGTCGGCGAAGAAGGCGTTCTCCGGGTCGGGGCTCAGGTTCTGGAACGGAAGGACCGCGATCGACTTGCGGCCCGATGTGGAGGACTCCGGAGCCGCCGGCCGGTTCGTCCTGGCGCGCCAGAGAAGGAGTCCCACGACCGCCAGGAAGGCCGCGGCGAGCGCCGCCAAAAAGACGTTCCGACGCCCGCCGGCCAAGGGCCTCGCCGGTACCGAGGGCCGGGAGACGTCCGACAGCGACTCGAGATCGAAGGCGAGGTCGTGCGCGGACCGAAACCGCCGCTCCGGGTCCTTCTCGAGGCAGTGCCGGACGATCCGGTCGAGGCCCGGAGGAACGCCCGGGTCCGCCGGAAGGTCCGGCGGGTCTTCTTTGAGGATGGCGGACACCGTGTCCGCGGCCGAGTCCCGGGCGAAGGCACGCTTCCCGGAGAGCATCTCGTAGAGCACCACGCCGAAAGAGAAGATGTCCGACCTCGCGTCGGCCGGATTCCCGCGCGCCTGCTCCGGCGCCATGTACTGGAGGGTTCCCATCACGACGCCCGCCTGCGTGGCGGGGGCCGCCGTCGCGGCCTGGGTCTCGGAGCCCGGCGGCGGTTCCGGCTCCGACAGCTTGGCCAGGCCGAAGTCGAGGATCTTGGCGCGGCCGTCTTTCGTCACCAGGAGGTTCTCCGGCTTCAAGTCCCGATGGACGATCCCCTTTTCGTGGGCGGCCGCGAGACCCCGGGCAATCTGTACCGCGTAGTCGAGCGCTCTTCGAGACGCAAGCTTCCCGTCGGCCAGGAAGGCCCGCAGCGTCTCGCCTTCCAGCAGCTCGCTGACGACATAAGGCGCCCCTTCGTGCGAGCCGACGTCGTAGACGGCCGTGATGTTGGGATGGTTGAGGAGTCCCGCCGCTCGGGCTTCCTGTTCGAACCGGCGTAGACGATCGGGGTCCTTTACCAGGGAGGCCGGCAGCACCTTGATCGCGACCTCGCGGCCCAACCGCTGGTCCCTGGCCAGGTAAACCTCGCCCATTCCTCCGGCACCGAGGGGCGCGACGATTTCGTATGGGCCCAGCCGAGTCCCGGCTGAAATGGTCAAGACGAAATTCTAGTTCACGCGCATCCCGACGCGCCCTTATGGAAACTCTTTGGAACTCCTGCCGGGCGCCTAAGACTTCGTGGGCAGGCTCTCGGGAAGGTTCGAGGCGGACGATAATTCTCCAGGCGAGGAGCCGGAATGGCGCGAGTGGAGTTCGGGGATTGCGTGCTCGATTCCGAGACGCGTCAGCTTTTCGTAAGGAGACGGCCCGTTCACCTCTCGCCCAAGGCTTTTCAGTTTCTGGAGGTCCTGCTGGAAAACCGTCCCAGGGCCCTCTCCAAGAGCGAGATCCACGAGCATCTCTGGCCGGGAACATTCGTTTCGGACGGCGCCCTGGCGAGCCTGCTCGTCGAGGTCCGGTCGGCCATCGGCGACAGCGCCCGCAAGTCCCGTTTCGTGCGGACCGTCCACCGTTACGGCTACGCCTTCAGCGGAGAGATTCGCGACCTCCAGGAGGGCACGGCCGCCGGCGGAGGCCGGAAGGCGATCTATCGGCTGATCTGGGGCACCCGCGAGATCGCGCTCGCCTCCGGCGAGAACCTGATCGGGCGCGATGACGCCGGGGTCGTCTGGATCGACGATGCCCTGGTCTCCCGCCGGCACGCGCGAATCCTCATCGGCGCGGCGGGGGCGGTCCTGGAAGACCTCGACAGCAAGAACGGGACGTTCGTGAACGGCAAGCGGCTCCAGGCCCGGCGGAAGCTCGCCGACCGCGACGAGGTCACGATCGGGCGGGCGTCCATGATCTTCCGCGTCTTCCGGCGGACGGCCTCGACCGCGACGGCCATCGGAGACTAGAAGCTTTAGAACTTCAGGTCGAATCCGTTGACGAGAAACCGAGCCATTTCGTCGCGACGGATTTTCGACGAACCATCGAAGAAAGTTCCTCCTTCGATCACTCCTTTGGCCCAGACATAGTGAACATGGCGGCAGTTCGGATTGCCCTGCGGATAGTCCGTGAAATACGTCAACGACGATTCGCAGTTGTAACTTCGTCCCGTGACCGGATCGGGGCCATAGGAAACCGCGACGGCCGCGTCGCCGCCGGCAAGGGCTCGCGCCACGAAGATCGCCATCTGCAGCCTGGTGGCGGGAGCTGACGGGTTGAATTGCATGTCCGGATAGACGCCCGAGTATCCCGTTGTCAGGCCCGTCTTGTAGATGTAGTTGGCGTGCCGGCAGAAGGGATCGCCGGGCGGAACATCGGTGAAGACGGAGATGCCGCCCGGGTAACAGTCATAGTGGATTCCCCGGGCAGTGTCGACGAGCGGGATATTGGCGTCGGATCCCGCCTGCGCGCGAGCCAGGAAAATCGCGAGCTGGAGGCGCGTCAGGCTGCCGTCCGGGCAGTAGTAGCCAGCTGCCGGCGAGTTGCAGCCGACGGTAATCCCGTTGTGGTACAGCTTCTCGATGTCCGCGTAGTAGGGATTCGCCGCCGGCACGTCCGCGAAGCTGCCGCCGATGTGGAGTGTCCAGGTCTTCGAGACATCGGTGCTCAGGACCTCCGTCAGGCTTGCGTCCCAATGAATGCCGAAATGTTCGGCCGGCGAAGCGCTGACCTCGTAGCAGTTGGACGTGGACTCGAAGCAGTCCGTGGTCGCGCCGGCCGCGATCGAATAAGACGCCGAGGAGTCCACCAGGCTGCAGGACAGCTCCTGAGGGCACGTCAGCGCGGATGCCGTCCCCGCCAGCGACATCCCGGTGATGCTCGGGTTTTTCCAGCGGGGAGCCACCCGGACGGTCTCGCCCGGCTCCAGGACGCCGTTTCCGTTGGAAGCGGCCAGGGCGGGCGTGTCCATGAGGATGGAGATCGGGCTCGCCGAGAACGTGATCTTGCGAATCCTCTGGTTGAGGCTGTCGGCGACGTAGAGATCTCCCTCGGAATCCAGAGCGAGCCCCGTGGGAGAGTTGAACGACGCGGCGGTACCGAGCCCGTTCGAGCTTCCCGTCTTTCCCGTTCCCGCCAGCGTCGTGACCCTTCCCTCCGCCGTGATCTTCCGGATCGTGTGGTTGTCACGGTCGGCCACGTAGACGTTTCCCTGCTCGTCCACCGCGAGCCCGGCCGGATGGCGGAACGAGGCCGTGGTGGTTCCCGTTCCGTCCGCGTTGCCCGAGTCCCCCGTTCCCGCTAGCGTCGTCACGGCGCCCGAGGGAGAGATCTTCAGGATCCTGTTGAAGTCAGGATCCGAGACGTAGGCGTTTCCGGCTCCGTCCACCGCGACACCCAGGGAGATCTGCGCCATCCAGAGGCTGGCGAGCCGGGTCGCACTACTGTCCGCCGAAACCCTCCAGAAGCCTTCGTATTCGTCCAGGATGTAGAGAGCACCAAATCTGTCGAAGGCCAGGGCGGTGGGCGCATAGCCCGGATAGAGGACAAGGTTCTCGACAAATCCGTTGATGATCTTCTTGACATACGCGCCGTCAAAAACATCGCCGCTGTCCGCGACCCAGACGGCTCCGGCGGCGTCCACCGCGAGGCCGAGAGGCCCCCAGAACCTAGAGCTCTCCGCGGGTCCGTCGTCGTACCCGGGGAGACCGTTGCCGGCGATCGTCGTCACAAAACCATTTGTCGCGATCTTCCGGATCTTCAGGCTCCCGTCAGCGACGTAAATGTTTCCGGATGAGTCCACCGCGAGTCCTTGAGGGTACGAGAAGGATGCCGTCGCCGCGTTGCCGTCCGCGCTGCCAATCGCGCCCGATCCCGCGAGCGTGGAGACGACTTGGGCCGCCGCCGTCCGCGCGCCGAGCATCAGGCCCGTGGCCAGAAGCGGCGCTCCGAAAATGCGCACGTTCTTCATGGCTCCTCCTCGATCAGTCGCGAAACGCCGCGGTGTCGGCCTCTCCGCAGAGGCTTCTTTCGCCCGCCGCTGTGCCCGCGTAAGTCCGAACAGCTCCCGTGAGCAGATCGGTGATCGTCAGGGCATACTCCAAGTCGGTCAGGGCGGAGTGAAACAGCCAGAATTCGCCTCCGGGCTGCGCCCGGGCATCGATCATCTTCACGACGATCTCCGGGAAAGACGGATCTGCCGTGAAGCCGGGAAGGCTGAAGTACCCGAAGCCGTTCGCTCGAGCGAGAGCCGTTCCTTCCTCGACGCGGCCCGTGCGCGGGTCCCTGGCAAGGACTGTCGCCCGGAACCTGCCGGAGAGAAGGAAAAGCTCCGCGCCGGAGGCAGCCGTGAGAATCGCTCCAGGAGCGCGCTTCGACGTCTCTTCGCCGATGGGCGCTCGATCGAACGCCGAGGTGTCCGCCTCGCCGCAGGTCAACGAGCCGGAGTACGTCGCGTCGTAAATCCGCACCCGTCCCGTCTGAGTCTCGAGCACCGTAAGCCGGTAATCGAAGTCGGTCAGGGAGCTGTGGAAGACCCACACGCCTCCACCGTAAGGAGGCGGCGCATCGGCCGCGTCCAACATCTTGACGAGGACCTCGGGCAGACCGGGATCTCCCGTGACGTCGGGGAAGCTGAAGTATCCGAACCTGTCCCCTTCGCGGACCGCGTATCCGGTAACGACCGAACCGCTCCGGCGATCCCGAGCCGTCAACGTCGCCCGGTACTTCGCTCCGAGAAGGCAGAGGCGATCGGGCGCGTCGATGCAAGGCGCGAAGGAACGCTCGAGTCGGAAGACGCCTCGCTCCGTTCCCGCATCGAGGAACCGGCCGGTCGGATCGAGAGCGAGCGATCGGACGGGTACGTCGAGCGCTGGCTCGAAACGCGACCAGCTCGCTCCGCGGTCGTTCGTCCAGTAGAGGCCCGCCGACGTTCCGGCGAAGACCGAGGAGGGATGGCGCGGATCCCGCGCGAGCGCCCACACGGACACGGGCTTGGGTTCATCCTGCGCGATGGGAACGGCGGTCCAGCTCCTTCCGCCGTCGAGGCTGCGGAAGACCGCCCCCGAAGCTCCCGCGTGCACGATCCCGGGGTCGGCTGAGTCGACTGCGAGCGAATTGACCGGAAAGCCGATCTTCAGATCGGACCAGTGATCGCCGCCGTCATCGCTTCGGTAGAGGAACCCGGCGCCGGTTTCGGTCAGTCCTCCTGCGTACACCGTCGCGCCGTCGGAAGGCGCGGCGGCGATCGCGGTAAACGTCGGCGGGAAATATTCGTAGGAGGCGTATTCCTTGGGGTCCAGGACGCGGGTCCAGCGGTCCGCCCCGTCCGAGCTGCGGTGCACGGCGTAGCGGGCTGCGAAGATTCGGCGGGAGTCGCCGGGATCGATCAGCAAATGAAAGATCGGGTCGGCGAGGCCCGTGGTCTTCCAGGTCCGGCCGCCGTCGGCGCTCTTCCGAACGCCTTCGGATCCTCCTGCGTAGAGCGTCGCCGGATCCGATGGGTCGATCGCGAACCCGCGGGTGTCCGGCGATCCCGGAGACGACTCGTTCCAGGACTGCCCCGCGTTCCGGCTTTCCAGAAGGTTCCCGCCCGCGGCGGCGAAGACCACCGAAGCGTCGGACGGATCGATCGCAAGCGAGCCGACGACCGCCTGGCGGATTCCCTCGTTCGCGGAGAGCCACTCGTTCCCGCCGTCCTCGCTCCGCGAGACTCCCCTTTCGGAACCGACGAGCACGGCCGAGGATCCCGCTAAAACGATTGCTCTCGCCCCGGTTTGGAAGGCCCCGGGGACCTTAGTCAGGGACTCTCCGCCGTTCGAGCTGCGGTAGACGGAGGCGTCGAGACCCGCGCCGGAGAGGACGTACAGGATTCTGGAGTCGGTAGGATCGATCGCGAGACGGCGGATCTGCGCCAGCCAGGAAGCGAGATCCTTCCAGGAGTCGCCCGCGTCGGTCGTCCGCGCCAGGCCCGACTGCGTGAGCGCGAAGAGCGTGCCGCCGTCGGAGCTCCTCGGCGCCCGGTACCCCGCAGGGTCGAAGAGGAGGCCTAGGACGGGCCGCTGGAGCGCCGTCGGTTTCCAGGTCGCGCCCCGGTCCGTACTGCGGTAGACCCCGGAAAACGTGGCCGCGAAGACCCGCGTGGAGTCGCCCGGATCGACGGCGATTCCCAGCATGGGCCCTCGCCCCACGACGGGGCTCGTCAGCCGGCTCCACGACTCGCCGCCGTCGGTCGTGCGAAACAGGCCGTCGTTGGCGGAGGCATACACAATTGCGGGATCGTTCGGGTCCGGCGAGAGAGAGGTGAGGGAGAAGCGGCCGGTCGGGCCGGGCCTGCTGACCCAGCTCGCGCCTCCGTCAGCGCTTCGAAGGAACGTCGCGTCGCCCGGCAGCCACGCGTAGACGACCGACGGCGACGAGGTCGGGACGGCGAGGATGAACTCGGAAGCGGACAGGCCGGTC
>DATFQY010000078.1:0-28331 GCA_035263845.1 Thermoanaerobaculia bacterium | reverse complement strand
CTTGTAGGTCTTCCCCGCGTCGTCCACGATGCGGTGGAGGAAGGTGATGCCGCTCTCCTTGACCTTGTCCTCGAAGTGGAAGTCGTGGAAGACGCGGATCTCGCCGGCGGAAGCGATCTGGGCCTTGCGCCGGGCCTCGAGGGTCGCCACGCCCTCGTCGGGGTCGGGCCAGAGGACCTTCTCGGGGCCCTTCGCCGCCTTCGCCGCCGGAGCGCGGGACGGCCGCGCCTGCGCGGTCACGAGCGCGGCGAGCGCGGCCGGGACGATCAGGACCGCCAGCAGCCTTCGGGGAGATGTCATGAGGTGACCTCTTGGGACAATCTATCGCACCGCCGCGGAAGGCTTCGCCGACGCGGGCGGGCTCCTGAAGACCCGGCCTCCCCTCATGACGAAAACGACCTTCTCGAGCGCCCGGATATCCGAGGCGGGGTCTCCCTCGACGGCGATGATGTCCGCGTCCAGGCCCGGCGCCAGGGCGCCCGTCTTCTCCGCGAGGCCGAGGGACCGGGCGTCGAGAGACGTGGCGGAGACGATCGCGTCCATCGGCTTCTGCCCGCCCTCCTCGACGCGGCAGACGAGCTCGCGGACGTTGTTGCCGTGCGCGCCGGCGACGGCGTCGGTCCCGAAGAGGACCTGGAGCTTCGGCGTGGCCAGGGCGCGCTTGAAGGCGGCGAGCGCGAGCGGCAGCGCCTTTTCCATCGCCGCGAAGCCCTCCTCGGTGTAGTTGCTGATGCCGAGGAACTTGCGCTTGTTCTCGAGGTAGTTGCGGAAGACGAGGCAGACCTGCGGGTCGAAGTACGTCCCGCGGTCCGCCAGCAGCGCGAGGACCTCCGGGGTGGCGAAGACGCCGTGCTCGACCTGGCTGCAGCCGGCGCGCGAGGCGGCGGCCATGCTCTCGGGGCTGTGGGCGTGGACGATCGTCCGCAGGTGGAGCGACCTCGCCTCGCCGCACGCCGCGTCGAGCTGGTCCTGCGTCATGGTCTGGGCGCCGCCGTCCCTGATGCTTTTCGAGGCGAACAGCTTGATGACGTCGGCGCCCGAGGCGGCGCGCTTGCGGACGAGCTCGCGCAGCTGCTCCGGGCTCCCGCTCTTCTCGTTCATCGGCTCGAGGCTCGTCAGGACACGCGGGCCGGGAATCGCTCCGGACTCGATCGCTTCCCGCAGCTCCTTGTCCGAATCCGAGCCCGGGCTCTGGACCGTCGTGAATCCGGCCTGCAGGGTCGCCCAGGCGTTGGCGGCGCCGGCGAGCGCGGCTTCGCCGGGCGTCTCGCCGTCGTTGTCGGTGTGGGTACGCCCGCTCTTGTTGAAGTGCCAGCCGATGTGGTCGTGGACGTCGATGAGTCCCGGGAGGACCGTCAGTCCCGAGAGGTCCCAGTCCGCCCGGAGCCCATCGCCGGAGGCGGAGATCCGCGCGACGCGGCCCCCCTCGATGACGATCCACCGGGGGCCGGTGACCGCGCCTCCCCTTCCGTCGAGGAGATGGTCGGCCTTGATCACGACGGCCGCCTGGCCCGAGAGAAAGCCCGGCGCCGCGAGCCAGAGGAACAGGAAAAGGTGTCGTCGGATCATCGAAGTCCCTCCAGGAATCCGTTCACGGCGGTGATCGCCTCTTTCAGGTTCTCCGCCTCGGTTGCCCCGGAGGAGGAGCGCGGCTTGAAGGAGTGGTCTCCGTCTTCGATCCAGGCGATGCGGATGGATCGGGAGAGCCGGTAGCCCGCGACGTCTTCGCGCGTGCCGAACTGGTCGCGCGTGCCCTGGACGATCAGCGTCGGAGTCGCGAGGGGCTCCAGATGAGCCGTTCGGAGCTTCTCCGGCCTCCCCGGCGGATGGAACGGATAACCCAGGCAGACGAGGCCGCGCACTCCCGCTTCGTCCGCGACCATGCTGGCGATCCGCCCGCCCATGGACTTGCCGCCGATCGCGAGTCGTTTTCCTCCGCCCAGCGCGTCGATCACATCGAGCCAGGCTGAGCGCAACACCGGTTCCTTGTCCGGAACTCGCCGTCGCTCCCGCATGTACGGGAACTCGAAGCGCGCGACGCGGAAGCCGCCCTCGGAAACGCCCCTCGCCACCTTCCCCATGAACGACGAACGCATCGGGCCGCCAGCTCCATGCGCCAGCACCAGCGTTAGAGCAGCATTCTCCGGCCCATCGAAGAGGAATTCCGGCTTATTCACATCGCCGACGATGTCACCGGCGGTGCGGGAGGGGCAAGCCCCTCCCCTACGGCATCAAGTCCGAAAGGACCGGGTGCCAAAGGTTTCGTCAGCGGTTTTCTTCTCGGGTCTCGAGGTCGTCGCCGCCGAAGATCTGGATCTCGGGGCGGGCGGCCCGGCGGTCTCCGCGGCGCCGCTCTCCGACGCGGCGCTCGTTTTCGACCGAGGGCGCCCTGGCTCCCGCGATGTCTCCCACCACGTTGACGACCCACGATTCCAGCGCGTCCGTGGGGATCCCCTGCACCGCGTTGATCGCCGCCACGATGCGGCGCGCGTCCGCCGGGAACCTCGCGCTCGCGAGGGTCCAGCCGCTAGCGTCCAGGATGTATCGGCCGTCCTGAGTCCACGGCTCTGGTTGATGCTCCGGCTTGTTTCCCACCATAGGTCTCCCCCAAGCGGCGAAGAATCGGCAGAGTTTCCGTTGTTCTGCGACTAGCGTAACTCAACACCCGCGCCCTGTCTCTAAGACGTTCGTCTAACTTCGCTATCCCACGCTGCTGTCTCATGTTGTATCCTGCCGCGCCGTTCGGAAACCGAGCCATGGGAACCGCAAACCGCTTCCGCCGCGCCGCCTTCGCCATCCTCGCCGCCGCCTCGCTGGCGGCCGCGGGATGCTCGAAGACCATCACGGATCCCAAGGAAGTCGAGAAGAGCCCGCAGGCGCAGGTCTACCGGGCGTACATGAAGTCCATCCAGGACGGCAACTGGCTGGACCTGATCCGTAGCGTCACCTCCGACGTCGGCGAGCGGCTTCAGATGCTCGGAGGCTCCGAGGAGCACCTCGCGATGTTCCGAGAGGGCCTGGCCTCGGACGTCCACTTCACGAAACTCCACATCGAGGGGTCGAAGGCGGTCCTCTCGGCGACCGGGAAGGCGCAGGGCGCGCCGGCGAAGTGCGAGATCCAGATGCGCAAGCAGGGGGCGCTCTGGCGCGTCGAGAAAGACGAGTGGATCCCTACGGGGCAGGTCGTTTTGCCGATGTAGCCATCTTCCGGTTGACCTCCTCGGACTTCCCCTTCGGAATCGACAGCGTCTGCCAGGCCGGGCCCGCGAAATGCTTCGCGAGGAAGACGATCTGCCCGACGTGGTAGCCATAGTGGACGAGCTGTCGGTTGATTGCGCGAAGGAGCGTGTGCGGCTCACCGCGGATCGGGACCGTCCTGGAGAAGTCCTCGGCGGTCAAGGGCTCGAGCGCCGCGAACGTCACCGCCCATCCCGTCTCCCAGCGCTCCATCAGGTTCTCGCGGGTGTCGCCGGCCGCGATCTCGAACTCCGAATCGCGGTGCCGGTCCGGCTTTTCCCCGTCGCTGGTCAGGAAATCCGTGAAGCGCGAGCGCATGTTCCCCGCCAGGTGCTTGACGAGGAGCGCGATGCTGTTGGACTCCGGATCGAGCACGGCAAAGAAATCGTCGTCGGAGACCTGCGCCAGCGCCCGGTCGGCTGCCTTCTTGAGTCCCCGGAACTGCCGCGCCGCCTCGTCCCGGTAATCGAGATCGTTCATGGTTTACGCCTCCGGCCAGCGCGGGACATAATGCGCCGCGGGCGCCCCGATGGAAAGGCCCGACAAACACGACACGAAAGGATGGAATCGATGAAGAAAACAGCCTGGCTGCTCGCGGCGGTCGCGGCGATCGCTTTTTCGACGCTGCCCCTGGCGGCCGACGAGAAAAAGGGAGGAGATTCCAAGATGCAGAAGTCCCCGACGGGACTCCAGTGGGAAGACGTCAAGGTCGGTACCGGCGCCACGCCCAAGTCCGGCCAGACATGCTCGATGCACTACACGGGCTGGCTCTGGGAGGACGGCGCGAAGGGAAAGAAGTTCGACAGCTCGGTGGACCGCGGCCAGCCCTTCGAGTTCCCTCTCGGCCAGGGCCGGGTCATCAAGGGCTGGGACGAGGGAATCTCGACAATGAAGGTCGGCGGCAAGCGCAACCTCCTGATCCCGCCGCAGCTGGGCTACGGCGCACGGGGATACCCCGGCGTGATCCCCGCCAACTCCACGCTCTTCTTCGAAGTGGAGCTTCTCGGCGTCAAGTGAGAATCGCGTCGGGCAGCCGCGGGGAAACCCCGCGGCCGGCCCGGCCGTAACAACCAACGATGATCAAGGCGTCGGCGGCGGCGCTTCTTCTCTTCGCGGCGGTCGCGGGGACCAAGAGCTGCCCGGACAAGAACCCTCCTTCTCCGCCCCCGACGCCGTCTCCCGTTCCGACGGCCTCTCCGCCGACTCCGGCGCCTCCCCCGACGGCCGTTCCGGACCTCTTCGCGAGCGTCGTCCGTCCCATCGTCCTGGAGCACTGCACGCCGTGCCATGAGCCGGGCGGGAAGATGTACGGGCGCCTCCCTTTCGACGACCCCAAGGTGCTGTCGTCGCACTCCGAAGGGGTGCTGCGGCGGTTGAAGGGGGACGACAAGGAGGCGTTCCAGCGTTGGATCGCCTCGCTCAAATAGGAACCCTACCTAGGCGGTCTTGGTTTTTCCTTTCTTCTTGATCCTGCGGATGGCTCTTCCGATTCGGATGTTGACGGCGCTCTTGCGGGGGAGGAAGGGGATCGGGACGGCCTGACGCACTCCCATGCTCTGGCGAAGGGCCGTCAGGCCGCGGTGGCCCTTCGAGATCCGAAGACCCTGCGAGATGACTTCCAACGCCGACCTCCGGTTGTTCGCCAGAATGTATAAACGGGCCACACAGAGAAAGATGTTCGGGTTGCGCCGCTCCTGCGAGAGGGCCTCCAGGCAGATCCGAAGCCCCTCCCTCACGTTCTGCGAGTGCCCGACGGCAAGCCCGTAATACGCCAGGATCGGCGGCGCGATGGGCCGTTCGTAGCGCTTCAGGCGCTCGCAGTATTCCGACAGCGCCTGGCAGGCATCGCGGTAACGCTCGAGCCAGAGGGCGTCCCGACCGAGCCGGAGAAGTTGTTCTTCCGACAGACTCCAGGAGTCAAACGGACTCACGAATCCTCCCTTCGAAGAAAAAAAGAATCAGGGGCCCGCCCAATTCTACGGCATCGACTCCAGTTTCTTCTTCAGGGACGCGATCGTGCGCTCCGAGCGCTGCCCCTCCGGCAGGGCCTGGGCGTAGAGCAGGGTCTCCTCCATCGTCCGCTTCGCGGTCGCCGCATCCCCTTTGTCCGCCAGGATATCGGCGCGCGTTTGCAGGATCCCGATCTTCCTCGGGCCGTAGGCCTTCGCCAGCGCCCGGTCCGAGGCGGCGAGCGCCTCGTCGTAACGCTTCATGGCCCGCAGCGCGATCGCCAGCCGGGCGGGAGGGTTGTAGTCGTCGGGGAGGTCCCGCTCCGAGGCTTCGAGCATCGGGATCGCCTTCTCGGGCTGGCCGAGCGCGATGTACGTGCTGAGGCGGTGCGAATCGAAGACGGCGCGCGCGTCCGGGTTCTTCGCGTCGGCCGCCGCCTTCTCGAGAAACGCCGCGCGCTCCGAGAGGACCCGCTTTCGGCCCTCCTCGTCCTTCGCGTCCTCGCGTTCGTCGGCGAGGCTCTCGTAGATGGCGGAAATGTCATCCGCGGCGATGTCGGGCCTTCCCGACGCGAGGACCTGGCGGGAGCTCTCCGCCATCGCCGAGACGAGACCGGCGCGGGCGGGATCGTCCTCCTTGAGCTTGAGCGCGCAGTCGAGCCCGGTCCCGGCGACGTTGGCGGCCGAGGTGGTCTTCGCGAGCCTCGGGTAGGCGTCGCGTGCCGTCTCGGCGCAGCCCCTGTGATCGCGGACGTTCTGGAGCGCGAAGAGGAGTGACTCGACCGTGCGCCCGTACTGCGGCCAGTTGCGCGGAGCGCGGGAGAGGACGTCGCGGTACTCGCGGACGGCGTCCGCGTTTTTCCCCTCGCCGAAGAGCGCATCGGCGCGGGAGAGCGACTGCTCCAGCCCCTTTTCCTTTCCGTTCACCGCGGTCTTCCCGTCCTCCAGGATCTTGGAGACCTGGGCGACCGTGGCGCCTCCGACCCAGCGGACCGCCACCTTCTCTTTCGCGGGATCGAGGACGAAGAACGACGGCCAGGCCTGGACGGGGTACTTCGTCAGGAACGAGGCGTTGCCCGCCTTCTCGGTGTCAATGGAGAGCCAGACGAACTGTCCGGCGTGCCGCGCGAGGGACTTGTCCGTGAAGACGTAGGCCCTCATCGAGCGGCACGTGTGTCACCAGGGGGCCCACGCCTCGACGAAGATCGGGAGTTTCTTCGCGCGAGCCTCCGCGAGCGCGCGCGGATAGTCGTCCGCGATGAACGGGACCGCCGGCCGGGGTCCCTTGTCCGGCGTCGTTCCGGCCATCGCGACGGCGGCGGCCAGCGCCATCAGTATCTTCATGGTTCCATCCTACTCCGCTAACACCCGGCAGACTCCGAGCGTCTTCCACAACATGAGGAGGCTCCTCTTTCTTCTCGTCCTTCTTCTCGCCATCCCCGGATGGTCCGGCCTCCCGGATGCGCGCCGCAGTCCCTTCCGCACACCGCAGGTCATCGAGCTCGGCGAAAAGCGCCAGCCGGCGGCTCTGGCGGCCGCCGATTTCGACGGCGACGGGAAGCTCGACCTCGCCGTCGGCTGCGGCGGCGCCAACGACGTCGTCGTCCTTCTCGGCGACGGGCGCGGCGGATTCCGGACTGGCGGGAAGTTTCCGGCGGGCCCCGACCCGACCGAGATTGCCGCGGCCGACTTCAACCGCGACGGGAAGATCGACCTCGCCATCGCCAACCACGGAGTCCCCGAGGTCACGATCCTCCTCGGCGACGGGAAAGGCGGGTTCCGCCCGGCTCCCGGCTCTCCCCTCTCCGTCCGAAGCAGACCGCATCCGCACACGATCGCCGCGGTCGACGTCAACGGAGACGGGCTGCTCGACCTCGTCATCGACAGCTGGGGGGAGAACCGCCTGACGGTGCTCCTGGGCGACGGCAGGGGCGGGTTCGCCGCTCCCGGCGCAACGGTCGAAGCCGGGCGAAAACCGTACCGGAATCTCCGCGTCGCCGACCTCGACGGCGACGGCTTGAAGGACATCGTCGTGCCCAACCTCGCCGAGCGCGGGGTCACCATCCTCTCCGGCGACGGGCACGGAGGCTTCCGAGGCGCCGAGCGGCCGCCCATCCCCGCGGGGCCGGCGCCCTTCTCCATCGCCGTCGCGGACGTGGACGGAGACGGCAAGCCGGACATCCTCGTGGAGAACTACTCCGGGCACATCTCGGACCCAAGCGGCGACGCCCTGACGTTTCTCTTAGGCGACGGGCGCGGCGGATTCCGGCTCGGCCCGAGGATCGCCGCGGGGCGCGCTCCGGGCTCGATCGAGGCGGGAGACGTGGACGGCGACGGAATCGCCGACGCCGTCATGGTCAACGCCGGCAGCCGAGACCTGACCGTCGCGTTCGGCGGCCCGGGAGGACTGTCCCAGTCGCGAACGGTGACCGTCCCCGGCGCGGGCCGCTCCTGGCGAGTCCTCGTCGCGGACTTCGACGGCAACGGCCGCGCCGACGCGGTCACCGCGAGCGCGGAGGATCACACCGTGACGGTGTTCCTCGCCCGGTAACGGGTTCCGGAACTTCTAGGTCGCGATCTTCAGGTTCGGAAGCCGGACCGTGAAACGCGCTCCGCCCAGCGGAGTGGCTCCCGCGGTGACCGTGCCTCCGAAGTTCTTGACGAGGCCATAGACGACCGAGAGGCCCAGGCCCGTGCCATGGTCCTTCTTGGTCGTGAAGAATGGCTCGAAGATGCGCGGGCGGATGTCCTCGGCGATTCCCGGCCCCGTGTCCTCGACCTCGAGGGTGACGCAGGCCTCGGATCGCGCGGTGCGGATTCGCAGGCGGCCTCGCCCCTCCATCGCGTCGCGGGCGTTGACGCAGAAGTTCATGACGACCTGCTGGAGCCCGCCGCCGTCGGCGAGAACGAGAGGCTGCTGGGGATCGAGCGACAGCTCGACCTCGATGCCGCGGCCGAGCGAGGCGGAGAGCATCCGCACGGTGTCGAGCACGATCTCGTTGACCGAGACGGGGACGAGCTTGGGGCAACCGCCCCGGGCGAAGGTCAGGAGCTTCTCGGTCAGGCCGCGCGCGCGCTCGATCGCAGCCTCGATCCGGTCGAGCTCCTCGACGGCGTCCTCCGTCATGTCGTCTCGCTGGCGCAGGAGCGCGGCGTGCCCGCCGATCGCGAAGAGGATGTTGTTGACGTCGTGGGCGAGGCCGCCGGCCAGCGCCCCGACGCTCTCCATCCGCTGGAGGTTCTGCTGGTTCTCGCGCAGGAGAACCGACTGCGTGACGTCCACGAGCGACACCATCAGGTACGGCGCGTCGCCGTCGAAGAGGATCGGCTGGACGGTCAGCGAAACGTACCGATCGGCCTCCTTCGCGCCGAACAGTCGGAGCTCGTCCAAGTGGCAGGTCCGGCGCTTGGCGACGGCGCGCTGGAAGAGAGGTTCGAGCGTCGTCGGAAAATCCGGGAAACAGTCCCGCGCCTCGCAGCCCATGAGGCTCGGGGCCCGACGCGGCGCAAGGACGTCGTGGAAGAACTCCGCCGCCGCGGCGTTGTGCTCGACGATGGTCCCGCCGGGGTCGCAGACGAGGATCGGCGAGGGAAGGCTCTCGATCATCTGCCGGTGCAGATGAAGCCGATCTTCCGGAGGCGGAATCCTCGCCGAGATGCTCGCGACGCTCACGGGGAGATCTTTTGAGCAACCCCCGCGCCATCGGGCGTCCTTCGTAACTGACTGACCCGGCGTGGGATTGCCGCGCCGGTGTCCGAGACATTGACAACGATCGGCAGGGGCCGCCCGGCAGGTTTGCCACTTAGTGACGCGGATCGGACGATCCGTCGAGCCCCAGCCCCCGCATTTCGTGGGCCCGGGCGCGGCGCACGATGGCGTCGAGCTTCTCGCGGGCGGCCTGGTCGCGCAGGCCTTCGCGCAGGTAACCCTGGAAGCCCAGGATCAGGTGGTTGAAGTAGACGAGGACCTCGCGCCGGGCCGCGGCGCACGCCGGATCGATCTCGGCGGTTTCCACCTTCCCGCGCACGAGGAGCGCCTGGGCGAGGACGGCATCGCCCGGGCCCTCTTGCTTCTCGAACGCGGCGAGCGCTTCGTCCACGGGCCGGGCGAATGCCGCGAGGCCGTCCGTGCAGGGAGGCCGGTGCCTCTCGGCCCGGCGCCGGATCGCGTCGAGCCACTCGCGGCGGATGAGCGCGCTGCCCGGGTAGATCAGCCTCCAGTACGCGGCGAACCGCCTCCGCGCGGAGTCGCCGAGCGCGAGGATTCGGGTCTCCGTCGTCAACTTGACGAAGCCTCCGCCCTCGGGGACGACGCGGAAGTTCATCGCCGCCTTGCAATAGCCGGGATCGGAAAGCGCCGCGAACGCGGCCGGCGTGAGGGCCGCGGTACCGCCGGGCGGGCGCCGGCAGAGAACGGTGCCGAAGACGATCTCGCGGCCGGGCTCCTCGGCGAGCAGGAGAAACCCGGTGCGAAGCGCCGTCTCGAGGACGGGCCGCTCCTCGGGAGGCGCGAGGATGCTCGGGGCCGCGCCGCCGAGGTGAGGCGAGCGGAGCCAGGTCAGGACCCGGAAGAAACGAATCTCGGGAGCGGTCACCGGCCGGATCGCCTGGAAGACTTCCTCCGGTGTCGCGCGGACGCGGGTCTCGTGGAACTCGTGGAACTGGAACTCCGGAAGGACGGCGTCCAACCGGGCGGGGCCTCCCCGGGAGCTTCGAACGGGCGCCGGCAGGCGGATCCCCACGACGGCGAGCAGCGCGCCCGCGAGCGCGACCACGGCGGCGGCCCGCCGGCTGCGAATCCCGAGGAACCGAAGCGGCCAGAGGATCGAAAGGACTCCGGCCGCCCCGGCCAGGAGGCCGGCGTAGACGACGGGAACGCCCCAGTCCCAGGCGCGCATGACAGGCGGGCGCAGAGTCTAGACCGGCGGGAGAAACCTTTGGCCGCGGCCTCCGTCTCCCGGAGCGAAAGGAGCTCTCCGGAAATGGTCAGCAACGCTTTGAAGAGCCTGCCCCTGGCGATCCTGCTCGCCGCGACCGCCCTTACGGCGCGGGGCGACGAGCCCTCGGAGAAGGAGACCAAGCACAAGCACAAGAGCACGATCGTCGTCTCCGACGACGGTGTCTTCACCGACGGAGACGACGGGTTCGTCATGCGGCTTCCCGGGCACGGGCGGCGCGGATACCTCGGCGTGCGGCTGCTCGAGATGACGCCGGAGCTTCGCACGCACTTCGGCGCGCCGAAGGACGCCGGAGTCCTGGTCGCGTCGGTCGAGGCGGACAGCCCGGCCCAGAAGGCCGGCGTGCAGGTGGGCGACATCATCACGAAAGCCGGCGGAGAGACGATCGAGTCTCCCCGCGACCTCGCTCACGTCGCGCGAGGGATGAAGTCGGGCGAGACCCTCAAGATCGACGTTTCCCGCGACAAGGCGGCGAAACAGCTCTCGGTCACGATCGAGGAGCGCGCGGTTCGGGGCTGGGACCTGGGAGAGCTGCATGATCTCGGGGACCTGGGCCGGGAGATCAGCCGCGACGTCAACCGGGACCTTCGCCGCGAGCTTCCCCGCGCCTGGTCGTTCCGGACCTATCCCGAGAACTACGATCGCTTCCAGGAGCGCCTTGACGAGCTCGAGAAGCGGTTGAAGGACCTCGAGAAGCGGTCCGCGCGCTAGGGGCCTCGGGGGACCGCAAGGTCCCCCGCTTCAAAGAAGGTCCCTACCCGCGCGAGGCCGGGTCAGTACGGCGCCGCGTAACAGTTGCACCGCGGCGCGTACGCAGCGTACGGATAGGCGTATCCGGTGGGATACGCGTACGCGTAGCCGTACGGGTAGTAATACGGATAGCCCCATCCCCACCACGGGTAATAACCGGCGTACCAGCGTCCGCCCCACCAGTGGCCATGGCCGCCGTGAAAGTGGCCGCCGTGAAAGTGCCCGCCGTGCCCGCCGCCGTGGAAGGCGTGACCGCCGCCATGCATCCCGCCGTGGCCGCCGCCTCCATGCATTCCTCCGTGACCGCCGCCGCCGTGGCCGCCGCCCCGCCCCTGCGCCGAGGCGGGAGACGCGAGCGCGAGAAGAGCCGCCGCGAAAACACTCACCGCGATCCACGAGAGATTCGGCTTCTTCGGAGTCATCGCTCACCTTCCTCTAGTGGCGGACACGCAACTCACGAACACGAAGATTCTAGTCCCGTTTGACGACTTCCGCGTCAATCACGTCGGGAGGCCTCGGCCTGGCCGGAGGCGCCGCGGCTCCCTGCCGTGTCGCGTAGAAGACGGCGAGCGTCCACGTCGGCGCGAGATCCAGTCCCGGCACGAGCTCGGCGAAGAACGAGGGCAGGAACGCCCAGTGCCATCCGATGAGGGCAGTCAACGCGCTGCCGACGGCGAGATCCAGCGCGTCGTTCCAGGGTGACGCCGCTCCCCCGGCGAAGAGCGGAAAGAGGACGATCTGCGTGACGTCGGCGAGGATCCCCGTGATCCGGGCCACTCGGACCCGCCCCGGAGTCAGTTGGGGGCCCGTGGGCTTCCTCTGTCCACTGAAGGGGACGCGACGACGACGGGCGCCCTCGAGACGGTCGGCACGGACACCGATGGCGGCGACGACATCGAAGACGAGGAGGACGAAGTGCCGCCGTCGGTAGCCGCCCTGCCCGGGTCGCCGCGCGGCCCGACCCTGTGCGTCGAGCGGTTGTGCTCCGCCAGCATCACCTGCATGCGCGCGGGCGAGGGCATCGGCTGGTTGACGACGCAGGTGTACTGAGCGCCGCCGTAGCAGTCCCCGTCGTAACCGCAGTCCTCGAAATACGCGCCCACGCCGCCTCCGCCGCCTCCGGTATGGGCGCAGGCGGAAAGCGACGCCGCGAGAACCAGCGAAGCCATCGGCAAGAGGAACTTCTTCATGGCCGACCCTCCATGGATATGCTCCTCCTCTCGGAGGCCTGGATCAAGATGAAGACTCACCATTGGAAGCTTGCGGAACCCCTGCTCCTGCTCCTGGCGCTGGCGCCGGCCGCGGGCGCGCAGCCCTTCGACCCGGCCCGCTACGGTGACCTCGCCTGGAGAATGATCGGCCCGTTCCGCGGCGGCCGCACCGTCGCGGTGTCCGGCGTGCCCGGCCGGCCCAACGTCTTCTACATGGCCGCGAACAACGGGGGCGTCTGGAAGAGCACGGATTACGGGCGGGTCTGGACCCCGATCTTCGACGACCAGCCGACCGGATCGATCGGCGCGCTCGCGGTCGCGCCCTCGGATCCCAACGTCCTCTACGTGGGAAGCGGCGAGGGGCTCCAGCGGCCCGACCTTTCCGTGGGCGACGGGGTCTACAAGTCCACCGACGCCGGCACGACGTGGCGCCACCTCGGGCTTTCGGAAGGAAGGCAGATCGCCTCGATCCTCGTGGACCCGAAGGACCCGCGGCGCGTCTTCGCGGCGGTCCTCGGTCACCCCTACGGCGCCAACCCGGAGCGCGGAGTCTTCCGCTCGCTGGACGGCGGAGCGACGTGGCAGAAAGTCCTCTACAAGGACGAGGACACCGGCGCCGTGGACCTGGCGTTCGACCCATCGGATTCGCGCAAGGTCTACGCGGTCCTCTGGGCGGCGCGGCAGGGACCGTGGGAGTACGGCAACGAGTATCTCGGGCCGGGCAGCGGCCTCTTCGTCTCCACCGACGGAGGCTCCAACTGGCGTCCCCTCACGAAAGGCCTTCCGACCTACGAGGAGGGTCTGGGACGCATCGGGATCGGGATCGCTCCGAGCGACAGCAGGCGCATGTACGCGATCGTCCAGTCGAAGACCGACGCGCTCTACCGCTCCGATGACGCGGGCGAGAGCTGGCGGCTGGTCAGCTCCGAGGGCCGCGTTACCGGCCGCGCCTCCGACTTCGCCGAGGTCCGCGTGGACCCGAAGAACCCGGACGTCGTGTACTCCTGCAACACCTCGACGTACCGCTCGACGGACGGCGGGAAGACCTTCACCGCGATCAAGGGAGCGCCGGGCGGCGACGACTACCACCGGCTCTGGATCAACCCGGAGAGCCCTCGGATCATGATCCTCGGCGTGGACCAGGGAGCGACGATCACCGTCAACGGCGGCGAGACGTGGAGCTCCTGGTACAACCAGCCGACCGCGCAGTTCTTCCACGTGTCGACCGACAACCGGTTCCCGTACCGGGTCTACGGCGGACAACAGGAAAGCGGGTCGGCCGGCGTCTGGAGCCGAGGCAACGACGGCTCGATCACGTTCCGTGAATTCCACCCGGTCGGCGTCGAGGAGTACGGCTACGTCGCGCCCGATCCGCTCCATCCCGGAGTGATCTACGGCGGCAAGCTGACGCGCTTCGACGAGGCGACCGGCCAGACGCGCAACGTCGGGCCGGTCCCGGTCCGCGGGGTGAAGGACCGGTTCGACCGCACGGCGCCCGTCGTCTTCTCGCAGGCGGACCCGCGCGTTCTCTTCTTCGCCTCCCAGGTCCTGTGGAAGACCTCCGACGGCGGCGCGACCTGGGAGACCATCAGTCCCGACCTGACGCGCGAGGATCCCGGCAAGCCCGCCGGCCTCGGGAGTCTCGCGGCGAAGGACACGGCGGTTCACCGCGGCGTCATCTACGCGATCGGCCCGTCGGCGAAGGACGTCAACCTGATCTGGGCGGGCACCGACGACGGCCTCATCCACGTCACCCGCGACGGAGGGAAGACCTGGTCCGACGTCACGCCGCCGGAGATGACGCCGTGGAGCAAGGTCACGCAGCTCGAGGCCTCGCGCTTCGACACCGCCGTCGCCTACGCGTCGGTCTCGCGCTTCCGGTTGGACGACTTGACGCCCTACATCTACCGGACTCGCGACGGAGGGAAGACCTGGAAGAAGATCGTGGCGGGACTGCCGGAGAACGCCTCCGTCAACGCGGTCCGGGAGGACCCGGTCCGCAGGGGCCTCCTTTACGCCGCGACCGAGCGGCAGGTCTGGGTGTCCTTCGACGACGGCGAGCGATGGATGTCCCTGCGGCAGAACATGCCCGCGACCTCGGTGCGCGACCTCGTCGTCCACGGAGACGACCTGGTCATCGGGACGCACGGCCGCTCCTTCTGGATCCTCGACAACGTCACGCCGCTCCGGCAGCTCGATCTCTCCACGGCGGAGCCGGCAGCGAGGCTCTTCGCCCCGCAGACGGCGACCCGCGTGCGCTGGAACATGAACACCGACACGCCTCTTCCGCCCGAGGAGCCCGCGGCGAAGAATCCGCCCGACGGGGCGATGATCGACTACTCGCTGGGATCCGCCGGCGGAGTGGTGACGCTGGAGATCCTGGACTCCTCGGGCAAGCTCGTGCGGAAGTTCTCGAGCGCGGACTCGCCCGAGCGCGTGGACGAGAAGGAGCACCCCATCCCGATGTACTGGGTCCGGCCGCCGCGGGGCCTCCCGGCGTCGGCCGGGTTCCACCGCTTCGTGTGGGACCTCCGTTTTGCGCCGCCCGCCGCCGTCACCCACGACTACCCGATGCAGGCGGTTGTTCGCGACACGCCGCCGTCGCCGAAGGGGCCCTGGGTGCTCCCCGGCAGCTATGCCGTGCGGCTCACCGCGGGCGGCAAGACTCAGACGCAGCCGTTGAAGGTCGAGATGGACCCGCGCGTGACCGTTTCCGCGGCGGACCTGGGCAAGCAGCTCGAGCTCTCGCAGCGCGTCACCGGCGCGATGGGCCGCAGCGCGGCGGCGCTCACGGAAGTCCGCGCGACGCGGGCGAGCTGGAAGAAGGCCCGGGAAACCGCCGCGGGCGCCGCGGCCGGGTCGATCGCCTCGCTCGACGACAAGGCCGCCGCCCTGGAAGGGACCGGAGGCCGCGGGGCGCGCCGAACCGCCGCCGCCCGAGACGACCTGGCGCGCATCAACGGACGGTTCGCCGGGCTGCTCGAGGTGCTTCAGGAAGGGGACGCCGCGCCGACCAGAGCGATGTCGGCCGCCGTCGACGAGTTGGAGAAATCCCTCGAGGGATTGCTGTCGCGGTGGAACGACCTCAAGCGAGAGGCGCGAGCGGCCGGCCTCGAGCCCAAGCCCTGACGGCCTGGCCTTGACCGACCTCCGCGGGCGGCGCCTTGCCGGCAACGTCTTCGTGTGGACTCTCGGGGGAGAGTCCGTCGCGTCGAGCTACGGCTCCAACGGCGGCGCGATCATCGGCCGCGACGCGGTGCTCGTGGTGGATCCCTTGATCGCGCCCTCGTACGCCCGACTGGTGGAGGAGGCGGTGCGGAAGGAGACCTCGCTGCCGATCCGCTTCGTGGTCGTGACGCACCACCACACCGACCACGCGCTCGGGGCCGGGTACTTCGCATCGGCCGGCGCGGAGGTTCTCACCCACGCAGCCTGCCGCGACCGGATGGCGGCCGAGCACGCCGGGCTGATCGCGTCGCGGCGAAGCCAGAGCGACCTCGCCTCCCTTTTCGAGGACGCCGAGGCCTACGAGCCCTCCCGCACGTTCCGGGACGAGACGACGCTGGATCTCGGCGGCACGGTCGTGCGGGTCCTCCACCCGGGCCACAACCACACGCCGGGAGACGCCGTCGTGCATCTGCCCGGGGAATCCGTCGTGTTCTGCGGCGACCTCGTGTCCAATGGATACCACGTCAACTACGAGGATGCGGCGTTCGGGAAACTCGAAGGAGGACTGAATCTGCTTCGCTCCCTGGGCGCTCGAACGTACGTGCCGGGGCACGGCACGCCCGGCGGTCCGGAAATCCTGGACGCGCAGTCGCGGTACCACGCCGCGATTGCCCAAGCGCGCCGGGAGGCCGATGCGGACAAGGCCGCCGATTGGATTCGAAGTCGCTTCCCGGATCATCTCCTCGAGATCGTGACGACGTCGTCCTTCTCGAGAGAGTGACGACCGGCCGGGTTAATCCGTGCCGAGGATGCGGCTGACGGTGGAGTAGTGAAGGTGGAGCTGGTCGCCGATGGCCTTCATGGTGTAGCCGTACTGGAGATAGGCCTTTCGGATGGAGGCGTTCCGGACCTCGCGTTCCCGAGTGTCGTGAAGAAGCTCGGGCAGAGACGGGCGCGGCCGCAGAACCCGCGACGGTCCGGCCGAGTGCGCCAGGGCGGCGTCGTGCAGCCGGGGGCGAAGAGCGTCGGCGAAGGCCGGCCTGCCCACGATGGGACTCTTCTCCAGCGGACGCAGCGGGTCCTCCTCCTCGAGCCCGCGCGCGACGAAACTCCGGTAGCTCTCGCGCGCCTCGGCGACCGTCCGGCTCTCGTTGAGCCTGGCGAACCATCCGCTGGCGAGGAACGAAGGAGTCGGCGCGTCTCCCGCCATGGACGGATAGCTGCTCCACCGCCACTGCGACGGGCACGAGACGAGGCCCGCGCGCACAGGCCGCAGCACGAGGTCGCGCGCCACCTCCGGCAAGTAGCTCTCCTTCTCGACCAGCCGAGCGCGGAAGCGCGTGCCGAAGACCTGCCCCTTCCTTCCGTGCCGGCGCGCGAACGACTGTCCGTAGACGCCGTTTAGCTGGCGCATCGCGCGGGAAATGTTCGCCTCGGGAGTCTCGAGAAGCAGGTGGTACTCCTCCTCGAGAAGGCAGTAGGCGTAGCAGATCAGCCGGCAACGGAAGGCGACGCCGGCGAGGATCGAGAGAAACCTCTCCCGGTCGGTGTCGTCGGCGAAAACCGGCTCGCCGGGGCAGCCTCGCGCCTGGACGTGGTAAACCGCCCCCGGGAACTCGACCCTCAGCGCGCGCGCCACTTTCGGTGCCTCCGCTTCTTCATCTCGCCTCGGCCGGCGCCGGGGTCTGGACGCGCGGGCCCGGCGTGACTTCCTGCACCGAGTGGTAGGCCTTCCAGGTGAGGGGGCTCGAGGATCGCCCTCCTCCGCCGCCCCGGCCGCCTCCGCCGCCGCCGCCACGATGGCCTCCTCCTCCCCCGCCCGGCGGACCGCCGCCTCCGCTCCGGCCCGAGCCTTCGCCGCCCTCGCCACGCCGCCCCTTGCCCGGGCCGATCTTGAGGGTCCCCTCCATCGAGGACCCCTTCAACGTCCCCTCGTAGCGCTCCGTGCGCGAGTCGCCCGCGATCTCCCAGGAGACCTTGTCGCCTTTCATCTCGATCTTCGAGATTTCGCGCGGGTTGGCGTCCGGCCCGGACAGCGAGCCGACGAGCTCGCCGGCGGTCAGGCCGAAGTGGAGCCACCCCTCGATCGTCTGGCCACCGCGCTCCATGGCGAACTGCCAGTCCCCCGAGATCCGGGCCGCTACCGCGGCTGGGTCAGCCGCCATCTCGCCGGCAGGGTGGCTGGCAGGGGGCGGCTGGGACGGTGGCGGCGCGGACGAACAGCCGCCGGCGAGAAAGGTTCCCGCTGCGAGAACAGCCAGGGCCCGCCGACAGACCTCCACTTGACAGTAGTAACGGGAAAAGAGCGGGCCTCGTTTCAGCGAACCGAAAGATTCCCGACAGGGTGGACCCTCGGGCTCCGGCGCTCCATGAGGACTACGTCGTGCCAGACGCCCTCGAGCGAGCCCAGGCGCTCCCGGACCCCGACCTCGCGGAACCCGCACGCTCTGTGGAGGGCGATGCTGGCCCGGTTGCTCGAGATGATACCCGCCTGGAGGGTCCAGATTCCGAGCTCCTCGGACGCGGCCACGAGCGCGGTGAGCAGTGACTTACCCACTCCCCGCCCTCGCAACCCCTCGGCGACGAAGATGGAGAGCTCGGCGACCCCGGCATAGACAGCGCGCCGGGAAACCGGCGCCAGGGCCGTCCAGCCGGCGATCGTCCCTCCCTCGACGGCCTTCAGGCGCGGCCTGGGCAGGTGCGACTCGTCCCAGGCCTCCCAGCTCGGCGCCCGGGTCTCGAAGGTCGCGACCTTCGTGGCGATCCCTTCCAGGTAGATCTCGCGGACCCCCTCCCAGTCTCCGGCCACGATCGGTTCGATTCGCATGGCGCTGACGCCGGTCAAGCCTAACCCGCTGTAGGCTGAGGCATGGCGACTCCGCGGTGGCCGGCGGGCGAAAGCGAACAGACCGCCCTCGCGCAGGAGAAGGAGACCGGCCGCGTCGAGGCCTTCAGCGACGGGGTTTTCGCGATCGCCATCACGCTGCTCATCCTCGAGCTGAAGGTGCCCAAGGGACCCCCGGGGACGCTGCTGGCGAACCTGGTCGCCCAGTGGCCGACGTACCTCTCCTACCTGACGAGCTTCGTAACCATCCTGGTGATGTGGGTCAACCATCACCAGATGTTCAATCTCATCCGGCGCACGAACGTCGCCTTTCTCTTCTTGAACGGCCTGCTGCTGCTCTTCATCACCGTCGTTCCTTTTCCGACGGCGCTCGTCTCCGACCACCTCCTGGGGCCCGACTCGAAGACAGCCGCGGCCGTGTTCGGCGGCACCTATTTCGGGATCGCGATCGCGTTCAACGCGGTCTGGAGGTACGCCTCGGGCGGGCTGCGGCTGATCGATCCCCGCGTGGACGTCCGGAGCGTGGAGGCGATCACTCGCGCATACCGGGTCGGACCGGCCGCCTACTTCACCACCTTCATCCTGGCGTTCGTCTGGGTCCCGGCCAGCCTGGGCCTGAACCTGGCGCTGGCCGTCTTCTTCGCGGTCACCGCGTCGATCCGGAATCCGACTCCACTGCCCTGACCGGCGCCCCGCTCGGATCTATAACCAAAGTCTAATGGACATGACCCCCGCTGAGGCGTATTGAGACAGGCGGGAGGGGCGATCATGAGACAGAGAACTCGGGGATCCGTGTTCCTGGGAATCCTCGGTTCCGTTCTCGCCGCCGGCACGGCCCTGGCCGCCGGTCCTCCGATTGACGACTACATCGTATATGGGGAGAACGGCGTCAAGATCGGCGTCGGCTCCACGGTCACCGGACTGGTCGGCGCGAGAAACAACTGGTTCCAGTCGGGGAACACCGCGGTCCGCCTGAACGGGACGGCGTCGGTCCAGGGCGACGTGCGCAGCGGCGGCAACGTCAGCCTCGGAAACGGCGGCTCGGTCACCGGCATCGTTTACCACGCCGTCGGGACCACGCTGACCGTTCCGCCGACAGCATCCGTCGGAGGCGAGGTTGTCGGAGATCCGCTGCTTCCGTCGCTTCCCGCGGCGGCGGTCCTGACGTGTCCGACGGGAGGCGCGAACTACTCGGGTGCCAACAGCCAGAGCCTGTCGCTCTCGAACGCCAGCCCGATCGGCGACGTGACGTACGGAGCGGGATTCACGGTGACGCTGACGAGCTCCGGGAACTATTTCTTCAACTCGATTTCGACGGCCAACGGCGCGAAGCTCGTCGTGCAGTCGCCGCCGGTTCACATCTACGTCTGTCAGGGGGCGAACTTTGGCTCGGTCGAGACCCTTCCGACTTCCCTGAGCAATACCGACGTCAAGCTCGAGGCGCACGGCACGGGCGACGCCTTCAGCGGCAACGGAGGCTCCAACTGGATCGGCGACGTGTACACCCCGAACGGGTCGATCCACTTCGGCGGCAGCGGCTGCTGCACGTTCTTCAACGGGCGCTTCTGGGCCGGCCAGCAGGTGGACATCGAGCACGGCGTGACCGGCACATTCACCAACTGCTGCTCGCCGCTGCCGCGCCCCAACAAGGACTCGACGATCATCCACGGCGACCAGAACACCAACAACGGCGCGAACTACACCGTCCGGGTCCGGTACCAGGTCAGCGGCCTCTTCGGCTTCTTCGCGGCGGGCATCGTCCCCGGCAACGTCCAGAAGGCCTATCTCGTCCTCCGCGTCCAGAACTCGGGGCTCGACGATCCGCCCCACGACTGGCCGGGAGGCGCGGGCAACCTCATCAAGGCCTATCGCTTGGTCGACGGCTTCGAGGACTGGGCCGAGGGGAACGGCTTCAACTTCCCCACGGTCGTCTACCGCGGCGACGGCAACGGCGTGACGTGGAACTGCGCCACCGACACGGACATCGCCAACTACGCCCGGGACTGCTCGGGCGACGACTTCTGGGACAGCGGCGGGCAGACCGACCAGGGCCCGGCGCGCTCGATCGCGGCGGCCTCTCCGAATCAGGTCATCAGCAACAACATGCCCGACGGCGCGGAGGTCTGGTTCGACGTGACGGCGGACGTGCAGGCGGGGCTCGGGCCGCAGGACCTCTCTTACATGAGCTGGTTCGTGCGCAAGCCGAGCGGTTCCGGGTTCGTCAGCTTCTACTCGCGCGAGGGCGCGGCGATCGCGGGCGATCCGACCCTGGCGCCCAAGCTCGTCACCATCCCGTAGCCGGAATCGGTTCTCTCCAATCCTCCCGCCCCGCTACACTGGGGCGGGAGGATTTGTTTTATGGCTTTCATCGAGACGATCCCTCCGGAGAAGGCCACAGGACTCCTCGCGGAGCTCTACGACCAGGACCTGCGCAAGCATGGCTTCGTGCCCAACTACAGCCAGGCCTGGAGCCTTCGCCCGGAAGTTCTCGAGGCCTGGCGGCGCCTGCTCGCCGCGATCCGCTCGAAGATGGACGCCCGCCGCTACGAGCTCGCGACGATCATCGCCGCGGCGCGGCTGCGCTGCACGTATTGAACGCTCCACCACGGGGCGGCGCTCCGTTCGATGTTCTTTTCCCCCGAGCAGCTCGAGGCGATCGTGCGCGACTACCGGTCGGCCGGGCTGCCCCCCGAGGAGGTCGCGCTGCTGGCGTTCGCGGAGAAGGTGGCCATCGACGCCTCCCGGATCGGGCCGGGCGACATCGAGGAGCTGCGGCGCCAAGGCTTCTCCGACGCCGACGTCCTCGACATCGCTATGACGGCCGGCGCCCGCAGCTTCTTCAGCAAGGTGCTCGACGCCGTCGGCGCGGAGCCCGAACGCTACGAGACGCTCGAACACGGCCTGCGGCAGACCCTCACCGTGGGCCGGCCGACTGGCCCGGGAATTGCAAAAACTCCCGGGACCTCGTGAAAAGAGAGAACCCGGCGACATGAACGGTTACCCGGAGCTGACGCGTCCGGCCTGGTTTCGCTACACCATGGCGGTGGTTCTGTGCGGGGTTGCGCTCCTCCTCACGAACCTCTTCTGGCCGCTCTTCCAGTACATGCCGCAGATGCTCTGCTTCCTGGCGGTCTGCGCTTGCGGCTACTACTGGGGCGGCGGTCCGAGCCTCCTGTGCCTGGTCCTCTCGACGATCGCCCTGTACTACTACTTCCTGCTGCCCCAGCGCTCTCTCTCGGTCGCGGACACCGCCTCGCTGATCCGGCTCGGGGGATTCCTCGCGGTCGGCCTGACGGGGTCGGTCGCCTTCCAGAGTCTCTGGGCCACGCGGCGGCGCCAGGCCGAGCTCGTCGCGCAGGCCGACGCGGCGCGGCAGGCCGCGGAGCGGACGACGAAGGAGATCGCGGAGCTGCTGGAGACTCGCCGGGAGGCCGAGCGCAACCTCTACCGGCTTGCCGCGATCGTCGAATCCTCTGAGGACACGATCATCGCCATCGACCTCGAGGGAAGGATCCTCGAGTGGAACCCGGGGGCGGAGCGGCTCCTGGGCTACCGGCCGGAGGAGGTCCTCGGGAAGACGATCTCCATCCTGATGCCGCCGGAGCACCGGGGCGATATGAACGTGATCCTGGACCAGATTCGCCGGGGCGAGAGGATCGAGCACTTCGAGTCCGTGCGGATGAAGAAGAGCGGCGAGCGCTTCCCGGTCTCCCTCTCGGTCTCGCCGATCAAGGACGCGGCCGGCCAGGTCGTCGGCGCCGCGAAGATCGCGCGGGACATCACCGAGCGGAAGAAGTCGGAGGCGGAAAGGGAGAGGCTCTACCGAGAGGCGCAGGAGGCCGCGCGGGCGCGCGAGGACTTCCTGTCGATGGCGGGGCACGAGCTGCGCACGCCCCTGACCACGCTCCAGTTCCAGTTCCACACGCTGGGCCGCAGGCTCGCGGCCGGGCAGGCCGACAAGGCCGTGGAGCTGCTGGAGCGCTCGCGCGGCCAGCTCGACCGGCTCGTGAGGCTCACCGAGGAGCTCCTCGACGTGACCCGGATCACCTCGGGGAGACTGGACCTCGAGAGAGAGGAAACGGACCTCTCCGGCGTCACCCGGGAGGCGGCCGAGCGCTTCCGGGATGCCGCCCAGCGGGCCGGCTGCGAGCTGCGCATCGAGGCGCCGCCCGGCGTCCGCGGGACCTGGGACAAGTCCCGCCTCGACCAGGTCGTCACCAACCTGCTGTCCAACGCCGTGAAGTTCGGCAAGGGCAAGCCGATCGAGATCCGCGTCGAGCCCGACACGGCGTGGGCGCGGATCAGCGTCCGGGACCAGGGCATCGGGATGAGCCAGGAGGACCTGTCCAAGGTCTTCGACCGCTTCGAGCGGGCGGTCTCCCGGCGCTCGTACGGGGGGATGGGACTGGGCCTCTGGATCACCCGCCAGATCGTCGAGGCGCATGGAGGTAAGATCGAGGTGGAGAGCGAGCCGGGTCGAGGCTCCATGTTCCGGGTCGATCTGCCGCTCGACCCTTTACCGAGAGGGGTTGCGGGATGAAAGTCCTGGTCGTCGATGACGATTACGCTGTCCTGGACGCCATCAAGGACGTCCTCGAAGACGAGGGCTACGAGGTCACGCTGGCCGCTAACGGGCTCGAGGCGCTGAAGGAGCTTCGCCGCGGCGCTCCGCCCTGCCTGATCCTTCTGGATCTGATGATGCCGGTGATGAACGGGTGGGAGTTCCGCCGCGAGCAGCTCGAGGACACCGCCCTCGCGGGGATCCCGACGATCCTCATCACCGCACACACCCGCGCCGACGAGAACACCACGGAGCTGAAGGCGTCCGGCTTCCTGCGAAAGCCCGCCCAGCCCAACGCCCTCCTCGAAACCGTCGGGCGCTACTGCTCATGAACGATCGGTGATTTGAGGAACCCGGCGGCCTTTCCGCCCTGATCACAAATCACAAATCACAAATCACAAATCGTCCCCGCCTCATCGAGGATTTCCCAGATCTTGGGGATCCAGTCCTTGTGCTCCGGTTTCATGAGGACGGAGCGCAGGCAGGTGATCCGGTCCCGGTCGGGCTCGATGCCGAGAGACGGCAGGTCGAAGAATCGGGAAGGGAGCTCGGCAAGCGCGAGGTGAAGGCCGCGGTTCGCGGTTTCGTCGAAGAGCTTCCGGGCTAGCTCCGACGAGCGGGAGGCGCTCCGCGCCCGCGGAGTCCAGACGACGATGTCGAGCTCCGGCGGGAAGGGCGCGAGAAACCTCGGATCCGCCGACAGCCGCCCGTGAAGCGCGAGCGCCGCCTCGCGGCCCGCTTCGAGCGACCGCGCGAACTCGCCTCCGGGCGCGAGCGGGTACATCCGCTGAGTCGCCCAGAGGGCCACGGCAGCCGCGCCGGCGCGCGAGCACTCCAGGCTGATCTCTCCCAGGTGAAGCTCGTTCGACGTGAAGTAGGTGTACGGCGAGTCGTGCTTGTAGAAGCGGCCCACCGACGGGTCGCGGAAGAGGACCGCCCCGCAGCCGTAAGGCTGGAGTCCGTGCTTGTGCGGATCCACGACGATCGAATCGGCCTCCGCGGTCCGGTCGAAGGCCGCGCGAGCCGGCTCGCCGAGATTGCCGGCCAGCCGGAAGTACCCGCCGTAGGCGGCGTCGGCGTGGAGCCGGAACCAGTAACGCTCGCGCAGCTCGAGGATCGCGGGCAGCGGATCGACCGACCCGGTCGCCGTCGTGCCGAGAGTCGCGACGACGGTACCGACACCGCCGCGCTCCAGGCGCGCCTCGAGCGCCTCGACGTCCATCCGCCCGGCGCGGTCGCACGGGATCGTCTCGAACGGAAGGCCTAAGACTGCCCCGATCCTGCCGTGGGTGTAGTGCGCCTGGTCCGACGCGACGACCGTCTTGCCCGGGCTGACGCGGCCGGCGACCCACAGCGCCTCGAGGTTCGCCATCGTGCCGCCGCCGCAGAGGTGGCCCAGGCAGCTGTCCCATCCGAACATGCGAGCGATCCCGGAGATGGCCTCCTTCTCCATTTTCGAGCTCGCGCGGCTGCTGTCCAGGGCGTGGTTGTTCGGGTTGACCCACATCGCCAGCGCGTAGGCCGCGCGTGCGACCGGATGCGGGGGCTTCAACATCTGGCCGGCGTAGAGCGGGTGGAAGAACGGGTAGTTCTCCTGCAACCGCCCGGCGGCGTCGAGGAGGACTTCCCTCAACTGCTCCTTCGGGACGGGCGCGGACTCGACGGGCGGAAGCCCGGCGAACCCCTCCTCCAGCCGGTCCACGGCCTCCAGCAGAATCCGAAGGGATTCCTTTTCGAGAGCAAATCCCGCGGGAGCCACGGCGCGCGAGCTTAACTCGCCGGGGGGCTCGACCGGCGCCCCGCGAAGAGGTAGAGCAGGTATCCCGCGGCGAGCGCGACTGCGCCGGCGAGCGCCTGGTCGCGGTGGATCCCGGCCAGGAGCCAGAGGCAAAGCGCCGAGGCGGCGAGCGGGATGACGAGCCCGCCCGGGAGACGGAAGGGGCCCGGCGCCAGACGCCGGCGCAGGACCGGCACCGCGAGGCAGGTCGCCGTCGAGAAGACGAGCCTCGCGATCGCGCTGACGGCGGCCAGCCATGCGAATGAGCCGGCGACGGCCGCGATCCAGGCCACCGCGGCAAACGCGACGATCGCGACGTGCGGCGTGCGGTGGCGCTCGTGGATCCGCGCGAGCGCGGCGGGGAGCCTCCCGCCGTGGGAGAACGCCCAGAGGATCCTCGGGCCCACGAGGACGAGCGCGCTCTCGCTACCCAAAGTCGAGAGGACCGCCGCCACCGTCATCAGGGCGCCGCCCGCCGGCCCGAGGAACCTCGACGCCGCCGAGGCGATCGGGGTCCTGTCGGAGGCCAGGCCCGGCAGCGTTCCCAGCGTCACGACCTGGATCAGGACGTAGAGGACCGCGGTGTACGCGATCGCCGCAATCACCGCGATCGGGAGGTGCCGCCTCGGGTCGCGGACCTCCTCGGCCGGCACGTTGGCGTTCTCGAACCCTCCGAACGCGAAGATCAGCAGGAGGGTCGCCTCCCGGAGCGCCGGGACCGGCGGAAGCGCGAAGAGCCGGTAGCGCGCCGGGTCCGCGGCGAAGAGCCCCGCAGCGACGAAGAAGAGGAGCGGAAGCATCTTGGCGACCGTGAGGACGTCCACTGTCCGCGATCCCCACTTCACCCCCGCGAAGTTCGCCGCCGCCAGGGCGCCGATCATTGCGGTCAGCACGGCCACTCGACCCGCCCCGCTCGCGGCGGCCGGCCAGAAGAACCCCAGGTACGCCGCGAAGGCGTTGGCGATCGCGGCGCTCGCCGCGAGCCGCGACAGGAAGAACATCCACCCAACGAGGAACCCGGCGAACGGCCCGAAGGCCTCCCGGGCGTAGAGGTAAGGCCCGCCGGTCTCCTCGAAGAGGCTGCCCGCCTCCGCGAAGCAGAGCACCACGAGCGCCATCACGATCGCCGCCAGCACGTACGCGGAGGGAGACGCGGCGCCGGCGATCGCCGCGGCCGTCGCCGGGAGCACGAAGATCCCGGACCCGACGACGCCGTTGACGGCGATCGCGATCAGACCCGCCAGCCCCACGGCCCTGACGAACCGGGGTGCCGGGGCCGTCACGGTTGCAGGTTGCCGAGGATCGAGAGGGCTGTGCCGCTGAAGATCTGTTCTTTCTCGGAGGCCGCGATGTCCAGCGACTCGATCGAGGAGACCGCGCGGTCGATCGAGCCGAGCAGGTGTGGAAAGTCGCTTCCCATCACCATGTGGTCCGCGCCGACTAATCCGCGCACCATCGTCAGGGTGTGCGAAGAGAACGTCACGGTGTCGTAGTAGAGGCGCTTCAAGTAGACGCTGGGGAGCTCGTCGATCTTCGCGCGGCACTCGGCAAAGTCGCGGTAGCCGTTGTCGAGCCTCTCCATCAGGTACGGGACCGCGCCGCCGAGGTGCCCGACGATCCAGCGGATGTCCGGCAGGTCGCGCAGCATCCCGTCGAAGCACATCCGCGCGACCGCGAGCGTCGTGTCGAAGGGAAAACCGACGAGCGGCCCCAGGCAGTACTCCCGGAAAGGCTCGGACTGGACGGGCAGCATCGGGTGGAGAAAGACGCAGAGCCGGCGCCGGTTCGCCTCCTCGAAGAAGGGGCGGTACGCCGGATCCGTCAGGGCCCGCCCGCGGATGTTCGAGAGCAGGATGACGCCCTGGAAACGCAGCGTCCTCATGCAGCGCTCCAGCTCCTTCAGCGCCGCGTCGGGCGAATCCATCGGGATGGAGCCGAAGGCGAGGAAGCGCCCGGGGTAGCGGGCCAGGAGCTCCGCGTAGCCGTCGTTGACCATCCTCGCGATCTCCGGCTGGCGGCCGGCGTCCGCGAAGAAGACGTTGGGCGTCGAGAGCGACACGACCTCGACGTCGATGCCTACCCGGTCCATCTCGGCCAGCCGCCGGGCCGGGTCTGTCATCGGCGGCGTGATGCCGAAGAAGCGGACCCCGCGGTGCTGGATGATCGTCCGGCCCGCCGCGTCGGTCCCGAAGGAGAAGTCTCCCGGCGTGTCCCGGATCGCCTCGAAGTACCCGGGCGGGTAGTAATGCGTGTGAAGGTCGAGCTTCATGCGGCAGGTTTTCCGGAAGGGGATCGGCCGGATCTTATTTCACGCGGTGAAGGGAGCCCTTCGACTTCGCCGGCGCGGCGGGCTTCTTCTCCGCGGGGGCCTTCTTCTTCGCCGACGCGGCGGCCTCCTTCTCCGCGGCCTTCACCATCGAGGCGGCGATGCGGCCCTGCGCGCTTTCGCCCGAGCCGATGTCCTCGGAGGGAGGCTTGTCGTGCTTGGAGAGCGCCCACTCCAGCGAGTACGCCGCCGCGGCGAGCTCGGCCACCCAGAACCCCGAGAGCATCTTCCCGCGGTCGCGCACGCGGCGGACCTCGTCCCGAATCTCCTTCTCGCTTCTCATCGGTCCCCCGTCACGTCCAGCGCCACCGCCCCAGGCGAGGGGCGCGCGGCGGGCACGATCGCAAACTGCGGGCGGGGCGGGCCGCCCGTGAGGCGCCTGCGTTTGAGAGTCCGCGCCAAGTCGGCGATCGACTGACCGTCCAGATGAGCCTCGAGCACGGCCCGGGTCGTCTTCCAGGCGGGATGTGCGGGGCAGGGGATCTCATCGGAGCACTCCTCGAAACCCAGGATGCAGCGGCCCCACAGCCCCGTTCCGTCGATCGCGCGCACGACCTGGAGAAGCGAGATCCGCGGCGCCGGCCGGGCGAGGCGCACACCCCCGGACGTGCCGCGGCCCGCGCGAAGGAACCCTGCGATCTCGAGGAAGTGGAGGACCTGTTCGAGCGCCGGAAAGGAGAGGCCGGTCTCCTCGGCAAGCGCCGCGCGACTGCGAGTGGCCCCGGCGCGGGCCGCCGACGAAGCAGCCAACCGCTCCATGACGCGGAACGCATCCTTGCAGGTGCGCGAGTAGAGCGGCGACTGCAGGAGGTCGGAGGAATAAAGCGGTCCGCGCCTTCCGCGCCTCGGCGGCACGCGGGAACCTTAACACGCCGAAAAAGATTTGCCCCCGCGTCGGCGGGCGGACCGAGCGCGGGGGCGGAGGGTTTTTCAGGGCAAAGGAGGGTCTGCCCCGGATGTCGAGACAACGCTAGAGGGATCCGCGGCGAGCTCCCTGATGCAAAGGAATCAATTTCGCGCCGGGGCCGGGTTGATGGCTTTGCATCAGGTTCCTCCGGGAGCCCGCGTGGCACGCTGTCACGCGAAAAGGAGAAGCCCCATGGCGATGGTGATCACCGAGACGTGTATCAATTGCGGGAACTGCGAGCCGACCTGCCCGAACCAGGCGATCGCGGCCAGCGACAACCTCTACGTCATCCACCACGAACGCTGCACCGAGTGCGCTGGAGCGTTCGATTCTCCCCAGTGCGTGGACGCCTGCCCGGTCTCCGACTGCATTCTCGTGGACCCTGCCCACACGGAGCCGCGCGAAGTCCTGATGGCCCGCTACCAGACCCTCCACGCGTAATCGGGACACCGCGGGAGCCCAGCTCCCCCGGGCTTCCTACTTCAGCAGGGTCACGCAGTAGGTCGAGTTGGGCCCGAAGGGGCCTCCGCACTTGGTCGTCTGCGCGAACTGGTCCGCCTGCCCGAAGTCCTTCAGGTTGTCCGGGAAATCCACTCCGTAGTGGTACCCGCTCGTCCCCAGTGTGTACCACGGGTAGATGCA